>CALFCE010000331.1 GCA_937951215.1 uncultured Granulosicoccaceae bacterium
GGTGGCGCAGCGCTGTTTGCGATGGCAGGTCATTCTGACGATGAATACAAAGCCGTTGCTGATTTCTTCGGTTTTATGACCAACCCGGATAATCAAGTGTTCTGGCACAAGGAAACCGGATACGTGCCCATTACATCTGCAGCCTACGATATGGCCAAAAAAGAGGGTTACTATGAATCTTCACCTGATGCCGAAATTGGAATCCTGCAGTTAAGCCAGCCAGGCGGTGAGTGGACCAAAGGCTATCGATTGGGCTACTACGTCCAAATCCGTGATGTCATGTACAAGCACTACGATGATATTTTCTCAGGTTCGGCTTCGGTAGAAGATGCATTCGCCGCCATGGAGAAAGAGTCCAATGCTCTGTTAAAGCGTTTTAGCGATACTTACAAGTAATCGAAAAACGCCTATCCTGATTGTCGCTATCTGTTGTTGGCAAATTGGATTTCACATCCATGGTTGGCACATCCATGGTTGCCAAATTCATGGTTGCAATAACCATTAGGCAATCAGGTTAAATGTCACGCAGGCAGGCAAAAGTGCTTTTGGGCTTTTGCCTGTTATGCGTGTTTTGGCTAACACGCAAAGATTAAGGGTTATTAAACGGAATGAAGCGCGTTCAATTCGAGCACAGCAGCATCCCCTATCTGTTCGTTGCGCCCCAGATAATCATCATTGTCGTCTTTTTCCTGTGGCCTGCAGCACAAGCCATACACCAGTCCTTTTTGTTGGAAGATGCATTTGGTTTATCGACCCAATTCGTCTGGTTCCGTAACTACAAAGACACTATTTTAAGCACAGCCTGGTTACAGGCTGCCGGCTTTACCCTGATTTTTTCCGCACTGGTCACCTTCCTGTCACTTGGGCTGGCGTTATTGCTTGCCGTCAAGGCCAACGAAGTGATCCGTGGTGCCCGCACCTACAAAACCACGCTGATGTGGGCCTATGCCATTGCCCCTCCTGTTGCCGGGCTGATGGGTAATCTGATGTTTAACCCGATTATCGGGGACTTGTACAAATTTTTGAACGCTATTGGCTGGGATTTTGATCACAAGCTGGATGCGTTTGATGCCAGCTTTGTGGTTGTACTGATTGCTGTCTGGAAACAGGTCAGCGTTAATTTTATTTTCTTCCTGTCGGGTCTGCAGGGAATCCCACACAGTGTTCAGGAAGCTGCCACAATGGATTGTCGAAGCCCTACCCGGCGATTCTGGACCATTACCTTTCCTCTGCTGGCACCGACGACGTTCTTCCTGATGGTGATCAACATCACCTATGCATTTTTTGAAACCTTCGGGATTATCGATACCACCACCCGTGGTGCGCCAGGTGGTGCGACCAATACTTTGGTATTCAAGGTTTTTCAGGACGGCTTCAGAGGAGCTGATCTGGGTGGCTCATCCGCGCAATCGGTAGTGCTGATGTTAATCGTGCTGGCACTCACGGTATTGCAGTTCAGGTTTATTGAACGCAAGGTGCATTACTAATGAAGTGGCGCAGCACTAATGAAGTGGCACAGCACAGGAGACTTTCGTCATGAATAATGTTAACTGGCGACTGCTGACCACACATCTGGTGCTTATTCTGGGCATGCTGTTTATGAGCTTGCCGGTTTGGGTGGCATTCGCTACCTCTACCCACAGTGCTGAAACCATCCTGCGTGAAGGTCTGCAGTTATGGCCAGGCGCTCATTTTGTTGAAACCTATCGGCAGGTCCTGTTTGTAGAAGGCGGGGTCATGAAATCGGTACTGGGCACAACCATGCTCAAAAACAGCCTGATACTCGGTATTGGTTTTGCGATTGGCAAGGTGATTATCTCGATGCTCGCAGCCTATGCCATTGTCTATTTCAGGTTCAGGTTGGCCAGCTTTCTTTTCTGGGTCATTTTTATGACCTTGTTGCTACCGCTCGAGGTCAGGATAATCCCGTCTTATGAGGTGGTCTCCAGTCTTGGCCTGCTGGATACACATGTGGGACTTATCGTGCCTTTGATTGCCTCGGCAACCGGTACGTTTTTCTTCCGTCAGTTCTTCCGCTCGGTACCGGACGAGTTGTTGGAAGCCGCGAAGCTTGACGGCGCAACCGCCTGGCAATTTTTTAAGGACATTCTGGTTCCGCTATCACGCACCATGATCGCTGCCATTTTGATTATCATGTTTGTGGTTGGCTGGAATCAGTATTTGTGGCCACTGATCATGACGACCAAAGAAGAAAATTACACGCTGGTTATCGGCATCAAACAGATCTACCAGATACTGGCAGAAGGCGGTGAGCTGCCACAATATCAAAAGGCTTTCGCATTGACGATTCTGGCTACACTACCGCCGGTATTGGTGGTATTGGTATTCCAGAACTGGTTCGTCAAGGGTTTGGTGGAGAGTGAAAAATAATGGCCAGTCTTGAATTAAAAAACGTCCAGAAAACCTACCCTAACGGCGCCATCGCCGTCAGGGGAGTCGATATGGAAATTGATCATGGTGAATTTATTGTGTTTGTCGGACCATCGGGTTGTGGCAAATCCACTTTGCTGCGCATGGTTGCCGGACTGGAGAAGATCACTGAGGGCGAAATCCTGATTCAGGACAAGGTTGTAAATGACGTCACGCCAGCCGATCGTGATGTTGCAATGGTGTTTCAAAACTACGCGCTTTATCCTCACATGACCGTGCGCGGCAATATGTCCTATGGTTTGAAAAATCGTGGTTTTGCCAAAGACGAAATCAACAAAAAGGTGGAAGATGCGGCTGCCATGTTACGCATTGGCGACTTCCTGGACCGACAACCAAACCAGCTTTCGGGTGGACAAAGACAACGCGTTGCGATGGGTCGGGCCATCGTACGCGAGCCCAAAGTCTTCCTGTTTGATGAGCCACTATCGAATCTGGATGCAAAACTGCGGGTTCAGATGCGTATTGAAATCAAACGCCTGCAACGACGCATGGATGTAACCAGCATCTATGTAACCCATGATCAAACAGAAGCGATGACTCTGGCAGACAGGCTTGCTGTGATCAACGATGGCAGGGTTGAACAAATGGGCGCTCCAATGGAGTTGTACTCAAACCCGGCTACGCTGTTCGTTGCATCATTTATCGGTTCCCCTCAAATCAACCTGCTTCCGGTCAAACTATCCGGACAAAGCTTGGTATCGGGCGATTTAAGCATCGACGGGTTTCAGGATTTACCCGCCGATAAAGAACTGGTTCTCGGTCTCAGGCCAGATCACTTGAGCCTCAGCGCTGATCAGGCAGGTTCCTCCAACAGCGCTTTGAAAATTCGCGTCGATATCGTCGAGCAGCATGGTGCAGACAATGTTATCTATGGTGAGCTGATTGGGGCTGGCAGCTCAATGGATGGAGAACCGGTCGAATTTTGTGTTAAGACCGGTCAAGCCAACATACCGGACATTGAGTCGATTCTGGATCTCCACTTCGACGTGGCCGATGCCATGGTGTTTTTAAAAGAGACAGGTTCCCGACTCAAGTAGCTCAACCTTAAGTAGCCCAACCCGATGGGCATCATGGAAGCCGATTGCGCTCGCTACTCAATCACTTGATACTCATTGCTGGCGTTTTGTTTCTGGCATCACCGCTGTATCTGGTGCTGGTGTCATCTTCTCATGGCAGTTCCACCCTGCAACAGCTGGGATTACAGTGGTTACCCGGTGATCAGCTGACCAACAACTACCTGGCTGTATTCAAACTTGCCAGTGGTTTTAGCAGGCAGGTAACCGTTGTAGAAATGCTGCGTAATTCCCTGATAGTTGCGCTGGGTTCAGCACTACTCACCACGCTATTTTCCCTGCTCGCAGCCTATGCGTTTGTCTTTGTACGTATGCATGCAGTACGCACCTTGTTCTGGGTAAGCTTGCTGACTCTGTTATTTCCGCTGGAAGCAAGATTTGTAAATACCTTTCAGATAACCGCAACTCTGGGGCTGATAAACACGCATACCGGTATCGTGCTGCCAACACTGGCACTGGCGCTTGGAACCTTGTTTTTCAGACAGAACTTTAAGGGCTTGCCAGCAGAAATTCAGGAAGCCGCCCAACTGGATTCAGCCGGCCCGATCAAGTTCCTGATTGATATCGTGATCCCGATGTACTGGCGCTGCATTACCGTGGTATTTGTTATTGCCTTTATACTGGGCTGGAACCAGTACCTTTGGCCGCTAATGATCAGCACCGATGATTCACTGTACACACTGGTGCGCGGCATACGGCTAATGGGGCAGGAATCAGGGCCGGGCATGGCATTGCTGGTTATCACACTGCTACCGCCACTGATGTTGCTTATTATGTGCCAGCGCTGGTTTGCCAAAGTACTGGAGTGAGAACACTGGCGCCGACGTCAGTCTTTTAAAAACTCCAGCATCATAGCCGCAGTCCAGGTAAAGGATTCACCACCGCAGCCTTCCCCGGACTTCGGGTCATAGTATTCGGCAAACCCGGATTCTCCAATCAGTTTCAGGCTGTCGGTTTCAATCCGTTTGGCCATATCCAGCTGGCCAGCGACTTTCAGTCCATCAATGATCATGTAATTGACTATCAGCCAAACGGGCCCTCGCCAGTAGCGCTTGCCATCGAAACGGTTATCCAGTGGATCATGGCTCGCTACCAGAAAGCGGCTGTTTTCAGCCATGGTGTTTAATTTCGCGACAATAGAGTCAATACGGGCTGTCGGGATCGGTGCAAACACCGCCAGCAAACCAGCCACCGAAGCACTTTGTTGATGTACTCCCGCTATCCGGTCATAGCAGAGATACTGTGAGTAATCATCACTCCAGAGATTCTCAAGGGCAGCAACCGTCGCCTCCGCCCGTGCCTGGTTTTTATCTGCGATTTCAACCAAGCCCAATTCCCTTGCCAGCGTTGCCACATCATGGCAAGAGCGTGCCAGAATCGCGTTAAATCCCGGATCAACCACTTGAAACGGAGACTCATCATGTAATGCGTGGTTGTTCCATTGCAGGCCACGGAAGTGTTGCAGTAACCACAGGTAGCGATCATATTGCTCTTTGGTCGGACGATGCGCTGGATCGGCATGATCAGTGTCGCGACGATGATAAGGTTGGATGCCGTCTGTCGGTACTCTTTGAAAAGGGGCATCCCAGTCAATTGAATTGTCTCTGCCAGATTCCCAGGGATGTATCAGCGCGACCAGCCCTTCATCGGCGGGATCCCTGCACTCAAAAAACCATTGGTGCCAACGGTCAATGGCTGGCAACAGTGCCAGCGCGCGGGTTCGCGCAGCTTCACGATCAGATGCCCGTTCGTAAAGTCGCTTGACGGCAAACCCCGCCACCGGAGGTTGGGTAATACCAGAGGTAGCGACAGGTCGATCGGTTTGCCACACATCCGGGCCCGGGAAATACCCGTCATCCAGTTCATGAAATATGATATGCGGCACCATGCCATCGGGCCACTGGTGTTCAAACAAAGTTTCTATCTCTCGCCAGGCCCGATTCTCGTCAAAATGAGATTGCCCAAGAGCCGTCAGACAGGAATCCCAATTCCATTGAAACGGATACAAGCCGTGAGTAGGTACCGTGTAGGTACCCTTATCATTCAAGCGCAATATCGATATTGCGTTTTGATGAATTTCACTCGTGTTCGTTGCACTCACTACAAGGCTCCAGAAGAACTATTCATTGAGATATCTAACCAGACTTCCTTGATTATACCGGCACCAGCTTGCCATCGGCATCGAACCAGCGGATGCGGTCAGCGGTTGGTTCGAGTGCCAGCATATCTCCGGTTTTTATCACTGAATTACTGTCCACCACAACCCGGAACAGCGTGCCATTGACCTCACAGCTTGCTTGAATATGTGAACCCAGCGGCTCAACTACCCGAATCCTTCCCTGCATTTCACCCTGCCCCACGACAATGTCTTCCGGCCGAATCGCAAACTCAAGCGAATCGACATTGACATCGGGCCCCTTGAAACGGGTGCCACCCACCTCAAAAACGCCATTACCGAGATTTTTAGCTGGCAGGAAATTCATCGGGGGATTACCGATGAAAGAACCGACAAAACGGGTTGCGGGATTTCGGTAGACTTCGACCGGCGAAGTTGCCTGAACGATATGGCCCTGGTGCATGATGGCAATTCGATCGGCCATACTCATGGCTTCTACCTGATCATGTGTCACATAAATCGTTGTTGTCTGGCTCTGCGCCAGAATACTTTTGAGCTCTGTGCGCATTTCCATACGTAGCAATGCATCCAGATTGGACAGAGGTTCATCCATCAATATCACGTCCGGCTCAGTAGCCAATGCACGGGCAACCGCCACACGTTGTCTTTGCCCTCCGGACAGTTGACCTGAATAGCGCGCCAGCAGGTTTTCTATGTGCATCAGCTCCGCTGTGCGTTTTACTCTCTTGTCTATCTCCGCGTTGTGCACTTTTTTCATTCTCAACCCAAACGCGATATTCTCAAACACTGTCATATGCGGGAAAACAGCATAGTTCTGGAACACCATCGCAATTCCACGATCTTTCGGAGCCAGATGATCCACACGGCGATCACCGATCCACACTTCACCAGTGGTAGCAGTTTCAAGCCCGGCGACGATGCGCAGCAATGTCGTCTTACCGCAGCCCGAGGCACCCAGCAAAACCAGAAACTCCTTGTCTTCAATGCGGAGATCAACCGAATGCAATGCATGTGTCTTACCAAATTGTTTGGCAACTTCTTGTATTTTTATTTCAGCCATAGCATCACCGATTGGCTATCCCCCACATCGCAAACAGGTATTTCCTGACCATAAAAATAAACACCAACGCAGGTATAACCAGGACCGCGCCACCGGCAAACTTCAGATGCAGCGGTGCATCATCCAGACTTTGTAGCAGAAACGCTGGCAATGTCCGATGTTCTATTGTCAACACAGCAGCTGCAAATACCTCATTCCACGAAACAACAAACGCGAAGATCGCCGACGCAGCAATACCCGGCAACACCAGTGGAAAGATAACCTTGATAAAAGCCTGAAAACGACTACAACCCAAAGTCCATGCTGCCTCCTCAAGTTCTACCGGTATACCCGAAAAGAGCGAGTACGTGATTAAAACGGCAAACGGCAAGGCTAATGTGGTGTGAACAATGGCCAAACCCAACACGGTATCATCGAGCCCAACCTTGATAAACATCACCGCCATTGGTAATGCAAGCAACGGTAATGGAAAAGCCCGCGTCATCAATACCAGCACTCGAAAAGTACCTTTTCCTCGAAATTCAAAACGCGAAAGCGCATAGCCCGCAGGCGCACCCACACTGATCGACAGTATCATCGTCAGGCTTGCAACCAGAAGAGAGTTCCATAGCGCCGACCCCACTCCATGAAAATTCAGAAAAAATTCGATACTCTCGGTGTCGAAGGAAGGCCAGAACCTTTTTGGAAAACCGTTGACTTCTGCCGGTGATGAAAAAGTATTGGCCACCAACAGATATATCGGTACCAGTACCCAGAGACACAAAAACACAACAGAAGCGGTTACAGCCCATTTTGCCACACGACTTTGGCCGATCACTGAGGTGCTTGCAGTGCTCATGTCATCACCCAAAAGACGCAATCTGGTGAAGACCTATTCATCACAACCTCCGGCCGGAGCGGAATCACCGATTTGACCTGTCATAACCTTGCCTCGCGTGGTGTACGCAACACCCACATGATAAGCAACGTGAATGCAATGGAGATAAACAAAATCAACAGAGCGAACGCTGCTGCAACATGATTATCCTGAAGCACGAATTGTCTTTGATAAACTTCACCCATCAGCACAGGCAGATTGGTACCACCCAGTGCGACGACAACGGCAAAAACTTCAAATGCCAGAATCACCCTCAATATGAGTGCTGTTTGCAAGCTAGGCTTTAGCAATGGCAGTGTCACTTTGGTAAACCTCTGCCAACCACCCGCTCCGAATACCTGCGCGGCTTCGTAATATTCCTTTGGAATCAACCCTATGCCCGCTACCAGAATAACCAGCACGATAGCCGTTGCCCGCCATACTTCGGCCAGCACCACTGCAAGAAAAATGGTTCCCTTGTTTTGATAACCTAAAAACAGGCTGGGCTGTTCCTGCAAACCCATGCCGACCAGTATTGAATTAAGAAAACCGGTCTGATCAAAAATCGCAAGCCAGATCAATCCTGCCGCCAGATCGGAAATCCCCAGCGGTATGGTCCATACGTAAAGAATCAAGTCACGACCACGCTTCATGTTGCTGACTAGCGTGGCCATATACAAGGCCAGTGCGATCTGGATGGGAACAACAGTAAAAGCCAACAACAGGGTGTAGTTGAGCGCTGGTTTGAACTTCCAGTGCGATGTCATTTTAGTGAAGTACTGAGTTGTCAGTATGCCTTCATCAGTGGTAAACGCTTGATAGGCAACCATTACGAATGGATACAAAAAAAACGCTACCAGAAACACGGTTGCTGGCAGAAGCAGTAAATAGGGCAAGGCTCTATTGTGCATTCGCGTTGGCTCTGTCGGTAGCAAGGCAGAACAAGGTTCGGGAGGAACCTTGTTCTGCTACCTGACTACCTTTCCTTATGCTACTGGCCTTATTCTACTGGGCATGGACCTTCAGATGCGGGATCCGGGGCCCAGCAGGGAGCACCTGCCTCTTCCATCACAGCTCGCAAAGCGCCAGCTTGCTCATCCAGCACCTTGCGCACGTCTTCTCCACCCAACACTACACGCTCAAAGGTGTCGACGTAGACTTGATTAAATTGACCACCCAACTTACCCAAACCGACTGGTAGCAGACCCGGGTTGGCATCCGCAGATCCAGCCATTTTGGAAATGGCAGACCCGGACAGCTGCACCGAGGCCGGCATGTCTGACGGGAGTTCAGCATCAACAACCGGGAAAAAGCTCAGGGCTTTCAGAGTCTCGATCTGAGTCGCAGGATTAGCCATGTAAGCTACCAGCTTTTTCGCTGCATCCATATCGGGTGCTGTCTTTGGTATCGCTACACCGACAACCACTGGCATAAACCCACGGCCTGTCGGACCTGCTGGTGCAGGGAACGCGATAAAATCATCCGGCCGTTCGTTGAACGCATTGGCCAAACGCGCGGTATGATCAAACACCACCCAAACCTCTTCGGTCAAAAGTTGTTCCTGCATGGCGGAATACCCTGTTGAGCCGGGGTTGGTATAACTCCAGAGTTCCTTGAATTTGTTCCACGCTGTTTCAGCTTCAGCAGATCGAAATTTACTGACCATGGAATTGGTGTAGGAAGGATACATATAACCCTGGAAGAAGCGGTGCTTCAGCCCTTTGGGACCAGCCGGAAAGCCGAACTTCGGAGAGCCGGTTTTCTCTGCCATGGTCTTGGACCATTCGATCAATTGATCATAAGTCAGGGCATCGATATCAGCGCCTTCCGGCAAATGCTCCAGTGCTTTCTTGTTGGCAGCCATGACATAGGTCGCCTGCATCCACGGGATATACTTTTGCTCTGAAGTGCCGAGTTTACCCAACTCCATAAACTTGGCATTCATCTGGACATCACCCAGGTCGATGTCTGACAGATCAACCAGATCATCTGGCATGCTGGTGTAGTCACCGTGCAAGGCACCAAGCACACCTATTTTTCCGCTGCCTGCTTTTAGTTCGGCTTGCAAACGTGTTAACCAGGGGCCGCCATCATTGGGCTGAAAATCTACTGCGCTGCCAAACCCGGACAACACTTGATCGCGCATGGCTTGCGCTTCCTCTACCGGCTTACCCTGCTTTGACCAGAACAACAGGTCTTCTGCCACTGCCGTGTTTCCAATCATCCCCAGCGATACAGCTACCAGCGCCGCGCTCGCCTGTCTTACAAATGGTTTCATTCTCTCTCTCCAATATTGGATACCACACAAAACGCTCCGCACAATCAATGCGAAACGAAATAGCGCCGGCGTGTGGCTTTCCGGCAATAATCCAAACTGTTACTGCAACGGCGGTCGATCTGTTTCCCGGCGAACCAGTTTTGCCTGCACCAGTTCCTGATGGTGGGTGGGATCTTCACCGTCAACAACAGCCAACAACATTTCCCCAATCCTTCTACCCGCGTCAGTCAACGGTTGGGTCATTGTTGTCAGCGCAGGGGAGCAGTACTCGGAAACAGGCAAGCCATCGTAGCCGATCACCGACATATCCCGCCCGGGCTCAAGACCGGCAGCTTTAAGCGCCGCGATGGCACCCAGTGCAACTACGTCAGAAATACAGACAACCGCGGTTGGCACATCTCTTAGCGCCAACAGTCTCGACATGGCGGTCTCTCCGCCCTCTCGACTCAGAGCGGCTTCCTCAACTAAATGGGCTTGTGGCTGTAAACCTGCCATCTGCATTCCTTTTTCGAAACCGGCACGTCGTGCCAGCGCGAAATTGTATGAGGGAGAACCGCCAATCAACGCAATACGACGATGACCCAGGTTCAGCAAATGACGCACAGCCTCTTCAAAGGCACGCGAATTGTCGACATCAAACCAGGCATGGTCGGTGGACTCGGAGGTACGACCATGAGTCACAAACGGCATGCCCAATTGCTTTAACAATCTCACTCGGGGATCGGTAGCAAGCGTACGGGAAATCACCAGACCATTTACACGACGCGTTTTAACCAGTCGATTGATGATGTCCAGTTCATCTTCTGCAGTACGGGCGATGGATAGCATTAAATCCCAATGCCGCGCCGCAATCGCGTCGGTAATGCCATCAAGTAGCTCAGCCAGAAAAGGCTCTGATAAATGACCTGACTGGCCCGAGACGATGTAGCCGATGCACTCGGCATCACCGGTTGCCAGCCTGCGGGCATTTGAATTGGGTGAATAACCCAGCTCCCGCGCAGCCTCTTTGACTCTGTTCCGGGTACGCAAGGCGATATCCGGGTAGTCATTGAGCGCGCGCGACACAGTGCCATCACTGAGACCCAAATGTGCCGAAAGCGCTTTCAGACTGATACTTTGCATGAATAGATCATATTCCGAAAGCGCTTTCGGATCAAGCCACCAATGAGGATGCGCTGAATTCGGCAGTATTGCTGTTAAGTTGAGATATCAGGGTAGAGGCAGGTGGCAACAACCCGAGAGCAGCCGTTGCTGGTCACGTTCATAAACCAGAATATCCACACTCCAGCCATATTCACGATCACTCATGCCATCAAAACAGAGACCGGTACGCAACATGGCAGTGGTTGAGAGGCTGGCAGATGCGGCCAGTAGCGCCAGCGGGAAATCAATGCGGTTGCTCGAACCGAGCACCTGATCGAGGATCATGTCCGGAGATTCATCGCGGTCGGGATACTGCAGGGCAACCTCTTGCGCCGACTTGATCGTGTAGCTCCAAAAAGGTTCGGCACCCACACACTGCAACCCTTCTGGCACCCTGGCCCCCGGTAAATAGCCGTCGTCATCGGGTTCCAGATAGTTAAGCGACAACCAGGCATTGGCATCCTGCCAAACGATACGCCCCCATTCGCCGCTATCATCGATGCCGATGATGTCCACCGGCCCCATATCCGGGCTGACATTTCCGATATCCTCTGAGCCTGCAGATGCCTGACGGCGAACATTCAGATGGTCTCCCGCCGACAAACCCGTCAGTTTATGCAACTGTGGCAAGGGCACCACCGGCAAGGCACCGCGTGGCTGGCCATTTGTACTATCAGAGGTGGCGCTTTGTGCAGAAACTGAGGACACCGATGCTGCAGTTATTGCGAGGGCAGCCAGTAACACCGGTACGCAAACACCCAACCCACCACCTACCGCTACAGTGGTTTTGCCCCAGGACCTTATATTCATGGATTGCGCCTCCCATCTCGCAAAGTGCTATTTTGAGTCGTTTTTCGTCATCTGTCTAACTGGCAGAATAGTGGCTAACAACCGGATTTCTCATTGCAGCCCGCTTTATGCTGTTGCCGTATAATGAGTAAACCTGAACAAGACATCCATGTCATGGCCTTTCGGTTTATCCATACTGCAGACATTCACCTCGACTCGCCGCTGCGCTCTCTGGCACTGCGCCATCAGGAGCTTGCGGATCTGATTGCCAATGCCACCCGCAAGACCTTTATGCGAATCGTGGATCTTTGCATTGATGAGCAGGTCGACGCACTGCTGGTAGCCGGAGATCTGTACGACGGTGACCAGACATCGATGAAAACCGCGCGATTTTTTGCCTCCGAGATGCGACGTCTGTCAGAGGCCGGTATAGCAGTTTTTATAATAAGAGGTAATCACGACGCCGAATCCAAGGTGACCCGGGAACTCACTCTGCCGGATAACGTTCATGTGTTCGGGCACAAGGCTGGTAGTGTCGAGTTCAGTGCTGCACACTTCGGCTTCACCGCAAGCGCTACCGAGACAGAGGATATGCCGGTGGTCCTGCATGGAGTCAGTTTCAAGCAACCCCATGCACCAGAGAGTCTGCTCCCCGAATACCCTGCCCCGGTCGCTGACGCATTTAATATTGGTCTTCTGCACACCAGTCTTGACGGTGCGGTTGGCCACGATCCCTACGCACCTTGCACACGTAATGACCTGCAGACACATGGCTTTGACTACTGGGCCCTGGGGCACATTCACAAGCGACTGGTGTTCCAGCAAGGTGATTGCACGATAGTGATGCCGGGTATTCCCCAGGGCAGAGACATTGGAGAAGCTGGAGTCAAAACAGTCAGTCTGGTCACACTCGGCCCAGGCAGAAAGATCGAGGTAGAAGAAAAATGTGTCTCGGTAGCGCAATTCGAGTGGGTCAGCGTATCGTTGACAGGCGTGGACGATTGGTCCGGCGTGATAGATCGGACCTTGATTGAAATAGACAAGGTCAATGCCACATGCGGTGCCGAACAGCTGGTGGCAAGAGTCAGTCTGACAGGAAAAACAGAGTTGTTGTGGCAGTTGCAACGTGACCACGACCTTCTGTTGCATGAGTTACGCAGCCGACTGAGCGACGAAGGTGGGCGCTGGATTGAAAAACTGGTTGTCGACTGCGACTTACCCGATCGAGTCGCCAGCAGTGCAAATGGCCATGCAAAAAGTTCCGGGAGCCAGAACCCACTATTTGATTTACGACAATTGATGCATGAGGAGATAAAAAACTCCAGCCATTTTCACAGCCAGGCTCAATCAACAGTCATGGATTTTTGCAAACAGCTACCCGCTGAATTACGTGCCGAATTTGGCAACACGGCCGAGGAGATAATGACTACTGCGCTTCAACTTGCCAACAGTGGCACCACACATGTGATAGCTCATCTGCACGCCAACGCGACGCAGGAAGCAAGCTCCCAGATAACATCCCAGATAACATCCCAGGCAACATGCCAGGCAACATTTCAGGCAAACCGGAACGAAACCCGGGAGGCAACCCATGGAGCAACCCAAGGAGCAACCCAGGACAAGCAGCTCAGCGTCACAGACTGCACCGAGCCAGGTTAATGTGCAGCTTTATGATAACGCTGTGGCTCAGTGACAGAGGCAGCACAGGATCGGGCCGGTGAGAATACAACGACTTGATCTTACGCGGTTCGGGAAGTTTACCGATCACTCAATTGACTTTGGCGATCGCCCGAACGGCGAGGCTGACCTGCACATCATCTATGGGCCAAATGAAGCCGGTAAATCTACGTTGATGGCTGCGTGGCTGGATTTCCTGTTTGGCATCCCCTTGCGCACCACTCACAATTTCAAGCACGACAATGCAACGCTGCAGGTTGGTGCGCGTCTGCAACTGGCTCAAGATGAACTCAAAGATGTTGCTCGCGATTTTGTACGGATCAAAAAAAAGAACAGCAGCCTGCTAGGCCCGGATGATAATCCGGTGAACGAGCATGAATTGCAAACGGCACTGGGTAATATTGGCCGGGAATCTTACCGCACCATGTTTTCGCTGGACGATCAATCCCTCGAAGAGGGAGGAAACAGTATTTTAAAAAGCGAAGGCGATCTGGGAAAACTACTCTATTCTGCTACCAGCGGTGTAGCACGCATCAGTGAATCCCTGCAGACCTTGCACGAGCAGAATGATGAGTTCTATCGACGAAACGCAAGAAAAGGCGAATTAAAAGACTTGAAAGAGGAGCTTCACAAGCTCGAACTTGAGCGTAGCCGTCTGGATACGCAGGCAGGTAACTATAAGAAGCTGGTACGCGAACACAAGGAGGCTGACAGCCAGTACGCTGAACTTGCAAGAGAACTGGACAAGGCAAAGCTCGAAGTTGAGAAACTCAGCGACAAGGCAAACGCCTACCCACGACTGCGAAACCTGCTGCAATTGCAGTTGCAGTTGAGCCCGATGACTAATCTGCCCGATGCACCTGACAGTTGGTCCCAGGAAGTCCACGAGCTGGAAAAAAGTCGCATCCAGCTCAATGCTCGACAGCAAACCCTCGATACCGAATTGCAACGAATTGAGAATGCCAGCTCCGAAACGCAGGTCGATGGCATAGCCCTGTCATTACTGCATGAACTACCGGCGCTTGAGTCTGCCCGGGAAAAATATATTGCTGGCCGGGACAATCTGCCCGAGCTGGAACTGGCACTGGAAAACAGTGCAAAAAAGATACAGGCAACGCTGGCAAATCTTGACAGCAAGCCTGAATGCCCACCAGATTCACTGCTGATCAGCAGCAGCTTGCGAGGTCAGCTAATGGGACTGATCGAGCAGCACCCTGTGCTGCTGTCTTCGAACAAAGCTGCCCGCAAGGAATTGAGGTTGATAGAAACCCGACACAACACATTGGTGCAAGAGTTTGCGCAGTGGGAGGGGAAGACTGACGCTCAATCATCCGAAGACCAAAAAACGATGAGCTTGAGCCGGCAACCCAAAATCGACAATCTTACTGCTGCCATTGCACCTTATTCGCATCTCGAGTATTCACGTCAGCACCGAACTGCGAATATGACTGCTGACAAGCTGGAGCGAGCTCTTAAGGAGCAGCTGGCTGCGCTACATCCATGGCAAGGCACGACAGATTCATTATTGCAAATGCAAGTGCCACATCAGAGTGTGCTGAGTAATTTGAAGACACAGCAGCTCGACCTGTCGACACGCCAATCAGAAACTGATCTTGCACTGCGTAACCGCAAAGAACAGCTGAGACGCACCGAAGCTGAATTCCAGGCATTCCAAAAACAAGGTCTACTGGATGATAGCGCGTCCGCCAAGCTGCGCTTGCAACGAGATCAGGCATGGCGTGAACACCGGGCAACCCTGAGCAGCAGCAGCGCAGATGCCTTTGAAAAAGCCATGCGGCAAGACGATACCGCGCAAGAAACCCGGCTACGCAATACTGAATCACTGGCCAAGATCGGCAGCTTGCAACGTGCGATCAGCATCGCAAAAGAAGATGTCGTTGCTGCCAACAACGATGACGAGTCGATCCAGACCAAATTGCATGAACACCATGCCAGACTATCGAAACTTGCTGCCAGCCTGTCTCCTGCCCTGGAGAAGATTGAAAATGTCGAGTCGCTAGAGGCCTGGCTTGAAGCTCGCCAGAGAGCGTTGCAAACTGCAGAGGAATTTAATTCGGCACAAAGCGAAAAAACAGCTATTGAACAGGAAATAAAACAGGCCTGCGACACTGTATCGAGTGCACTACTGGCCGCCGATATCCAGCCAACTCCCCCAATCACAAATACGATCACAACTACGATCGCAGCCACAGCCACAGAAAATCTGGCCTTGCTGGATTCCCTTATACGTTCAGCGACAACATCGATTGAGCATGAACGCAGTCTATCTGGACTACGGAATGAACTGGACAACGTTCAACAACAACTGGCTATACGCCAGCACACATTAGAGGAAACGGAACACGACCTTGCGCAGTGGCAAAGCGACTGGAAACACACCTGCGGCTCAACCTGGTTGGCTGACTCGGTCGCAGGCAGAGCGAAACTGCATGAAAGATCTGAATCCGATGTGGTTTTACCCTCACCCGGCAGCGTTAATTCAGTGCTGCAGGATTTGGAAAAACTGCAAATACTATTGACGCAACAAAATGAATTGAAGGGCCGTTTTCAACAACAGCAAGGTGTCATATCGTCCTTTGAAGATAAGCTGGCAGTTTTGGCACAGTCACTGGAGCTTGATACCGAACTGCTATCGACGGAAGAGCTCTACAGCACAATCAAGCACCAAATTGAAACAGCCAACGCAGACCAACAAGCGCTGACCAAACTCCAAAAGCAAATTGAGGGACTACAACTCGAGCAATCCGAAAACAAGGCTTCCCTGAAAACCACCGAACAGAATGCACAAAAAATGACTGACCATTTCTCGGTTGATTCCTTGCACGAAGTAGCTGAGAAATTACGGGAGCTTAAGCAAAAATCTGAATTGCAGGCTCGTGTGGAAGCCGAAAAAATCGAATTGTTGCAGATATTGTCCTTATCCACTTTGGAGGAAGCACAATCGCAACTTGATGGTTTGGATCACGCGCAGGCACGCCTCGATATAGAAGAACTGAAGCGCGGGATAGATGACTTGAATCAGCAATTGCAAGAGTCTCATGCCTTTAGAGAGCGGGCTCGGGAAGCCATCGCCAATGTGGGTATCGATGATCAAGCTGCCATACTGAACGAGCAAAAAACCAGTTTGTCGTTACACATCAAAGACAAGGCAAGCCAGTATCTGCAACGTCATTTGGGGCTGATGGCTGCCAATAATGCATTGCAAGCCTATAGGGACAGGCATCGCAGTTCGATGATGGAAAAAGCCTCGGAAGCCTTTGCAACGATTAGCGACGGGGCTTACCTCCGCCTTGATTCGCGCCAGCAAAGTGGCTCGGATGTTTTAATTGCCATCAACAAAGACGGAGGATCGCAAGTTTCCGACCAACTATCCAAAGGCACCCGTTTCCAGCTTTACTTGTCTTTACGGATGGCAGGATATCTTGAATATGTGGAGTCTCGGCAGAGTGTGCCATTTATAGCTGACGATATTATGGAAACTTTTGACGACAAGAGAAGCAGCCAGACCTTCCGGGTGCTGGGCGATGCGGCCAGACACGGACAGATCATCTATCTAACTCATCATCAACATCTGTGCGATATCGCCAAAGAAAGCTGCCCGGAGGTCAAAGTACACCAACTGGAATATTAACCAGCTGCCCGCATCACCAGCTGACTTCAAACGTATCTCTGGTGACAAATCACGATACGCGCTTTTTCCGCATTTTGCCCTATGAATTACACCTCGGTGTGGATTTCGCTGTCGGTGCCATGTTTGTTGTGACACCCATAGTGCTCGGTTTTGAAGGGATGGAATTCTGGTACTTTGTCGTGCTCGGAGTTACGGTATTGGCAGTGGTCGGTCTACACAAACCGGAGCAGGAAAAACTGGTAGTTGCATAACCTTTTTTGCCGATGATTTACAAAACACGATGTTGTACCAGACAGACGGAGCCTTCAGCTCTGCCTGACATGCTGGCGCTAACGCAGCAATTATCAGATGGCCGGATCACTATATTGCAGAGGCAGGCAAATCTCTGTCACCAAGTCATCCGGCGCTGTATCGATTGGTGAGTTCAAATAATTTTCATTGCAGGGGATGTCGGCCATCTCACGTCCTGCTGCAGGTAACCAGCTGTTGTAGAGCCAGCGATATGCGTTTTCCAGCAATATATAAGGACCACGGTGAATGATTTTCGCATAGCTTGCGTGAGGTAACCAGTACTCGCAAGTCTCAGTAGGCAAATGATCAACACCCGGAGACTGGATGCTGTCAGGAAACAAGGGAATATCAGTACCGGGCTGGTCGTGACTGATTGTCAGGGCTGCAAACGAACGAAGATCTTGTAGTTGTACCAGATTGGGATCATCAAGATAATATCCACTCATATAAGGGGTAGCAGTATTCCACTTTTGCAGCATCGAGATTGCCCCAAGTTTTTCGAAGGTGGTGCCGATGGCCAGATAGTCGCCTCGATGCCACAACCCTCCAATAACTAACTCGGGCCTGTCGATCAATTCTACATGCCAGGCAATAGCTTCCGAATTCTCAGAGTTTGTCGTGCTGCTTATTGCCGGTGAATCGTTGTTGAGGCGGTGCAGTTCGCGAAAAGCGGCAGGGGCAATCCCGAAATAAGATTTGAATGTTCGACTGAACGAATGAACATCGGGGTATCCGCACTCGATGCCTACCTCACGGACCACTTTGTCGGACCGAATTAATAAACCCGTGGCATGGGTCATTCGCGACCTGCGTACGGTACTGGAGGCTGCTTCACCGGTTACCGAGCGATAAATCCGGTGCCAGTGAAAACTTGACAAACAGGCGACCTCAGCCAGTCGATCGTTTCCAAGATCACCCGCCGGATTTTTGTGGATATGGTCAATAACACCTTTTATCTTGCGTTCATAGCGTACCCAGGCAGATTGGGTGCTCTTCGACTGTCCCGATTCCGATGTCATTCAGTGGAGGTAAACATGGCCAGGAGTTCTGCCTCAGTCATTCGATGACGACCATCCTCCCCGGCAAAACCATACCAGCCTGGCGCGTGATCGATGTATACCTCATGATCAAAGACCAACGCTTGCTGATCCGATAACAACCCAGCAGAGAGAATATATTCACCCGCCGGAACTTCAGCACGCGGCAACAGGTGATAAAAAAGACTACTACCACAGCTGGTACAAAACCCTCGCTCGGCCCACTCTGAAGAGCTGTACCTGGAAATGTACTCGAGCCCGGTAAAATCAACCTCACCGACTGCGTGCGCTGCCATAAACGGACCGGCGCTCCATTTGCGACACATACCACAGTGACAGGCACCCACACCCGCTTTGATCGTTGCTTGAAAAGTTACCTTTCCACACAAACAACTGCCCTTTGCCTCGCTTGTTACCGCTTCGGAGTGATCAGCATTGGCGGGGTTGGATTGCTGGTTGGTTGAACTCATGCCATTCTCCACTTTTACACTGTTTGAAAGAAACTCCATTAAAGCAGATCCCGATTTAACAAATCCTGCTGTTTTACAAAACTGTAGCGGTCAGGCCTAAGGCTTATGACAGATTGCTTCGATATTGTGACCGTCCGGGTCAATAACAAAGGCTGCATAGTAGGTCGCGTTGTACTGAGGCCGCAGACCCGGTGGCCCATTATCCTTCCCACCCGCCGCCAGAGCTGCGCGATAGAAGGCATCGACTTGTTGTCTGCTCTCTGCAACAAACGCCACGTGCAGATGTGCAGGCTTTTCATCGGTTTGATTCAGGCACAGTGAAACCTCACCTTCTGGATGGTAAAGCTCGACGCCGTCAGGGGGCCATTCAGTGATGCCAGTTATGCCGAGCGGCTCGAGAGCCTTGACGTAAAATGCTTTACTCACTGGATAGTCACGGACACCGAATTTAACGTGGTCAAACATGATTTTTCCTGAATTGTATATTTAGGACTTGGCTTGAAATGACGACGAATCGCCGTCATCCAAGGTCTTTTCCATCAATTGCGATTCTAACTCAGTGCCTTCTCTGAGTGGTTCAGTGCTACCAAACGGCATAAATCCAGCTGATTGATACAGGGAAATAGCCGACAAATTAGTGGTAGTGACTGACAACTGAATACACTTGACATCTTTGCTCACGGCCCATCTTGTCGCACGACCCAGCAAGGCCGAACCAACTCCCGAGCCGCGATAAGGAGGTGATACCCACATCT
>CALFCE010000332.1 GCA_937951215.1 uncultured Granulosicoccaceae bacterium
ACAACTGTTTCACGTAGTGAAGTAGTTACTGAGGGAAAAATGGATTGGAGAGAGATCCTGTGTGAAACCAACACCACACCGGCTCGCATCTCCCAGATTCAACGTGCACTGATGAAAGCAGGCCACAACCCTGGTTCAGTAGACGGTCGAATCGGCCCCGGAACCATGCGCGCAGTTAACTCGTTCCAACGCTCTAAAGGCTTGCCAGTTGACAAGTATCTGAACGTTGCAACAGTACGCGCACTGGGTGTATCTGTTAAGTAAGACCCGCCTTGATAAAGGGAGTCAGCTGATCAGCTGACTCCCCTGAATTTCAAAAAGGCAAATAAAAGCCCCGACCGGGTAACCGGCCGGGGCTTTTTTATGCCGATAGAATGAACTGTTGCTCAGAGTCAAAACTACTCCGGTAGTCGCTGGGAGCTGGCTCACATCGATCATAAATGTGCATGTCGCACAGACCGCTCCGCTTGATACAATCGGCGCGTGAATATCACCAGATCCAGAACATCGAACCGGCTGACTCTAGCGCGGCCTGCAGGTTCGAGCTGCACCTGCATCGCAGCATCGGTTCTGCGACTGGCAACGCTGCTGCTAGTCTCGATCACGTCACAGTTAGCCTCCGCTGAGCCCACCTTTCATGACGTCTTTGTCAATCTACCCGTTAGCGACGGAAAACCGGTCACTGACAAAGCAGATACTGACAAACCATTGCAACTGCGATTAACAGCGCTCGGCCGGGACTTCAATTTGGTACTGAGCGAAAGCTCTATCACAAATGGCACTCGCTTTCTGGATCATGCAGGCGAGGATGCCCAACCACCACTTAAGCTTGCCAGCGACCTGCAACTGCTTAGTGGAACCCTGGTCGAAGACAGCTCCTCCTGGGCCAGGCTCTCTCTACAGGATGATCTGCTGACAGGGTACATAAAAGCTTATGGAGAACTCTGGAAAATCGAGCGCAGTGCAAACCTTAAAGCCACCGGCAAAGGTCTGCACTTGCAAACACCCACAGCGATAGTCAGGGTTGAAGAGCTGCTCACTGAAATTATTGGTTCGTCATCAATTGCCACCGACCTGATAAGACACGTACCGATAGGCCCGCAAAGCCCGGCAAACGTTAATCGATTGCAAGTCGCTGCAGAGAGTGTCCGTGTTCCGCGAGCTGCGCGTATCGGCCTGGTCATTGACAGCTTGTTCAACGAGCACCATCAGTTCCGCGGCGTCGAGCATGCACTGTCTCTGATGAACGCTATTGATGGCATTTTTCAGGATCAACTCGGCATCGCAATCATACTGGACACCGTTCGGGACTACACAGACCCGCTAACAGATCCAATGCGCGACAAGGGTGGCACCATCGAAGAAATTCTGGAAAATTTTCGCAACGTCCGGATTGATGATTCGCAATTACGATCTGATTTGACGCTGGTACATCTTTTTTCGGGCTTGCGTGATCCTGACGGAGTAATCGGGCTCGGCTGGATTAACACGGCTTGCAGACTCGACGGTTTTGACGTCAGTGTTTCAACACCGTTTGCTTTCGATGCCCTACTCGCAGCGCATGAAATGGCCCACAATCTTGGCGCTCTTCATGATGATGATCCCAGCTGCTCCACTGATCGCACCAACATCATGTGGCCAAGGCTATCAAGCCATACCGTACCCAGTTTTTCACAATGCAGCATCGATGCAATAATGCCCACGATCGGCTTGTCGTGTAACGTTGACAATCTCGATCTGTCAGCCGGTGTGCAATCGTCCCCCAACAGCGTCCATAACTCTCGCAAAGTGACTTTGTTGGTCAGAAACAACGATCCTTCTCGCACCGCAGAGAATGTGTCCATCGTAGCCGGATTTCCAATTGATTCAGTGATCGCGGACGCGCCGGGAGTCTGCTTAAGCGCGGGACAGCAGCTGCGATGTAATTTCGGAAACCTTGCCCCTTTAACGACAGCCAGTGCCTTGATTACGCTGACGCTCGCTGCCGGTGACAGCAAACAGCTGGTCACCGTCAGAACCATCACAGATCAATTTGTCGATATTCGAACCGACAACAACACAAGCACACTGGATGTCAGAGGCTTTGGTAATACCTCCTCCGCCAACACATCAATCGCCTCCGATGATGCGTCAAACACATCAGTCGCACCGGCTGAAAGCTCGGTTAATATCACGACCATTGCCGGCAGTCAGCCGAGCCAGGTTAGTGGTGGAACTTCAGGTGACGGGCTGGGCAGCTACGGACTATTCGGGTTGGCGGTTTTGCTGTTACTGGCAGTACAACGCAGAGTTTGCGCCGGATCGATTTCGAGATGGGATCGATTTTGAGATCGGTTTTAGTTAAGGCGTGATACGGAGTAGTCGGCCAACACATGCATCGCATCCCGGTACTCACTTGACGGGATTAGTTCCAGTGATTGCTGAGCGAGCCTGGCTTCAGCTTTTGCCGTCTCCATTGACTGCTGCAATGAATCGGTCGCACGGATAATTTTTCCGACTTGCTCGATGCTGTTTCTACCACCCTCCCGAATCGCATCAGCAATAATACTGCGCTGCCTGTCATCCCCGCGTTTCATCGCCAGAATCAACGGCAGAGTGGGTTTACCTTCGGCCAAATCATCGCCTATGTTCTTCCCCAACTCATCAGCGTTGCTGGCATAGTCAAGAACATCATCGGCAATTTGAAAAGCCGTACCCAGGTGTCGCCCATAGATTGCCAGGGCATCCTCGACCTCAGGCTCAACATCCGCAAGTACACCACCCAGCCGTGTGGCCGCTTCAAACAAACGAGCGGTCTTGGCGCGTACGACTTCAATGTAGCGTGCCTCGGTAATGTCAGGATCATGCACATTCAGTAACTGCATGACTTCGCCTTCAGCAATGCGATTGGTGGTGGCCGCGAGAATTTCCATTACCCGCAAACTTCCCACCTCCACCATCATCTCGAACGATCTTGAATAGAGAAAATCACCCACCAGTACAGCGGCTTCATTACCCCAGACCGAGTTGGCCGTATCCTGACCACGCCGCATGTCGGAATCGTCGACGACGTCATCATGGAGTAATGTCGCCGTATGGATAAATTCGATGATGGCGGCGATATTGGTGTGAAACTGTTTTTGATAGCCACAGGACCCGGCTGCCAGCAGCACCAGTTGCGGGCGCAGGCGTTTGCCACCATTGTTGATGATGTATGTCGAGACCTGGTTGATCAGGGCTACATCTGACGCCAATTTGACGCGAATCAGCTGATTGACCTGATCCATCTCTGCCGCTACCAAAGCGCGGCATGCATCAAGGTCAAGGCTTGGAGTCTGTATTTTGGGGGCTGTACTATCCACACTCCTATAGTGTCAATTTCAGTGTCAGGGTTCAATAAGTATCTGACTGAAACCGCACTTAAGGCCCTATTTACACAGCAGGCGAGCTCGCAACAAGTGAGCAGCATCATCAAGTCGACCTGGCCGGCAGGAAAGCTGTAGCAGAAGGTCGTTTTCAGCCATGTTTTTGGCATTCTTCAGTGCCTGTCGGCCCGGCTTGAGTGTGCCTGAACAACTGGCTGGATTAAATTGACTTGGGCTTTGCGGCACGCTAAACTTTGCGGCTTTTCCCCGATATAGTGATAATTGGCCCCCCAAAAGTGGGTGTCCATTCGGGCGTGAGTTAGAATCATTCTGGAGATCGAATATGTACGCGGTGATCAAGACCGGTGGCAAACAATACCGAGTAAGTCAGGGTGACCGGCTTCGCGTCGAGTCGCTTGCTGCGGACGAGGGCTCAACCATCAATTTCGATGAAGTACTGATGGTTGGAGAAGGCGGCTCAGTCAATATTGGCAGCCCGCTGTTGGCCGATACATCTGTTAGCGCCACCGTCATCGGGCATGGCCGCGGCAAAAAAGTCGACATCATCAAATTTCGTCGACGCAAGCATCACCGCAAACAGATGGGTCATCGTCAAAACTATACCGAAGTGGAAATCACTGGTATCCCGGGCGCAGGCCCTTATACCCCGCGCAGCAAGGCAGCTGCCAGCCCCGACGCTGGTGACGATACTGGCAACGATGCGGTTGAAACTGCGGCCGTAGAAGAGACAGTGGTGGAAACTGCAGCCCCGTCAGGCCCCACCGGCACCCTGAAGTTCCTGTCAGAACCTGAAGGCGACAAAGACGATTTGACCCAAATCAGCGGCGTTGGCCCGGTGCTTGAAGGCAAGCTGCACGAAATGGGTATCTTCCACTTTCACCAGATTGCCGCTTTCACCCAGGAAGACGTGGACAACGTGAACCGCGAGATGGATTTCCCCGGCAGAATCGAACGGGACGAATGGATCAGTCAGGCAGAAGAGCTGGCCAAAGGTTAGGCAATTACACGCTGATGACGGGCTCATTTCAAACCCACCAGCGCAATCAATAGACAACGCTTAGAACATACGGAGTCAGCAATGGCACATAAGAAAGCAGGCGGTAGTACGCGAAACGGACGAGATTCCGAATCCAAACGACTCGGTGTCAAGAAGTACGGCGGTGAAGCTGTACTGGCTGGCAATATCATTGTTCGCCAACGTGGCACTCGCATTCACCCGGGTGTGAACGTAGGTTGCGGTAAGGATCATACCTTGTTCGCGAAAGCCGACGGCTTTGTGAAGTTTCAGGTGAAAGGTCCGCAAAAGCGCAAGTTTGTCAGCATTGAACCCGCAGCCTGAAGCTGCAAAGAAACCGTTATTACCTCACTGCCTGCTCTCCTGCAGGCAGATGACCCAGATCCAGTGACCCAGATCCAGCACACTAGTCTACAAAGTCTGTAGAATCCACGAACTCCGGAGAAAGGCACGATTTGGCATTCACTTGCTGAACCAGATCATCCAGCGTTTCAGCACGAGAAGACGGGCGCCCCTCCACCAGGTCTTGCAGCAAACTGACAATCTTGAGTGAAAATCGACTCTCTGGCTGGTGGACTTCAGCAAGGCACAATAAACTCCTCGCCGCCTTTTTGGAATCCATACCAACTGGCAGCTCCAGGAGCCAGGCAAAAAAGATGTTTTCAGGGTTGAACTCGTCGTAGTTACCAGCACCTTCCGACAAGGCATCTGTAATCCAGCCGCGCTCATCGCAGCTCGGGAACAACAACAGGTTACCGATCGCAGGTTTTCTGCCTTTGGTGCTACGAGACTCCATACACAGTACTTTACTGCAGCTACCAAGGGCAGAAAAGCTGGGACTGATAACAGTGTCGCAAGACCAAATAGTTTAAACTCTGCGTAACATTTCGACAGGCTGCAAGAGTCGTCTGCGCACAAACCGGGCGCAGCCCCATTCAATCATGAAATTCATAGATGAAGCGACAATAACCGTGATTGCCGGTGACGGTGGTAACGGCTGCCTGAGCTTCCGTCGCGAGAAGTATATACCGCGCGGTGGCCCTGATGGAGGCGACGGGGGCGATGGGGGTAGCGTCTATCTGGAGGCTTGTGAGGGCTTGAATACGCTGTCGGATTTCCGGCATATGCGCAGCTTCAAAGCCAAGCGCGGTGAGAACGGCCGTGGCCGAAACTGCACTGGTGCCAAGGGAGAGGATATCGTGGTGCCGGTTCCGACGGGCACAGTTGCGCGGGATTTGGCAACCGGTGAGATTATTGCCGATCTGACCAGACACAACGAACGTGTGCTGGTCGCCCGGGGTGGTTTCCACGGGCTCGGCAACACGCGATTCAAAAGCTCGGTTAACCGTGCTCCTAGGCAAACCAGTAATGGATCGAGCGGCGAACGGCGACAGCTGCAACTGGAAATGCGCCTGCTGGCCGATATCGGGTTACTGGGCTTACCCAATGCGGGCAAGTCGACCCTGATATCAGCAGTGTCTTCCGCAAGACCTAAAATTGCTGACTACCCCTTTACCACCCTGCACCCCAACCTGGGTGTCGTCAGCATCGAATCACATCGCAGTTTTGTGATGGCAGATATACCAGGCTTGATCGAGGGTGCTGCCGAAGGGCTGGGACTTGGAATCCAGTTTTTACGCCACCTGTCGCGCACCGGCATATTACTCCACGTGATAGATATCGCACCGATCGACGGTACCGATCCGGTGACCGAGGCCAAAAAGTTACTGGCAGAACTTGCGCGTTATGACGCTGCGAAGGCTGCCGCCCCGACATCAGAAGACGACTTTGATGCCGAGCCTGTTAACCTCGCGGAGACCAACCCGGAACCTGCTGCAAGCGCTGCGACTGAAAACCCGCAACCATTTTCAGACAGCCCGGTAGAGCTGTACGACAACTTGATGCAAAAGGAACGCTGGCTGGTGATCAATAAAATTGACCTGCTACCCGCTGACAAAGTTGACGAGCTCACGCAGGAGATTGTGGCCGGGCTGGATTGGCAAGGGCCGGTTTTCGCGATCTCAGCGGTGGCGCAAACAGGTACACGCCAGTTAGCCGAGAAAATCATGCTGCGGATGGAAGAGTTGCGCGAATCCCAGCAGGAACAACACCAGCAAGTGTCTGCACAAGTCACAGCCGCCGACACAGCCACTCAGATTGAAAGCCAGAGCGGCAGTTAATGCGAAACCGGATCAAACAATCATCACGCTGGGTGGTCAAGATCGGCAGTTCTCTGTTGACGGCAGACGGAGTGGGACTTGATCGTGAATTGATTGGCCACTGGTGTCAGCAGATTGCGACCTTGCGTCAGCATAATTGCGAAGTAGTTTTGGTATCCTCCGGATCAATCGCTGAGGGCATGGCAAGACTTGGCCTGAAGCAACGTCCGAGCACAGTCCCGGTTCTGCAGGCGGCCGCGGCAGTCGGCCAGATGGGTCTGGTACAAGCTTACGAAAACGGCTTCGATGCACACAACATAAAGACTGCTCAAGTCCTGCTGACCCATGAAGATCTAGCCAACCGGCAGCGCTATCTTAACGCCCGCGGCACACTGCGAACTTTACTCGATCTGAACGTCATACCCATCGTCAATGAAAACGACACAGTAACCACTGACGAAATTCGTTTTGGCGACAACGATACGCTGGGAGCCCTGGTCGCCAACCTGATCTCCGCCGATGTGCTCACCATCCTGACCGATCAGGACGGGCTGTTTGACAAGGACCCGCGTTCGCACACCGATGCCACACTGCTGTTACAGGCCGATGCTGATGATCCTGACATACACAAACTGGCCGGCCCCACTCATGGCGAGCTGGGTCGAGGGGGTATGCTGACCAAGCTACAAGCCGCAGCACGGGCTGCAGAATCCGGAACCACGACCCTGATTGCGAATGGACGGGCTCCATCGGTGCTGACTTGCCTGAAACAAGGTGAACCCATTGGCACCATGCTCACCAGCGATCGACAACCCAGGGCTGCCCACAAGCTCTGGCTGGCCAATCAACTGATTGTTCGCGGCGAGCTGCAACTGGATCAGGGAGCGGTTGAGAAATTGCGCAACGGAGGCGCCAGCCTGTTGGCGGTAGGGGTTACCGCAATCAAAGGGGATTTCAAAAGGGGGGAGTTGGTCGCGTGCAAATCTGCAGATGGCCACGAATTGGCTCGCGGGCTTGCCAATTACAGCAGTAGCGATACAGCCAAGATTATCGGTAAATCCAGTGATGAATTCGCCGCCGTATTGGGCTTTTGCAACGAACCGGAACTGATCAATCGTGACAATATGGTGTTGATAGCCCCGAAAAAGGCCGCTAATGAGGCTGCATTTAACCAGACCTAAGGGTTAACCAGACCCAAGTTAACTACCCTGGTTAACCAATCCCTAATTAAATAAACCCTAATTAATTAAACCCAGGTGATCTGGCCGTGGTGTTTACCGAAGGTGTTCACCGATCAGGCTTGAACAGCCCGACCGTACTGGAAAGCCAAGGCAGGAACGCGAAGCTCCGCCCTGGTTGACTACACTACGTATTAACTACATTGCGTGGATACGGGCACTGAACCGACTTTTGTAACGAGCCGCTTTGTTCTTGTGGATCAGCCCTTTACGAGCCATATGATCGAGTACTGGTACGGCTTCCTTGAATGCTGTCTCAGCACCGCTCTTGTCACCGGCATCGATAGCACCGAAAACCTGCTTTACGCGGGTTCTCATCATGGAGCGCTGACTGGCGTTACGCTGACGACGCTTGATGGACTGACGTACCCGTTTACGAGCCTGAGGCGAATTTGCCATGGTGAGCTGTACCTGTTAACTGAATCGAAATAGCCGAACATTATCCTACGTCAATTCATGCCCGTCAACCGGATACTCAAGCAGGCATTGATACGCTGAACACATTTCGGCCGCTACAGAGAGCGCTACAACTCAGGCTTAGCTGCTAGAATTTCATTATCCATTCGTCCCCTGCCCATGACCACATCGCCTGACAACTCAACTTCGCCCCGCAAAAAGCGTGGGGGCTTGCTGCAGGCGGGTGCGATCGTCAGCAGTATGACACTGATCTCGCGCATCCTCGGTTTTGTGCGGGATCAGGTGCTGGCCATATTCTTTGGCGCGGGTGCGGTCACTGATGTCTTTCTGGTGGCATGGAAAATCCCCAATTTCCTGCGCAAACTGTTTGCAGAAGGAGCTTTTGCCCAGGGTTTCATCCCGGTTTTCACCGAATACAAAGAACGACGTGGCGAAGCCGAGTTAAAAGAGCTGGCTGCCTGCGTCTCCGGCACCCTGATTGTCATCGTACTGGTTGTCAGCACGCTGGGTGTGATGCTCGCGCCGTTTCTGGTGATGCTGTTTGCGCCCGGTTTTAGTGGCTCCGAAGAACAGTTCGATCTGGCCACCAAAATGCTGCGTATCACGTTCCCGTATTTGTTCTTTGTTTCCTTGCTGGCCTATTCCGGCAGCATCCTGAACACCTTTGGCCGCTTTGCCATCCCGTCCCTGACCCCGGTACTGCTCAATATCTGCATGATCCTGGCGGCTGTTTATCTGTCTCCTCACTTCGAACAGCCTATTGTTGCGCTGGCCTGGGGGGTCTTGATTGCAGGGGTTGTGCAACTCGCGTTTCAGTTGCCGTTCCTGGCAAGCCTGAACTTGATCCCACGGCCGCGCTGGGGGCTGGCCAATCGCGGAGTCAGGCGCATATTGAAATTGATGGGGCCGGTCATTCTTGGATCATCGGTGGCCCAGATCAATATCTTGCTGGATACCATCATTGCCTCTTTTCTGATGTTAGGCAGTCTCAGCTGGCTTTACTATTCAGAACGGTTGATGCAGTTCCCGCTCGGGTTGCTGGGGGTCGCCCTCGCTACCGTCATTCTGCCTCGCTTGGCTACCGGGCACACCAACGCGCAGCACGAAGATTTCAAAAACACACTCGATTGGGCTATCAAGCTGGTTGTTGTGTTTGGATTACCGGCGGCCGCTGCACTATTGCTGCTGGCCACCCCGTTACTGTCGACGCTGTTCGAATACGGTGAGTTCAAACCCCGCGATACGCGGATGGCCAGCTATAGCCTGATGGCCTACTCGCTGGGTGTGCCTGCGTTTATTCTCACCAAGGTCTTTCTGCCGGCTTTTTTTTCGCGCCAGGACACCAGAACACCGGTCAGAATCGGCATCATTTCATTAGTCAGCAATATGATTTTTAATATTCTGCTGGTGGTACCAATGGTGCTGCTGGATTTTGTGGCTCCACATACCGGGCTGGCGATTGCATCCAGCATGTCGGCATGGCAACAAGCGTGGCTCTTGTACAGAAAACTGGGTAGCAACGGCATCTACCAGCTGTCGAAACCGGTGATGAAGTTTGCGGTACGCTCGCTACCTGCACTGCTGGTGATGGCCTTTGTCATTGTGGTTGGTTCGGTACAACCCTGGAACCCGGAACCCTGGAGTGAGTGGCAGGCTTTTCAGCGTGCCAGCACATTAGTCGTTATAATTTTACTGGCTATCATTAGCTATGGTGTCACTCTGTGGATGAGCG
>CALFCE010000333.1 GCA_937951215.1 uncultured Granulosicoccaceae bacterium
GGCAGAAGCCATTGTGCTTGGATGCGCAGGCATGACCGACCTTGCCGCCAGCCTGCAGAAACAACATGGGGTTCCGGTAATAGACGGTGTGGTATCCGCTGTAAAAATGGTGGAGAGTCTGGTGTCCCTCGGCATCACCACTTCAAAGCATGGCGGCTACGCTGCGCCCAGAGCAAAGGAGTATGCGGGTTATCTGGCATCGTTTGCACCCGCTTAATGCAGCTGCAAGTTAACCCTAAATCACTTTTTACGTCGCTTGCTTCGCTCCAGCCACCAAACACTAAGCAAGAAAACGCCGATGATAAAAAAGGAGAAAACCGTGGTCAGTGTTCCCAATGCGTACAACACGGGAGTCGTTACGCTGGTTGTCATCCCGTAGATTTCCAATGGCAGGGTGTTATAACTACCCGCAGTCAATAGTGTGCGCGCAAATTCATCGTACGACAGGGTAAAGCCAAACAGGGCAACGCCAATCAGGCTTGGTCCAATTATCGGCAACACGACATGGCGGATGGTCTGCCAGGGGCTGGCACCCAGGTCCCGCGCTGCCTCCTCGTAGGCACTGTTAAAGCGGTTAAACACAGCAAACATGATCAACAAGCCAAATGGCAGTGTCCAGGTTAATTGCGAACCGAACCCGGAGGTTGACCAATGTACGTCCAGATCTGCCTGGTTAAACAGGATCCCTACGCCAAGCGAAATCAGGATTGACGGTATGATCAAGCTACCAATCACCAGATAGAACACCAGTGTAGACCCTTTAAAACGTGTTCGGAACGCAAGCCCGCCCATCACCGAGACGACTACCGTGGTCACCATCACCATTAAACCCAGAGCAACCGAACGCCTGAAAGAGCCCCAGATATCACCCACCGCTTGCTGTTCAAACAAGTTTCTGAACCAGTGCAATGAGCTGCCATTCATTGGAAATGTCAAACCACCCTGGGGCCCTTGAAAAGAAAGGATGGCAATCGTGATCGTCGGGCCGTAAAGAAATAAAACAAACAGCGCGAAAAAGGCGGCCAATACGTAAAAACCCAAGCCTCGTCGTCCGTCCATGATTACAGCTCCTTGCGAATATCAACAAACCGCAACATGATGGAGATCATCAGCAGAACGGTAAGAAGCAGTACCACAGCACTAGCCGAGGCCGCTGGATATTGCAGCAGCCCAATTTCATTTGAAATGATTCTGCCGACCGAGGCACTCTGGCCACCGCTCATAAAGCGCACCGTTATAAAGTCACCCATCACCAAAGTCACCACAAAGATGGAACCGATCATGATTCCGGGCTTGGTAAGCGGTACGATGACATTCACCAGAATCTGCCAGCCACTGGCACCGGCATCCCTTGCAGCTTCGATCAGAGAACGATCAAGACGCATCATTGAATTAAAAATAGGCACTATCATAAAGAGCGTGAACAGATGTACAAACGCCAAAACGACCGCAAATTCTGAAAATAACAGCCACTCCAGTGGCTCTTCAATCACACCCATATCAAGCAAGGTGTTGTTGGCTATGCCATTACGCCCCAGAAACGGGATCCATGAAATCATGCGGATGATGTTGGAGGTCCAGAACGGCACAGTGCACACCAGGAACAGTGCTATTTGCATTGGCAAGGTCCGCACGTGAAATGCCAGAAAGTAGGCAACAGTGAATCCGATCAGCAGACAAAGAGCCCATGTGATAACGGTAAACATCAAGGTCTTGAGGTAGACCGATAGCGTGACGCTGGAGGTTAGCAGATAAGCGTAATTGTCAAACAGAAAAGCAGGATAATAGCTGTACTCGGTAGCACCCCAGAAACTGACAACAAATATCGCGATCACTGGCAATAATAAAAAGCAAAATAATATAACAACCAGTGGTGAGGCCAGCAGCCAACCTTTCAGTGTTTTCATGCGCAGATCAATTGTAAAAGTTATGACCTGCGGCTGTCGCCCGAAAGCGACAACCGCCGGTTTGTTAGCCTATCAGTACAGCCGCATCATCAGGCTGCGATAAACTCATTCCACTTGCGTACCATGTGCTGGTTTTCGTCCATGACCGCATTCCAGCAGGCAACTCGACCCATGCGCTCTTCGAACGAACCACCGTCACGCTTGGCTCCGGCTTTTTCCATCACCACACCTTGCGGATTGACAATCTCACCTTGTGATTCCTTGCCTTCAAACCAGAATCCCCACTCGTCTTCGCTCATGAAGTTCTTGGAAGTCTCCGGAACAGCAGAATAGTAGCCCTGACGCATCAGGTAGCCACCCACCCAGCCAGACAGATACCAATTGATGTATTCGTAAGCTGCATCTAGTTCAAGACCTGACAGGTTCTTGGACAGACCCAGGCCACCACCCCAGGAGCGATAACCCTCTTTCAGTGGCTGGTATACGCAGGGGATACCTTTGGAACGAACTGCAGTGATAGCCGGTGACCACATTGACTGGATAACGACCTCTCCGGACGCCATCAGGTTTACACTCTCGTCAAATGACTTCCAGAATGCGCGGAACTGACCATTCTTTTTGGCTTCGGTGAAGATCGCCATGGTCTTGTCGATTTCTTCCTTGGTCATATTGCCCTTGTCGCCATAGGTAATTTCACCCATCGCTTCACACACCATCGCTGCATCCATGATACCGATCGACGAAATATCCAGTATCGATGCCTTGCCCTTGAATTCGGGATTCAGCAGTTCAGCCCAGGTGTTGATCTCGCGACCAATCAGATCAGGTCGAATACCGAGCGTATCTGCGTTGTAGATAGTGGGTATCAGGGTCATCCATCCAGACTCGTTATCGACAAACTGCTTGCCGTCCGGCCCATCAACAAATCCGACTGAGTGAGGTGCCGTACCCTGAGCAATAACGCTATCCGGATTCAGCTTGCCGTTGCGGAAAATGCCGACAATTTTGTCGTAATTTTCAATCTTGGAGGTATCCATTGGCTGCAGATTTCCAGCCGGCCAAACTTTTTTGCAGATCCAGTATTCAATATCTGCAATATCAAAAGACTTCGGTTGTGTTGCCGCCCGTTGTGCAACCGAGTCAGAGTCCAGCGCTGTCATTTCGAGCGTAAACCCAAGGTCTTCTTTTACCTTGGCAGCAACATCATTAAGATTTGAAACACCGGTACCAAATTGGCGCAGTGTGACGTCCTTGATATTTTGTGCCCAGATCATCGGTGCGCCGGTAATCGTACCCGCTGCTACTGTAGCTGCAGCACCTTTTAGCAGGGTCCGTCGTTGACGCCCTTTTTGATCCAGACCACGACTACCAAGACCTTGTACTCCAGTTGACTTCATACTTGAACTCACGTTTCTCTCCCATAGATTTGTGGCTATTCATCAGCCACTTTGTGTATCAGGACAAGGCATGCAGATCATTCTCATTCCACCCAATGCCGACACTGTCTCCAGGTTGACATGGAGCAAGATTGAACTCCTCATCCGTCAGTGATGCGGTAACGTCCGCGAAATCATCGCCCGAAACAGTCAGCTCTACCGATCTGCCGAGATACTCGACATAACTGACGATTCCGGTTTTGTGTTGTTGCCAGGAAGTGTTTTGCTGCGTGCCAGCCGCGGCCGGCAAAACACGTGTCTTGTCTGTGCGAAGAGCAAACTTGTTACCTTCCATATCAAGCACGTTATGCCCACCCATAAAACGGGCAACGAATTCTGTCTGAGGCGCATTGAATACCTGATGCGGTGAGCCGGACTGTTCGATACGGGCATCATTCATCAGCACAATAGTATCGGCCAGCGCCAGAGCTTCATCCTGACTGTGCGTGACATGGATAAAGGTGATGCCCAGCTTTTTCTGCAGGCGCGCCAACTCGCTGCGCATACGGATTCTCAGAAACGGATCAAGTGCAGACAGTGGTTCGTCCAGTAACAGGATGGCAGGTTCAGTGATCAGCGCCCTGGCCAATGCAACGCGTTGCTGTTGACCACCGGATAATTGCTCGGGCAAACGATCGGCGAAGCCCTGCATATCCACCATATCCAGCAACTCATCGGCTTTGCGATGACGCTCGGCTTTATCCACTTTTTTCATTTTCAAACTGAACGCAACATTGTCACGCACCGTCAGATGGGGAAACAAGGCATAACTCTGGAACATCATTGCGGTACCACGCTTGGCAGGTGGCAGTTTGCAAATGCTGACACCATCGAGCGTAATATCACCACTGCTGACCGTTTCGTGCCCGGCAATCATGCGCAGCGTGGTGGTTTTTCCACAGCCGGAAGGACCCAACAGGCAAACGTAACTCGACGCGTCAAACGACTGCGTAAAATTCTCAACCGCGACGATGTCGCGACCGTACTGTTTGCAAACCTTTTCCAGAATGAGTTGATTATCGCCAGCCATAATTTCGCAGTGATTGTTTGATCTGCACTTTATTAGTGCGTTGATTCTGCTAGAGTGCTTAACTTTAGTGCCAAACTACTCCATTTGGCTAGTTATTGATGACATTAGTACAATACTGTCAATCTTCGTACCGAGCCCTTCCCACATGCCTGCCCCCGCTGCTATACAACTCGCTCGAATGAGCCAGACCCAAGTCATCGAATTGCTGCAATGGGCTGCCATTGAGGGCTGGAACCCCGGTCTCGACGATGCAGCAATGTTCTATGGCGCTGACCCGGAAGGGTTTTACATGGCCAGTGACGACAACGGCGCGGTTGCCGGCATTTCCATTGTGAGACAAAACGACGCACATGCTTTTTTGGGTTTGTACATCTGCAAGCCTGAGTATCGCGGAAGCGGTATCGGGCTGAAACTCTGGCAGCACGCGATGCAGGATCGGAATGGCTTCACGATAGCGCTTGATGGGGTTGTCGAACAACAAGACAACTATAGAAAATCAGGTTTCGAATTCGCGTGGCGGAATATCCGCTATGCCGGTAGTGTTGACTCTGCCAGTCTGCAAGGGACTCAGACGGCATCATTACACCCGGTATCTGATCAGCACATTGATAAACTCATCGTATTTGATGCTGATATTGGGGGGCTGACACGTCAACGCTTTCTCAAGCTGTGGTTGCAGGATGCCCCGACACGAAAAACGATGATGCTAAAAGAGGATAACGAAATCAGCGGTCTCGCCACCATCAGGCAATGCCGCGAAGGTTTTAAAATTGGACCACTGCTGGCCACGAACGCTGCCGATGCAAAATTACTGATCGATGGCTGCATGGATCGCATCAATGCCTCCAGTATTATCGTGGATATCCCGGAACCGAATCAGGCGGGATGCGAGATGGCACAGCAGCTGGGCCTGATATCGACTTTTGAAACCGCGCGTATGTACAAAGGCACTGGCCCTGATGTGGATCTGATGCGCCTGTTCGGCGTCGCGTCACTGGAACTTGGATAGCCGCGCTAACAGCCAACGTCGCCTGACCATATGCTGAACATTAACCTCAAACAACTTGAAGCGTTTGTGCAAGTGGTTGACCAGGGATCTTTTCGCAAGGCTGCCGCCCGCCTGTACACCAGCCAGCCGAATATCTCTTCCAGAATTTCATCACTCGAAGATGCTGTCGGCTGTCAGCTCATGCAACGCCAGAGCGGCCAGATCCAACTGACAGCAAAAGGCACCGAGCTGCTGCCCTATGCCAGACAAGCGCTGGCTGCGGCCGACAGCTTTGTCAGCGCAGCCGATCAACCGGCTCTTTACAATAATATCATTCGCCTTGGCGTGACCGAGCTCGTCGCGCATAGCTGGCTGCACCCTTTCCTCGCACGCGTCAACGAGAAATTTCCCAATCTGTTGGTCGAGCTGACAGTGGATCTCGCCATCAATCTTTATCAATCGCTGGATCAGGGAACGACCGATCTCGCCTTGATCAGCGATCCGATTCTGCCTTCTGAACACACGCCACACGGCTCGAGCGGTACTGACACCCGTGAGTACGAAGCGCCCAGCAAGGCTACCCACGCCGGCCCAGCTCCCCCTGCAGTTGTATCTGGAGCCAATCCGGGTAAACGCCTCGGCAGCAGTGCCATGGTTTGGGTTGCGTCACCAGCGCTGCAAGTGGGTAAGGATCGACAGCTGATGGCAGCCGATCTCGTCAGGCACCCGATCCTGACCCATGCCCGATCCACCAAACCTTTTCGTCAGATAGAAAGTCACTTTGCTGCGCAGCCACAGATCAATGCGCGGCTGCTCCCTTCCAGTAGCCTCGCGGCCTGTTTGCAAATGGCGGTTAACTCACTTGGCGTCAGCGTGCTACCGGAAACAATGATCGAGCAGGATCTGGCTCAGGGGCGTCTTCGCAAACTGGACTACCCCTGGACTCCGGATGATTTGATCATCACGGTGCACTACGACCCTGATACCGTTCCGGCCGTGGTTCCCGATCTGGTGAAGATTGCGGAACAGGTAGCTATGGATTGGCCAGCCGCGGGACCAAACCAAGAGCCCTAGCCGCACCCGGCTCTACCCGAATACCTTGAATCCGCCAGACTGCGCCATGGTTTGCGCCATGGTTTGCGCCATGGTTTGCGCCGTGGTTTGCGCTATGATTTTGTGAGATAAAACAATCTGATCAGGCTGATTCAATAATGTGATTGGCACCGTGCCCCTGATAACCTTAAGCTGACGATCCGTGCAGGAGAATCAAACCCGTCATGAACACTTCAGACAATACCCGTAACAGCAGCCACGCTTCGGCACAGCAACCCGGCAGTGGCATCCCGGGTGTCAGGCTGGGTGTCGATATCGGAGGCACTTTCACCGATGTGGTGCTGGAAGTAGACGGCCAACTGACGTCTACCAAGGTATTGACTACCTACGATGCACCGGAGCGTGCCATTATCGACGGGCTGCAGCAAGTGTGTGAGAAAGCCGGCACCCAGGCATCAAGTATCGAACAAATTATCCACGGCACCACGCTTGCGACCAATGCATTGATCGAGCGCCGTGGTGCCAAAACGGCTCTGATCACCACCCAGGGTTTTCGTGATGTCATCGAGATGAGAACAGAATCCCGATTCGAACAGTACGATCTGAACCTGGTGATGCCTGAACCCCTGTTACCCAGACAACAACGCTACACGCTGCCAGAGAGGATCAGTGCCAGCGGAGACATTCTGATACCGCTGCAAAGAAGTGATGTCGAGCAGTTGATTGAAAAAATAAAGACGGCCGGTTACACCAGTATTGCGGTGGGTCTGATGCACTCTTACATCGATAGTCGCCATGAACAAATGGTGCGTGAAGTCATCCAGGAAAAAATTCCGGATGCGATGATTTCACTTTCATCCGAAGTGTCACCCCAGATGCGCGAATATGAGCGGTTCAATACCGTGGTTGCCAACGCCTACATCAAGCCATTGATGAAAAGCTATCTCGGTCGTCTGGAGCATCGCATGAACGAAGTCGGCGTGGACTGCCCGATATTTCTCATGCATTCCGGCGGCGGTATTATTTCATTACAGAGTGCTGCTGAATTTCCGGTGCGACTGGTGGAATCCGGGCCTGCGGGTGGTGCTGTTTTCGCTGCCAATATTGCCGCCAGGTATGGGCTTGACAAGGTACTCTCATTTGATATGGGTGGAACCACAGCCAAAATCTGCCTGATCCGAAACAGCACACCAAAGACCAGCCGCGTATTTGAAGTGGCGCGCAGCTACCGCTTCAAAAAAGGCTCCGGGATGCCTATCTCGATTCCGGTCATTGACATGGTTGAGATTGGTGCGGGCGGTGGCTCACTGGCGCATGTCGATGCCATGCGGCAGATTCGCGTGGGTCCCAAATCAGCAGGCTCAACGCCGGGCCCCGCGTGTTACGGTCTCGGTGGTGACCAGCCGGCGGTAACCGATGCAGATCTGGTATTGGGCAGGCTGGATGCGGAAAACTTTGCCGGTGGCAGTATGAAACTGGACACCGCCGGATCGCGCTCAGCGCTGGAAACTGTGCTGGGTAGTCATCTCGATATGGATGCGCAAACAGCTGCCTACGGTTTGGCAGAAGTCGTCGATGAGAATATGGCCAATGCCGCCAGGGTACACGCGGTCGAAAACGGTGAAGATCTGTCTGAATACACCATGATCGCGTTTGGAGGGGCAGCACCTCTGCATGCTGGCAGATTATGTGAAAAGCTCGGCGTTAACCGTTTTCTGGTCCCCCCCGGTGCAGGAGTCGGTTCTGCGATTGGTTTTTTGCGCGCACCCTTCAGCTTTGAGGCAAATCGAAGTCTCTATATGCGATTGTCCGACTTCAACGTTGACCGGATTCGCTCGTTGCTCGCCGAGCTGGAGCAGGAAGCTACCGGTTTCGTTAAAACCTGCGCGCCCGGCTCCGACATCGCAGCGGAATACAAGGTGTATATGCGCTACACAGGTCAGGGTTGGGAAATCCCGATATCCCTGTCGCCGCAGCAAGCCTCATCGCCGGATGCTGAGACGTTCCTGCAATTGTTCGAAAAAGATTACAGCGCACTGTTTGGTCGCATCGTTGACGGCCTCGATGTCGAGATCACCGTGTGGTCAGTCAATGCCACTACCCCTCCCTTGCCAGTGGCACCCATTGCACCGCAAAACGCCAGTGCGACAACAGCCAGCGCAGGACAACGCCAGCTGTTTGATCCTGCTCTTGGTACAACGGTTGATGCCCAGGTCATTGCGCGAGATGACCTGCAACCCGGCAACAGCGTCAGTGGCCCGGCGATTATCACCGAAGACGAAACCACAGTTATATTGCCTTCATCACACAGTGCCATGTTGCAAGCTGACGGATGTCTGGACAGTGTTGCCAATAGCGAGAGCAGCCAACAGGATATCAAATCACGTAGCGCTGGTTCTCCATCAACAGTCGCCTACCAGGTGATGTGGAACCGCTTGATCTCGGTAGTCGAAGAGCAGGCGCAAGCCTTGGTCAGAACCGCATTTTCAACATCGGTTCGGGAAGCGGGAGATCTGTCGGCGGGGGTATACGATGTCAATGGGCTGATGCTGACACAGGCTGTCACCGGCACCCCCGGTCATGTCAATGCGATGGCCGACTCTGTTGCCCATTTCATTCGCCGAATCGGCAGCGATCAGATTTTCGAAGGTGATGTATACATTACCAATGATCCGTGGGAAGGTACCGGGCACCTGCACGACATCACGGTTGTCAGCCCCTCTTTTCACAACGGTAGCCATGTTGGCTTTTTCGCCTGTACCGCTCACATCGTCGACATCGGCGGTCGCGGATTCGGTGCCGATGCCAACTCTGTGTATGAAGAAGGCCTGTATATTCCGATCATGAAATTTGCTGATCGCGGCGAGGTCAATAAAACGCTGGTGCATATGGTTCGCGGCAATGTCAGAGAACCCGATCAAGTGGTGGGTGATATCTATGCGCTGGCCACCTGTAACGAGATAGGACACCGTCGCCTGATTGACATGATGCAGGAATTTGCTCTCGATGATCTAGTCGGAATTGCCGATTTCATCCTGACCAATTCGCGCGAGGCGACGCTGAAAAAAATAGAGCAACTGCCAGACTCAAACGCAACCGGCGAAATGCGCATTGATGGCTACAGCAAACCCATCAACCTCAAGGTGGCACTGGCGATTGCCGGCGATAAACTAAGCTGCGATTTTAGCGGCACCTCCGGTGTTGATAAAAAAGGGATCAACGTACCGCTGGTGTACACCAAAGCCTATGCCTGCTACGCGCTGAAGTGCGCGATTGCACCGGAAATACCCAACAATGCCGCATCACTTGCTCCATTTGAAATTACGGCACCGGAGCATTCAATCGTTAATGCTGTGCATCCGGCACCGGTAGCTCTGCGTCATGTGATCGGACATATGATCCCGGATACGGTCTTTGATGCGCTGGACAAGATTCTGCCTGAAACCGTGCCGGCAGAAGGCGCAGGCAGCTTGTGTAATTTTCAGGTATCACTCAGACCTCGTACCGATCTTGCAGAAGCACTCATCACTGATCCTGACAGCGTCTCCGAAAGTGAAAAAGCAGCACTGGAAAAAGCGGTTCGCTCTGAAGTACTGACGTTTAACTCAGGTGGGTCCGGAGCACGCCCATCGGTAGATGGATTGAACGCAACTGCGTTTCCTTCGGGTGTGATGACCATGCCGGCCGAAGCCACCGAGCATACCGGCCCCATCATCATCTGGCGCAAGGAATTACGCCCGGACAGTGGTGGTGCGGGTCAACGCCGCGGGGGGCTGGGACAGTACATGGAAGTGGGCGCAACAGAAGGCCACGAGTTTGATATTTCAGCGATGTTCGATCGCGTTAATCACCCCGCTCGGGGTCGCAAGGGCGGACATGCAGGAGCGCCAACCACCATCGGGCAAGACGACGGAACAGTCATGCGAGGAAAAGGCAAACAGTTTGTCGGTCACGGCAGGCGTGTGATGCTGGCCTTTCCGGGAGGCGCTGGTTATGGTGATCCCTCATTACGAGATCGCAGCAGTGTCAAAAAAGATCTGGCGCGAGGTTACATCAGTGCAGAATCTGCACGAGACGACTACGGTCTTGATGAATCGGAAATCAAGTCAACTCTTGAGCAAGTGGAAAGCGGGGATGCAGAGTAATGAATCAAACACACGCCGTTCTGGCACCTGAAAAAGACTCCTATGACGTCGTCATCGTGGGTGGAGCAATGTACGGGTCATCTGTCGCCTGGTTCCTGGCCAACAATGATGACTTTAATGGCTCCATCCTCGTAGTAGAGCGCGACCCCACTTACGAATTTACCTCCACTGCGCATACCAATAGTTGTATGCGTCAGCAGTTTTCGACCGAGCTGAATGTACGCATCTCGCAATTCGCGGCCGATTTCGTCAAAAACTTCAGACACTATATGGGTGACGATCCGCGGGTGCCCGATGTGATCCTGCAAAGCTACGGTTACATGTATCTGGCCGATAACGAACCGTTTGCCGACATACTTCGTGAAAACCAGAAAATCCAGGCTGCCTGCGGTGCAGGCACCAAAATCATGACACGCGATCAGATCAAGTCGGACTACCCGTTTTATCAGCTGGACGATATAGTTGCCGGAAGCCACAATCTGATTGATGAAGGCTATTTCGACGGCAACACACTGTTCGATTGGTGGAAACGTTCTGCACGGGAAAAAGGGGTGGATTACCTGACCAACGAAGTGGTTGACATGACCTTGTCTGTCGACGGCAAACGCGTTGAAAAGGTAGTGCTGAAATCCGGTGACTCGGTGTCTTGTGGTCACGTGATCAATGCATCCGGTCCACGTGCGGTACTAACATCGCGCATGGCAGGCATCGAACTGCCGGTAGAACCACGCAAACGTTACACCTTTATCTTCGATGCAGAGCAACCGCTGGATCGGGATCTACCGCTGACCATTGACCCCAGCGGCATACATATGCGAACAGACGGACAGTATTACCTCGCAGGTTGTCCGCCCGATGTCGATCCCGCAGTCGACTACGACGATTTTGTTCAGGACCACAGTATCTGGGAACAGAAGGTTTGGCCGGTAATCGCCACACGCATTCCGCAGTTCGAAGCAATCAAACTGACCAATTCGTGGGCCGGCCACTATGCGTTTAACACATTTGATCAGAATGCCATTCTCGGACCACATACCGAGGTCTCCAATTTTATCTTTGTGAACGGTTTTTCCGGTCACGGCTTTCAACAGTCGCCTGCAATGGGACGAGGTACCGCCGAATATATAACATATGGTGAATACCGCAGCCTGGATCTTTCACTCTTTCACTATCAAAGAATTCCAGACAACAAGCCCATCATCGAGAGTGCCATTATCTGAACGTGCTGCCGGCCCGATCCGGTTGGGCTGCCTGCAGGCTGCACATGGACTTTACAAATTTCTGAACAAGCGAAGCCGGGAGGCTGATCCCTATGAAAAAACTGGTTTTAACCGGAGCAGCCGGTAGACTGGGTTCCTACCTTAGAGAGCCCCTGTCAAAACTCTGCAGTTCGCTGGTATCCACCGATCTTGCTGATGATATCGGCACCCTGTATCCGGGTGAGACGTATCAACAAGCTGATCTGGCTGACCTCGACAGCGTTTGCAGTCTGCTGGAAGGAGCGGACATGGTGATTCACTTTGGCGCCGAGGCGGACGAAGCGCCTTTTGAGAGCATACTGGGCTCGAACATTATTGGCTCTTACAACGTGTGGGAGAGCGCTTATCGCAACAAGGTTAGACGAGTGGTTTACGCAAGCTCGATCCATGCGGTCGGTATGCATGCAAGATCTGACTTTATCGGCCCGGATGCCGCTCACCGCCCTGACACCTTCTATGGGCTGTCCAAATGCTTTTCTGAAGATCTTGCCAGTCTGTACTGGGACAAGCGGCAGGTAGAATCTGTGTGCTTGCGGATCATGTCCTGCGCACAAGTTACCAGTACCCGCGCACTGGGTACCTGGCTCTCCTATGATGATCTGGTACAGCTGGTGGAAAAATCGATAACCACACCAACAACCGGGTTCAGTGTGGTGTATGGCGTTTCAAACAATGACCGATGCCCGGTTGATAATAGCGCCTCCAGCTTTCTGGGCTTCCGTCCGAAAGACAATGCAGAGCAGTTTGCTGAAGAAATACTTGCTGCAAACGAACACCCTGATCCCTGTGATTCGGAACATACAACCCATGGCGGCCCATTTGCCACAGTGGCTCTGGGTGAAAGCGGCATGGCTACCATGAACATTATTGACGACAAGAAAACAACCTGATTGACGGAGTAACGACATGACTCAAAAACAAACGGTATTGATAGTCGGTGGCGGCAGCGGCATTGGCGCTGACGCTGCGCGTACAGTCGCCGCCAGCGGCTATAACGTGGCAGTGATGTCGTCGTCAGGCAAGGGAGAGCAGCTGGGCAATGAGCTCGGTGGCCTCGGCTATACCGGGTCCAATCTGGTACCGGCAGATCTGGAACGTTTTGTCGAACTGTCACTGGAAAAATTCGGATCAATTGATGGCGTTGTTAATTGTACCGGCCACGGTCCAAAGGGTGACATCATGGACATCAGTGATGAGGACTGGCATTTGGGAATGGATTATTACCTGCTTAATGTTATTCGCATGGCACGCCTGGTGCTGCCAGTAATGAAGGCGCAGGGCTCTGGCTCCATCGTCAATATTTCAACCTTCGCAGTCTTTGAACCAGACCCGGACTTCCCGACTTCCGCCGTCTTCAGAGCAAGCCTTGCCACCTATTGCAAACTGTTCAGTACGCGATACGCAGCTGATGGCATTCGCATGAACAATGTACTACCAGGCTTTATCGACAGCCTGCCTGAAAAAGCAGACCGATTAGAGCGCATCCCTGCCGGACGCTATGCGCGTGTGGAAGAATTATCCAACACTATAGAGTTTCTGGTTAGTGATAAATCCAGCTATATCACGGGTCAGAATTTGCGTGTTGATGGGGGCCTTACCGCGTCAGTGTAGAGTCGACCGGGTCGGCTGGTAGCAGTCACCATCTGGTGGCTGCCGCGCTAATCCCAGACCGGGGCCCACGGTACAACGGTATCATCCACAATACGGTAATTAGTTTGGGTCAGTTCATCGATGCTGGCCATTTCCTGCTCTGAAAGACTAAAAGACACAATATCGAAATTACGTTTGATATTCTCCGGGGTGGCTGACTTGGTGTTAATGCTAACCCCTTTTTGTAAAATCCAGCGCAGCACGACTTGCGCAGCAGACACTCCTTTTTGATTACCGATTTCACTAAATAGCGGGTAGTCAAACACCTTGCCCCTGGCGACCGAGCAATACGAAGACAGCGGTATCGACAATTGTTCGGCTGCTTGCAGCAGTTTGTCCTGATTCAACAGCGGGTGGAATTCAACCTGATTGGTGACAATCTCGGTATCCGTCAATTCACGCAGCCGCTGCAGCATCGCAATCGTGTAGTTGCTGACTCCGATATGACGTGTCAGCCCCAGATCTTTTGCCTGTACAAGCAACCCGACCGATTCATCTATATCCCCACCCACTGGCGGCCAGTGCAACAACAGCACATCGATTTGATCCAATTGCAGGTCCTTCACGCTTTGCTCAACGGAAGGTATAAAGGCTGCGGCTTTAAAGTTATCCGGTTTGACTTTGGTGGTGATCAGAAATTCTGAACGCGGGATTCCACAGTCGGACAAGGTCTGCCCTACTTCAGCCTCGTTCGCGTACATTTGTGCTGTGTCTATGGCGCGGTACCCGACATCAATCGCCGACTGCAAGGCGGTGCGTGCTTCGTCACCTTTCAGAGGAAAAGTACCAAAAGCTCGCTGATAGGACTGAGTAAAATACGGACTGGTCATTGTGTTCTCTAACCCTTCATGAATTGTTCCGGCTAGTGGTTTGCCGCGACGGTATCAGCGACTACTCTGAAATCTTCACTACGTGCCGATCCCTTTCGCCAAACCATCGCAATTTCACGCGAGCTCTCCGTACCCAAAGAGCGTAACTTGATCCCTGAATTTTGCACCACTGGAGAATCGATTGCCATTTGCGGTAACAGAGAAAATCCAAGATCCGATCCAATCATGTGAATCAATGTTGACAAGCTGGAAGCATTAAACGGATTAATGTTCCGTTTCTTGTTCGGCATGATTTTATCGAGGGCATGGTCCCGCAAACAGTGGCCCTCCTCCAGCAACATCAACATATCCAGCGAAGCCTCACGCGGCTCCCAGGTCTCCGGGTCGATATGGCGGGTGTCGCCATGGAAAGCCAGCATCAACGGATCTTTGAACAACACGCGTTGCTCGGTGTCTGGCATGCTGTAGGGCAGCGCGACCAGCAACAAATCGAGATCACCATTCTGCAGATGCTCATACAGGCCGGCAGTCAAATCTTCACTGAGGAAAAAATCCATCTCGGCAAACTCGGAGCGCAGCACCGGTAACAAGCCCGGCAACATAAACGGTGCAATTGTCGGGATAATGCCAAGCCGAACCGGACCGCTGAGTGGTTTATTATTGCGCTCTGCCATCTCGATCATCACACCAATTTCCTGCAAGCAGTGTTTGGCCTGCCGCCCGATTTCCTCTCCGACCGGGGTCGTTGATATCTGTTTGCGGGAACGCTCGAAGAGCTTTACCCCGAGCAGATTTTCCAGCTCTCGAATACCAGTACTCAAGGCGGACTGTGTCACGAAACACGCATCTGCGGCCTTGCCAAAGTGCTGTGTTTCATTGACCGCGACCAAGTACTGCATCTGTTTGACACTGGGTAGTTGCATGTTCGCTCTTGGTATTGCTGATTGATACTTTAATTATAGTGTTTTCGCCGCTATTGGCGCATTTTGTTGTTGAAGCATCCATCGCATCATCGCCGAAAAAGCGGTTTTTTCACCTTTGTCACTGTGGGGGGACAGCAGAGCGGCGTTACCCGGGACCACTGGAATCGGAACTCCCTCACAGAGCCAACAAACAGTTTGACGCACCGGAAATCGGGTTTCCGGACTGAAAACAAGTTGATACCACAACAATTCAACCGACACCGGCGAACGCACCATCTCATCGGCGATTCACTCTGAACAGGAATCCCCAAGCGCGGCCGACGAACACAAGCGGACCTCTGATTTTTTGCAATCGGTCACGCAGTTCTTTGACTTTTCAGCCGCTATCTTGAGCAATGAAGAGAGGATCTACAGAAATGATTTGCTTCCCGGCTCTTGTGCGAAATCGTTTATTAGCAGGGATATTGCTATTTTGCTGCCAATTGGGCGCGGTCGCCGAGGCTTCGGAAGCCCTCTAC
>CALFCE010000334.1 GCA_937951215.1 uncultured Granulosicoccaceae bacterium
ACTGATCCTTGGTCCCAAGCGAAGCGATGAGTAAATTCATGCCTGATTGCATGCCTGAACAACAATTCCAGCAAGGGTTTGCTTTCTTCAGTCGTCCAACCATCGATGCCAATCGTAAACTGCGGGTTCACATACAATGCACGGCGTTTGCTGATGGGGTGGGTAATCACCATCGGATGCACTGCATCCTGTGTCGCAGCGTCTTTGTTGCCAAGCCGGTCATTGTAGTCCGGGTTATCTCGTGATGCGGCAGCGCCAAATACATGCCTGCTGGAGTGCACAGCCTGCAATCCGAGTAGTGTGTTTTTCAATCCTTCAGACAATGTGTCAAAGGCGGTGTACATGTTAGTAAAGATCGTATCGCCACCACTGGACGGTGTTTGCCGTGCCACCAGCACCGACCCCATCGCCGGTGCCAAATCATAACTATGGTCGGTATGCCACTCACTGCCAATATTTTTGTCATGCTGTGGTTCTTTGCGAACCTCCGCGATATTGGGATAGTCCTCAACCGGTGTAAAAAAACGATTGATATTGATCGGCCCAAATGCCTCAGCGAAACGAATATGATCATCCGGCTGCAGCTTCTGCTGATGGAAGAACAAAACACCGTATTTGCCCAGCGCCGATTTCAAACAGTCAAGTGTGCTGTCCGCCAGAGGCTTGGACAAATCAATCGCTGTAACGACGGCACCGACACCACTGCAGGGCTCCAGGCCGAGGTCGGCTTCGGTGATGCTCGTCACGTCAGCCATGCCCAACTGTAAAATCGTTGGACCCGGTTTTATCTTCACCACGCAGTAACCACAACGGGCGTTGTGAAAAATCAACCTTAAAGCCGGAAGCATCACTTGGTTCGATCAGGTCACGCTGGAACAAGGAAGAACCGGGCATATAGCGGATAGCCAAACCAGCCCGACGCCGGGTAGATGTATTGCGATTGGAACCGTGAATCAAATACACGTCATGTAGTGACATTTGCCCTGCTGACAGCTCGATATCCGCTGCTTCAAATTCCTGTTGTTGTTTTTGATCGACTGCTTGCGAAAGTGTCAGATGCTGGCGATCATCGTGATGGTGATCAAACAGAGTCTGCTGTTGATGACTGCCAGGCATGACTCTAAGACAACCGTTTTCGATCACGCTATCATCGATCGCAAGCCACACCGTACACGTCGCCAGGGGTCTGATTGGCCAGTAGTGACCGTCCTGATGCCAGGGTACCTCCATACCATCGCCAGCAGGCTTGCAAAACACCTGACAACCCCACAAAACAATATCGGGGCCCAACACAGATTCAACCTGATCGAGGATTCCGGGATGCCTGGCCAGCTCCAGAATTTCATCAGCACCCTGCACTCCTTCTGCATTGGCTTTTGATATATGCGCATTAACAAGATGCTCGGGTCTGATATCCGGATTATTGCTGATCATCCGGTCAACCGTATCGCGCAGTTTTGACACGACTTCAGTGCCAAGGGAAAACTCCGGTATTACATAACCCTGCTGCTGATACCGTTCAATCTCTAGCTGACTCAATCCTGCCATCTTGTTTGCGTCTCCAACACTCGATTGTCGATGGGTTATCCAACGATGCTCACAACAAAAACTGGCCACAAAAACTGGCCACACTACTGGCCATGCAACTAGCAAGTCTACTGCCCACTCAACTAGCCACTCGCCTCGCCGGTCATTCACGACTCCCGGGCTGCCTGATGCCCCCCACTACAGCAGACCCAGTTCAGCAGACCCAGTACAGACAACAGATGCCGGCCGATTTTCACAAATCTGTGGTACTTACTCTTATTGTATGCATGATTTCGAGATCAGCACAAAATCAACATCGAAAAAGTAGTATTATATTAATATATTAAGACTTTTTCCGCATCCATCAAACGACTGCGATGGTACACTTTCGCCCTGAATTTTCACTCGCTGCCGGCAGCATCAGACGTGGCGGCGAGGCCACTTTTTAATTGATAACTTTGACAGATGGCCACCGCGCCTGAGGACCCCCCCAATGAGCCAGGCAAACCCTGCCGGTATAACCCCGGGCAACACAAACCAGGGGCAAACATCGATTTTCTCTGCACGTTTGGCAGACACGGATCCTGCACTAACTGCTGCAATCGCGCAGGAGCTGCAGCGACAGCAACACGAGATCGAATTAATCGCGTCGGAAAACATTGTCTCCCGAGCCGTGCTTGAAGCACAGGGTTCGGTGATGACCAACAAATATGCCGAGGGTTACCCAGGCCGGCGCTACTATGGTGGTTGCGAACACGTTGACGTTGCCGAAGATATTGCCAGAGATCGTGCCAAAGAGTTGTTTAACTGCAGCTATGCCAATGTGCAGCCACACTCAGGCTCACAGGCAAATCAAGCCGTGTTCTTCAGCTTGCTGCAACCGGGTGACACCTATCTTGGTCTAAACCTTGCGGCCGGTGGGCACTTGACTCACGGCTCGCCAGTCAATCAGTCGGGCAAATGGTTTAATGCCGTCTCTTATGGTGTTGACAAAACCACTCATCAGATCGATTTTGATGAAGTTGCGGAACTTGCCAGGAAAGAGAAACCCAAATTGATCATCGCTGGTGGTTCAGCTTATCCACGCATTATCGATTTCAAAAAATTTCGAGATATCGCCGACGAGGTTGGTGCCTTGCTAATGGTAGATATGGCGCATTTCGCCGGCCTTGTTGCCGGAGGTGTTCATCCGAATCCACTGGACTATGCCGATGTCGCAACCACCACAACCCACAAGACTTTACGCGGCCCACGTGGCGGCATGATCCTGTCCAATAACGCAGATCTCGGTAAAAAGTTCAACTCGGCCGTTTTTCCCGGCCTGCAAGGTGGACCTCTGATGCATGTGATCGCAGCCAAGGCTGTAGCGTTTGGCGAAGCCTTGCAACCTGCCTTTAAAGATTATTCAAAAGCGGTGGTCGATAACGCAATTGCGCTGTCCGACACCATTAGTCAGGGTGGCGTTGATATTGTATCTGGTGGCACTGATACCCATGTGGTGCTGGTTGATCTTCGTTCACTCAAGATTACCGGCAAAGATGCTGAAGCAGCCCTGGGTCGTGCCGGTATGACCTGCAACAAAAACGGCATCCCGTTTGACCCTGAGTCACCAATGGTAACCTCAGGCATACGATTGGGCACGCCAGCTGCAACCTCACGCGGATTTGGTGTTGCTGAATTTACCCAAGTAGGTGAAATGATGCTGGAGGTATTACGCGGGCTGTCCGAGAACGGTGAAGCCGGTAATGAGAGCACCGAAAAGGCGATAGGAAAACGCGTAGAAGCCCTGACTGATCGTTTTCCAATTTATACCGATCTGTAGAGAAGGAACAGCAGAGCGTTTGCATTGAATTGTTGTAAACGTTTGTACAACCCTTGCAGCCATAAGGACAAGCCATGACACAACTGAACGCACTCGCCTCTGACCTGCTACTGGTCATTGATGTTCAGAATGACTTTTGCCCCGGTGGCGCGCTGGCGGTACCCGATGGCGACGCTGTGGTTCCCGTCATTAACCAATTGATTCCGCAGTTCGACAATGTCGTGGTT
>CALFCE010000335.1 GCA_937951215.1 uncultured Granulosicoccaceae bacterium
CAAAACGGAGAGATCGGGGTCAAGCTGTTGCCAAGTCAGGAAATCTGGCAAGGGCTGACCTATCGCGATGACCTAGCGGTTACCCGCCAGTTTCTGGCCAAGCTGACTCACCAGGGTCGATATCCAGACTCTTTTCACTGAAGCGAGCCTTGGCAGCGAAGCAAGCCGTGCTGTTCAGCGTGTGATCTACCCAACATTACCGATCCTTCTCTGTGAGTGCCGTAGCAGATATTGCACTGGCACCAAACAGCGATTGAAAATGGCCTGCCCGAAAGCCGTTATTTACTCCCGAATGTAGCGTTTTATCCTTGCTAAAGTGTTCAGATTTGTGCAATCTGCACGCGTTCGGGTCGTTGTCTTACGCGACCAACCGTATGTGGGAGAGATTGGCTTAACTGCCAGCGCCGAAGGAGCAACGCCCAGGAAACTCTCAGGCAAAGGGACCACATGCGGTAGAACATCTGGAGAGAGGTATCAGCCCGTGCTGGTATCCACCGAAGGGGTAGGGGTCCTGTGCGCAGGATTTCAAGCTCTCAGGTTCCGAGACAGATGGGTTGGCGGGATTGCTTTGGCAATTCTGAAACTGAATCCAGCTATTATCGTTAAAGGCAGTGCCTTTGATGGATAGCTCTTAAATGGTCAAGTCCGGGGCTCTCTATGAAACATATCGCCGTAATCGGTGCCGGTATCACCGGTATCACCACCACCTATGCTCTTCTTGAACGTGGCTATCAAGTCACTGTATTTGATCGCAATCGCTATCCGGCGATGCTGACCTCTTATGCCAATGGCGGTCAGCTCTCGGCTTCCAATGCAGAAGTCTGGACCACCATGTCCACTGTGCTCAAGGGTATCAGCTGGATGCTAAAGAAAGATGCACCTCTGCTGGTTAACCCTCGGCCCTGCTGGCACAAGTACTCCTGGATGGCCGAGTTCGTCAGTAACATCCCGCGCTATGAGTCCAATACGGTGGATACCGTGCGTTTGGCAATGGCAGCCAGAGAGCACTTGTTCCGATGGGCCGAGATTGAAGGTATTGATTTCGACCATGAGTCCCGTGGTATTTTGCATGTCTACAAAGACGAAAAAGGGTACCGGCATGCAGAGAAGGTCAATGAACTTCTTGCGCGCGGTGGGTTGCACCGCGATGCAGTAGGTCTGGAACAAATGCGCGAAATTGAACCATCTCTGTCGGGTGATTTTGTGGGTGGTTTTTTTACGCCCTCGGATTCAACGGGTGATATTCACAAGTATACCCGTGGCCTGGCCGCAGCTTGTGAGCGGCAGGGCTGCGAGTTTCACTATGATTCCAATGTTGAAAAAATCGAGCATAAATCCGAACAACATAAGCATAGCGTGGCCATCGATTTCTGTGAGCAGGGGAGTGCCAATTCAGAAGTAAAAGTGTTCGATGGCGTGGTGGTTTGTGCTGGAGCTGCCAGTCGTAAACTGGCAGCGCAGCTCGGTGATCGAGTCAACATCTATCCGGTAAAAGGGTATTCGATTACTGTCGAACTTAATGATCAACAAAGCCAACAATCAGCACCCTGGGTCAGTTTACTGGATGACGATGCGAAGATTGTTACCAGCCGTCTGGGAGAGGATCGGTTCCGCATTGCCGGTACGGCTGAATTCAATGGCTTTAATTATGATATCCGGCAGGATCGTATCGACCCCCTGGTAAGCTGGTGTCGCCAGTTGTTTCCAGGTGTTGATACATCGCGGGTGATTCCGTGGGCCGGGTTACGTCCGATGATGCCTAATATGATGCCGAGAGTCGGAGCTGGAAAACAACCAGGGGTTTTTTACAACACCGGACATGGCCATTTGGGTTGGACACTATCTGCGGCCACCGCTGAACTGGTGGCTACCCAAATAGCGGCAGATCTGCCACATGCCTCGAAGCAGGGTGCGACTGGCATCGCGCAGGCCGCAGGGCAAAGCAATCAGGCTCTGGACGTCGCAATCTGATCAGGCCTGACTTGGCGGCTGCATCATCGCTTGGGCGATGGCAGCCAGCCTTTGCGAGGCTCCGCTTGCACCCATTAGCGATCTGACACGATGCAACTCGGCTTTAACCTGGTCGGCGTAGCTTTTATCTTGTAGCAATCGAAGCGTTTCGTCAGCAATCGCTCTTGGCGTGGCATCGTCCTGAATCAATTCTTTGACAACACCTTTACCGGCCACGATATTGACAAGACTGAAATACTGGATAACCGCTTTGCGTTTCATCCACTTGTAGTTGAGCCAGTGCACTGCATAAACAACCACCATCGGCGCACCAATCACTGCGGCTTCAAGTGTTGCGGTGCCTGATGCAATCATCGCAGCATCGCAGCAGTGCATGGCATCGTGAGCCCGTCCGTCCAGCACTTTGATATCGAGCTGAGCGTAGTCCTCAAGCATCGGGTCGAGAAGTTCCTGGTCGACGGTCGGAGCTCTGGGGAGTAAAAACCGTGTTCCGGGTTGTTCCAGTTCGAGCAGACGTGCAGCTTCCAGTAGCAGTGGCAGGATATAGCGGATCTCGCCACGGCGACTTCCGGGAATCAAGGCCACCATGTTGGTAGCAGTGGTCTGCTCAGAAGCACTGGCTGTATCAAGCACTGTGGACGACGCCAACTCATGTCTGAGCTGTGCCGGATTGTCCGGTTCTTTAATCTGTTCAATGAGCGGATTACCAACATAAGTGACTGGCACTCCGACCTTCTCATACAGAGGTACCTCAAACGGAAACAGCACTGCCATGTGGTTTACTTTGCGGGCAATGGTGTCAATACGTTCAGGGCGGGATGCCCAGATTTTTGGACTGATATAAAAAAGGACCGGAATGTCCAGACGGGTTGCCTCACCAGCCAGATAGAGATTGAATTCAGCGTAATCAATCAGCAGCAGCAGATCCGGTTTGCGCCGCCGTAAATGATTTCTCATTTGCCGGGCGCGAAGCAGATACAAGGGCAGCTTGGCAATGACATCAGTAATGCCCATTACGGATAGATTCCGACAGTCCACCAGCAGCTCCATACCGGCTGCCTGCAACTTGTCAGCGCCCATGCCGAAACTGTCAAATTGAACACCGAGCTTGGCTAAAGCGGATAGAGCGGAAGCGCCGTGTGTGTCACCCGAAGCTTCCCCGGCGGACACCATCAACTGGTATTTCGATGGCTGTTGCATAGGGCTTGAAGCATAGCAAAACCCCGTTCCTAATCAAAACCCCGGTAGTCAAGTTTCAAATTCAGGCAATTCTTTGTCTTTGACAATGTCGGGACAGTCGAGTTACCCGGTTTGCTAGTGATTGGAACGAAAGCGGCGCCATAGCAAGATGGGTAACAGAGCTATCGGCCAGCCGCTGCCGCCGCCACTTCCGCCGCTTGCCGGTCTGACGGGTGTCTCGACCGATATGGGGGCCGGATTTTCGTTACTGGTGCTGTCGTCTGTGCCAAGTATAGGGTCAGTACTGCCTCCGGTGTTACCTCCACCCGTCGAACCGGAATTGTCTGCGCTGCCACTTGTAGTGCCGTCACTATCGGTCCCACCCGTACCATTGTCAGTGCCTGCTCCGGATCCATCCTCAGTGGAACCAGATGGTGGTTCCGGAAGAGCTCCGCCCAAGGTTGGCTCGGCTCCGTTATCGGACAGGTCGAAATCATGGGTCTTGCTGCTGATACGCGCGGTTTCGTCTGCAGTGGCTGGGTCGTTTAACACCAGCTGCAGGGTTGTTTCTGAACCTTCGGCCAGTATCGCCCGCTCACACCTGATCAAAGCCTGAGCCTCCTGACAACTCCAGCCATCCCCGGAAAAAGAGGCCAGGGTATTGGCTTGCGTTGCAGGCATGGTGAACACCACAGCGTGTGCACCGTTATCTCCCAGGTTGTTGATACTGGCGTTCAGAATGGATTGCTGGCCATCGGCCACCACGGACGATGACAAGCTCAGGTTTGTACCGTACATGCGATTGACACTTTCCAGATCGGTAGCGCTAAGAGCCTCACGCTGTCCGATTTCGATCCCGTCGGGAACCTGGATAGTATCTGCACCGTTTTTGGAAAAGAAGCGCGGGCCGTAGTGCATGATTGACCCGTAGTCATAATCAAGCAAGTCCTCGGCCCCACTTTCAATCACGTCAAAGTTGAAGTCCTTGCCGTCAATGATATTGTCCCACATCACATTAATATGTGAGTCCCGATCAGAACGTGTATGTTCGTGAAACAATCCAAGGGCATGGCCGATTTCATGGATCACGCTACCGGCTGTACAAGTTGTTCCTACCCAGATGGCTTGCTCACCACCTATTTTTCCTACCCAGGAAGCGCAACCGCCTGAGGGTTCGAACAGTATGTAGTCTGAGGTGTTTTGAGCTTCTTCGTCACTGAGTTCGACGATGGTGACAGTACTATTTTCGTTCCAGTGATTGACCGCCTCGGCAACCTTGGCACGGCCTTCCGAATCCAGTGTGGGAGCGATGCGGTAGTGCACGATGCCATCGGTCCATCGGTCAATCTTGGAGGTTCGGCCGATACCGCGTGGGATAACGAACGGAGTGTTTTCTCCATCTGCCGCGATCTTGCCCAACACGATATCGCCTTCGGTTATGGCATAGCCCCCACGGATTTCAAAACGCTGCTTGCCGTCCAGTGTGGTTCCTATTTGTGAGGGTGCTTCGCCATCGTCCTGGAAAAACTGCTCCGGTGTCAGGCCATGCACTGAGTGAACAGGTGCAAGCAACGGGAACAACGAACCTGTTACTAGTATTTTTTTCAACATAGCTTGCCTATCGGTACCTTGATCGCGAGGCAGAAGGGATGGTTTCCGGCTCATGGCCCTCTCTTAAAGACAACTGGTAACCGGGTTTGGAAAGCAGTTCGGGAGGGAAACTTCTGCGGCTTTTCCGCCTTTGTGTAACGCTCGTATCGGCGCAGTTCTTGGGCTCTTGAGCCTGTGGATTCGCATAACTTGTGTGTTACGGTTAACGAAAGACACTTCTGTAACCCGCACTGGAGATGGGTTTGAGGCGTAGAACGGGTAATTCAGCGGGTACCGCCTTGTGCTGCGGTGGACGAGGCCGGATGTGGGGCGCTGTCGGCGTGATCTGTGCCTGTTCTCAGTGTGATAACGTGAACTCTGTGGAGATTGAGTAATGGCAAATATGCGGCTTGATGCAACCCTTTTTGAAGGGGTAACCCGATTGAGGGCCCTGATCGATCATCCCATGGAATCAGGCAAGCGGGCAGACCGTGATGGAAATCTCATTGATGCTGAATTCATCCAGCATGTCGCAGTTACCCGCAACGGACAATCCTTGCTTGATACTAACTGGGGACCAAACCTGTCCAAGAACCCGTATGTCTCTTTTGAATTTACCGGTGCCAATGTTGGCGATCAATTGGACGTTAGCTGGACTGATAATCTTGGCAACTCTGCGAGCAAAGCGGTCATCGTCGAGGATGGGAGTTCTTAACGTGTATTTTCTGTGATGCTGCCCATGCCAGTACTCACAAGACTACCAAGTACAAGGCTACTACCTACAACACGAGAAGCCGATCGTGCCGCATATAAAACTTGAATATACCGATAACCTGGTCCTGTCAGCCGAGCTGCAGGGGCTGTTCCAATCGATCCACCAGGTGTTGGCTACAACCGGTGGAATCAATTTAGAGAACTGCAAAAGTCGTTGTCAGGCGCTTTCGGATTTTCGAATTGGTGATGGAGACGCCAGGCACGCATTTGTGCATCTGGACATTCGTTTTGTCGAAGGTCGTGATATGGAATTGAAACAACAGCTCGGTGAAGAAATAAAAAAAATTCTGGTCGACTTTTTCTGTACTGCTCAAAATCCGTCTGCAACCCAGATCACGGTAGAAATAAGGGATATCCTGTTGGCCGACTACCACAAACATCCACAGGGTAGCTTTACAACTCAATAGAAACTGTTCTGGATATCAGGGTTTGGCTTTGCCGTGATTGATGGCGTTCCAACCCTCTCGATAATATTCCAGTACCGATAGTGATCCGATGCGGTTACTGCCAACATCGGGCCGTGGTAGATCGGGAGAAGGCTGCAACGTATGGAGGAGAGTGTCACTGTTAAAATAACGCCCTTCAAATGCCTTCTGTTGCGGCTGGCTCAAATCATGATCAGCTGCAATAAAAAACCCCCATGGCCCAAAAGAAGGCACATACACTTTGGCTGGCCTGACATAAGAAAATACTTCCTCAAGTGTATTGCCGATAGACCAGTAAGCCTTTGGGGCAAACCACGGTGAGGTGGCTTGCGTGATCATCACGCCCCCTGAAGCCAGTCTCCTGGATACCCGTTGATAAAACGCTGTTGTGTAAAGTCTCGCCGTATCTTCAGATTGAGGGTCTGGCAGGTCGATTATGATCGCATCAAATAGCTCTGATCCTGCCGCCAGCCACTGCCAGGCATCCTGATGCTGCAAATTGACTCGGGCATCATCGAGGGCGCTTTCTGATAGATTGTCAAGAACCGGCATGCTACGAACCAGATCTGACACTGCAGGGTCGATATCGATCAAATCTATTTGAGCGACGTTTGGATAACGCAGCAATTCGCGCACAGCTAGACCATCACCACCTCCAATGACCAGCACACGGGCATGCTGGTAGGCGAATGCCAACGGCAGGTGTACCAGCGTTTCATGGTAGCGGTATTCATCAATGCTGGAAAACTGCAAGCTACCATCGAGGAAGAGTCGGGTGTCATCTCCCCATCGTGTAACCACCAGCTTTTGAAACCGGCTCTGTTCAGAGTGCAGAACGGTATCCTGATATAGGGCTTGTTCAAACAGACGCGTCAGCAGTCCACCTTTCAGCATCGCAGTACCCAGCAGCAGCATACCCACGCAAATGGACAACAGCAGTTGGGTTCTGAAGCGTGTCAGTTGATGTCTGAAGTGCCATGCAACGATAGATGCAACCAACAGGTTAAGCAGACCGGTTGCAGCTGCCGTGAGTAGGTGTCCGAGATACGGCAACAGAACGAATGGAAATAAAACCGATGCGATCAGTGCCCCGAGGTAGTCAAAAGCCAGCACTTCGCTGATACCTTTGCGCAGGCCTTGAGTGTGCTCGAGTATGCGTGTCAGTAAGGGAATTTCCATACCGATCAGTAAACTGATCGCTGCAATAACCAGTACCATCACCGGGTAGTAATATTCAGTCCAGGCGTACACTGCAAAGAGAATCAATGCCGCCAAGCCGCCAATCACCCCGATTGCTATTTCGATACTGATAAACGCGACCAGCAGGTTATCCTTGATATAGCTGGCCATCCAGGCCCCAACTCCCATAAAAAACAGGAACAGGCCTATCGTCAACGAATAGTGAACGACACTGGAACCCAAAAGGTAAGTGGACAGGCTGCTGATCAGCAGCTCATAGAGAAGACTGCATGCCGCAATAATAAAGACCGAGCCCAGAAGTAATCTGAGCTGGTCGCGTGACAGCGAATAGAGGTGGGGAGTATCTTGACCCGATGGGGCGATCATTCCCGGTTGGTTATTCAATCAGAAGGTACACCCTGGTAAGAGGGACACATTGCGGTCTTTCGGCAGCCAGGTTGTCATTCAAGTTCAGTCAAGCAGTGTTGCAGCGATAATAAGGCAAACACCCAGAATCATCGAGCCAGCAAGGATTGCCAGCGCGCGGTTTTCCTTGTGTGCTACATCTTCTGCCAGATTGCCGGGTGTCAGCCAATCAACCACTTTAAACCCGATGACGGCCATGATGATTCCGATCACCGAATAAACAATCGTTTCGATAATGCCGGTCTTCAACGACTCCAGCCCCTCTTGTGCATAAAGCGGTAACGGTGTTGCGACAGCAATAAACGTCAGATACGCGGTAGTGCGAGGTAACTTTTTGATGTTGCTGCCTGAGGGTGAAACCTGTTTGTCGATCATTGCATTTAACCTCATCACTGTAATTTGCCTGTTTTGGTCATTAGCCGATTGGGATTTGAAAATATCCTGACTGAATCAGATTTTTCTGAACTGTTTTAATGCGGTGCTGTTAATGGTTACCCTTTCTTGTTTTCCCGGCTTCTTATTTTTCCAGCCTGATATTTTCCCAGCCTGTTTTTTTCGAGCCTGTTTTTTTCGGGCCTGTTATTTTCCGAGCCTCGGGCCGCCACCTGCGACAGTCCGATTACGGGCATCCTTAAGGTTTTTAACCTCGGGCCCAGGTACTGTGGCGGCAGCAGGAGCGGATAAGGTATAAAACACCGGGAACCCGAGCATTGCTATCGCAATGATGGCTACCAGCAACCAATGTATCACTTTCATCAGGTTGTTATCCTCGCAAAGATATTAAAACCATTCCGGCACTCAACTATTTTTACCACGTTTCTTTTTGCGGTTTCGCTTGCGGGGTGCCATTGATGCGCCGATAGAAGCGCCGGCAACGGCTCGTGCCCGCGATCTCATAAAGCTCAGTATGCCTGCCAGGATTGCTGCGATGCCTGATCCGAAAAAAGGTGTCGATACGACTGGGTGAGTATTGGCACTGATTAGAATTTCGACAGATTTTTGTACGGAAGGTTTGGTATTACTGGAGCCCAAACTGGCAAGAAACCGGTAATTTCCAGGTTCAAGAAAACGAATATCATTGTTATAGACATATCGACTCTCACGCCACGGACCGTCACTGTCGCTACCTGTCTCATGCCAGAATTCGTTGTCTATAAAGCCCACCGTTTCATTATCCTGATCAACAATTTCCAATTCCAGCTCCAGATACGTATTGGCTGGCAACACTTTGAGGAGTCGGGATTCTATCCTGAGAAGCTGGTTTTCCTCCTCAATGCGTAGCTCACCAGCCATCACTTGAACAGCCGGTGCCAGAGGGGTCTGTTGGCTGAGCATTTGTTGGGATTGAAGCAGATGAGGTATCAGGAAGAACAGTGCGGCCACACAGGCTGCGGTGACCGCAAACAGTATCGCGGTTCGTAACCACCGTTTGACGGATAGCAGGCCTTCGGCGTTACCGATCGCGTTCATCACGTTCTTGTGTGACAGGCCGACGCTGCGAATAAATTCGTATTCTGTCGGTTTACCGTTTGGCCCGATTGCGGACTCAACGGCGTAAATCAGCTGCTTTCCATTATTGTTTTTGGCAGGTCCAAATCCTTTAGGCGCTCTTTTATGTTCGGCGGTGTGCCTGACATCGCCGACTACCGGTTGATAGGAAAATTCACCAGCAGCGAACTCCAGTTTCCATTCCCCGTATTCGATACTGCGATCTTGAGAGGAAGGAAGTTGCGGTTGTTTCGGTATAAATTTTTGTGACCAGTAACGCTTGCTGCCATAGTCAGTCAGCCAGCCCAGTTCACGTTTCTCGTTGATCATCCACCAAAGCGTATAACTGGCCCGGCTATTTTCCCAGGTTTTATCTTCCGAATCCCATTCGCGGATTGTGCCGTTAAAACGCTGCACGCCAATTGCCTGCCATTTGACACCACCCAGGTTGAAAAAGCTCCCCAGCGTGAAATCGGCTTTTGTATCCAGAAATTGCTGCCAGTGAGACATACCGTCGGCTGGTGGGTTCTCTGCATCACAACCACAATACTGGCAGATGACGTAAACGGTATCGGCAGCCTGACGTGACAGTGCGCCTCCACAGTTTGCACAAGCGAATACCGTGGCATGGTCGCCGCAAATAACTTCCACTTCAGGCTTGGCTTGTTTCAACTTGAGCATGATCTGACCAAGATCATCTTTAAGTTGAGGATGTTTGTCGATCAGGGTGGGTAGTGCCTGACGGATCTCGTCTCCGCGCCCCTCCTTTATATAGGAGCCAACTACACCAATCAGTTTATCCGGATGGATCTGTTGCAGAGAGTCGACGAGTTGCATGGTTTGAATCCGGCAGTGTTGGCCTTTAAGTCAATAGTTGATTGTAGTGTTAACAGCGAAGCCTGATTTTCCGGCAGTATCAATCAGGTTAATCCCAAATCTTAATCCCAAACCTTAATCCCAGACCAGACGCGATGCAGACAAAGGTTCACTCACCGAGGCTGCAACCCCGTCATGCCAAACCTCAACGCTGAGCTCCTTTCCATCTGCAACCGCATCGAAATAGCCGATGGTTGTGCCCGGTGCGGCGTTGTAAGGTAGTTGACCTTCAGCACCAATAATGGAGGCTTGCTGTGCCTCTGTGACAAACCAGTTCAGTCCACCCGCTGTAAAAAACTGACCAACGGATATATTTTTAGCCTCGTCGAGACTACCGCTGAAAGCCTGTTCCAGGTGCAGATGGTAGGCCCCGTCATCCTCTTCAAGCCATCGCCCCGAGCCATCCTCGAACGTCAGCCACCATTCATCCCAAAAGCCGCCGGTGTAGCCGAGCCTGGCCCGACCAGCCACAGTGAAAGATACACCGTCAAGCTTGCCACTGCGTTCAACATGGAGAAAGGGGGGTGCTTCAATCTGTTGTGCAAATTTACCGCCATCCAGCCAGCTGTTATTGCTAAAGTAGACCCAATTTCCACAGTGTGGACAGGAGAGGCTGCGCGTATGTGCGTTGACCTGTTCAAAGGCGGCACCGCAGGCAGGACAGCTGAATTGGTCAATAAAACTCATGATGACGTAGTTGGGACTTTGTAGCCCTTAGGATACCATGATGTATGGTTTTCCAGTATCGTGGACCGGTTCGGAGGAACCCCGCGCTGCACTTTGGCGCCGCATATTGTAGCTTACTCCGCAAGGTCGAATTGCTGAATTGATATGGTTGATTTGTTGTTAACAAGACTCTCTGTCGACGCCTTTGAATGTGCCGGGGATACACGCGACGCCAACTCCATTGCCGACGCAATGTGCAGAGGGGCTGTCACCAGTGGTGCTACGGTGCGTCAGCAAGTTGTGGAGCAGTTTAATCCCCATGGCGTCACCTGTTGTCTGGTGCTTGCCGAATCGCATCTGGTGGTGTCGACCTGGCCTGAGTATAACTATGCAAGCATCGATGCTGCCCTGTGTAACCCGGCACTCGATGTTGAAGTTTTGATAGAGCCTGTTGTGAGCCTGCTGCAACCGAAACGCAACCAACAACAGATGACAACGACGCCTGTCGCCAATTCGGTGGCAAGTCCGGTGGCCAGTTCGCAGGCCAGTACGCAGGCAAGAGCTGTTGATGGGGTGACACCGCGGTCCGTCATTGCCGTTGATAGCGCAGATGCCACACCTGACTCACAAGTCAGGGTTCTCGACGCTGTCGAGACTGGACCCTAGCCGGGACTATTCATTAATCGTCCCGGCCAGGCCGCCGACAAAAACAGAGCAAGACTGCCCATGACTTCATTTGCGACTCGCCTTCGAACCCCGATCATCGTCATCATTGCCGGATGTCTGATATCGGCTGTCGGCTTCGGTATCAGATCTTCTTTTGGTTTGTTTCTGGAGCCGATGACAGTTGATCGAGGTTGGACTCGAGAGACATTTGGCCTCGCCATGGCCCTGCAAAACCTGTTTTGGGGTCTGGGCTTGCCGATTGCTGGTGCGCTGGCCGATAAACTCGGTGCCACTCGGGTCATCTTTTTTGGTGCCGTGGTCTATGCGCTCGGTGTGTGGGGCATGTCCATTGCCGATACGCCAATGATGCTTCACATGACCGGTGGTGTACTGGCGGGAGTGGGGGTTGCCTTTTCCGCGTTCACATTAGCCATGGCTTCCATGGCGAGAGTGGTGGGGCCAGAAAAACGCTCATTGGCTCTCGGCCTGGGTACCGCCGCGGGTTCGCTGGGGCAGGTCGTTTTCTCGCCGGTTGCCCAGGGTTTTATCAATGGTTATGGCTGGTCATCTGCATTGTTTTATCTGGCCATGACAACGCTGGTGCTGATACCGCTGGCCATGTTGTTGCCTGGTGATCCATCGCGTTCCACTGAACAAGCCAGTGATCAAACGTTACGGGAAGCTTTGCTTGAAGCAACCTCGCACCGAGGTTATGTGCTGCTGACCATCGGCTTTTTTGTTTGTGGTTTCCACGTTGCCTTTATCACCGTTCACTTCCCGGCCTATGTCAAAGATCTGGGCCTGGATGCGAAAGTGGGTGCCTACAGTCTTGCATTGATCGGTTTGTTCAACATTATCGGGTCGCTGGGCTCTGGAATGATCGGTCAGCGTTACAGTAAGAAGACCAGTCTGGCAGCAATTTATTTCTTGCGCTCTGTTGTGATCCTGGGTTTGTTGATGTCTCCCAAGACCGCCACGGTGATTTACATCTTCGCGGCCACCATGGGAATCCTCTGGTTATCCACCGTTCCGCTGACCACCGGCATTGTGGCGCAGGTATTTGGTGTTCGATACATGGCAACGCTATTCGGGATTGTATTCCTGAGTCATCAGTTGGGCAGTTTTCTCGGGGTCTGGTGGGGCGGTCGTATCTTTGACCAAACCGGTTCCTATGATCAGATGTGGTGGGCCGGGGTGGTGCTGGGAGTTGCAGCTGCGGTGATTCATGTTTTTATCAATGAGAAACCATTGGCTCGTTTGCAAGCGGCCAGGGCTTGAGGGTGGTGCTGGAGAAACATCGATGAAGGAACTGGCGATTGGCCTTACGGCCGAACTGGAGGTGACACCCGAACCCGCTCACCTGGCTTCAGCAATGGGCAATGAGGGTATTCATGTAGTGTCTTCGCCTTCCACTATCCTGTTCATCGAAAATGCAGCGCACCAACTGCTTGATGCCCTGTTTGAAGAGGGAGAGGGGAGTGTAGGAACCGGTTTCGAGTTGCAACATCGGCGTGCTGCGAAGCCTGATCGCAGCGTCCTGGTGCAGGTTGAGCTGGTTGAAATCAATGGTAACAAGCTTCGATTCAAGGCCGAGGTGACGCAAGGTGATCACATCATTATGGACGGGTTCCACGAACGGGCTGTCATTGATATCCAACGCTTGCTGTCAAAATGAATGTTCGCCATATCCCTATGGCGAACTTGGTAGTACCTTAGTCAACCGGGGTGGCACGACCCACTCTGGCCCCGTTAGCTGATCGGGCTCTGACAAAATCAGCCCCCGCTGGCGGGTTTTGCGCATCGTAGGGGATATAGCTGGCACCGCCATCAATCGAATATTCTATGGCCAGACCCGGATACGGTGTGTTGAGTATCAGCTCTCCACCAATTCCCTTTGCACCCACGGTGGGTATGCGATATTGCACGCCTGCTGCATCCAGCTTGGCGAGTTCTTTCTGGCCCAATGCATTGGCAAACCGGTTCCAGTCTGCGGCCAGAGCGCCGGTATCGACGTTGCCACTGGTGGGTGTGTAGGTCGTGCCCGGGGTGACGTCCTGCTCCCACGGAGCCCGAAACCAGGCCCGCTCCGCAAGCGCAAGCAAGCGAGGGAATGTCATCGAATCAAACTGTTCGGACGTTCTTATCGTCTCACTCCAGAGTTGCCCCTGCATGCCGGCGAACCCGGTGTAGTTAACGTCAGGTGTGGTCAGGGGGTTGCCTGAGCCATCGATGCTGCCACCTTCCCGGTTAACAGACGTGGTGCCGTTTTGTGCCAGATTCTCGGGTGCAAAAGAGAAAACCTTTTGCGTGTCGGTAAATCGGGTTGCCCAATAGTAGCCACGCTCTTTAGGGTCTATTTCCTGAGGAAAATCGAAGTACAGAAAGTCCGGTACTGCTATGACGGTTTCAAAGCCACGATCCGGCCAGTCGTAGGCATTTCGATAGCCCTGATCCCACACCATTTCCCAGAACCCGACACCAGCGCGTTGTGTTGCCAGCTGGTTGCCGTTCAGTGTGCGCAAGATATCCTGATAGGCATACAGGGCAGGGATACCTGCGTTGTTGACGATCTCGGACAGGCGCACAACAAAGCGTTCAGTCAGATCATTGAGGTTGTTCAGGTTGGGGTCACTGGCGATCAGCGCCTGGCATGAGGGTGATTGTTCCCACGGGAAGTCGAACTGGCTTTGATCGATATCGCCCTTCCAGGGGGT
>CALFCE010000336.1 GCA_937951215.1 uncultured Granulosicoccaceae bacterium
CCTATTTATCCGAAAGCGGCAGATTCGAGCACTTTCAGTGACATTGACAGCATGGGAATTGAAAAAATTGTGCTTACCGCTTCAGGTGGTCCCTTCAGGACTTTGACAAAAAAACAACTCTCTGTTGTAACAAGGCAACAAGCGTTAAAGCACCCCAATTGGTCAATGGGTCCGAAGATATCAGTTGATTCTGCCACTCTGATGAACAAGGGGCTCGAGGTTATCGAGGCCTGTTATCTGTTTGCGGTTGAGCCGCATCTGATCGAAGTGATGGTGCATCCTGAAAGCGTCGTTCACTCGATGGTCAGATACGCTGACGGGTCTGTTATTGCGCAACTGGGCAGGCCTGACATGCGAACGTCTATCACCCATTGCCTGTCATGGCCAGAGCGTCTGCCATCAGGTGTGGAACCGCTGGACCTGGTAAAAACCGGTTCGTTGACGTTTGAGAAACCGGACCTCGACCGTTTCCCCTGCCTGCGACTCGCTTACGAAGCGCTTGCTACCGGCGGCACTGCGACTACTGTGCTGAGTGCTGCAAATGAGACGGCGGTCGCTGCATTTCTGGATGATCGTGTCTCATTTATACAACTGCCAGACATCGTCGAACGGACGCTTGCGCAAACAAAAATACAGACGGCTGACGATTTGGACACTATCCTTAAAGCTGACAACACAGCGCGTCAAATCGCTCATACAATAGTGCAAACACTGTAAAATGCATTCAAGCATCGCTGTATACGCTGACTACTATAAAAACCAATACCGGATCCGACTGAAAAACCCTCATGTTTAGCAACGCCTTATACAGCATCGCCGCATTTCTCGTGGCGCTGGGTGTCCTGATTTCGATACACGAGTTCGGGCACTTCTGGGTGGCGCGCAAAATGGGGGTCAAGGTACTCAAATTCTCGATCGGATTTGGCAAGCCTATCTGGAGCCGAAAGGGCAAGGTTGACGATACCGAATATGTGCTGGCCTCGATCCCTCTCGGCGGTTACGTCAAGATGCTTGATGAACGTGAAGGCAATGTACACCCCGACGAGGTCGATCGGGCGTTCAATCGAAAATCCGTCTGGGCACGAATTGCCGTTGTCATTGCAGGACCTGTGGCAAACTTCCTGTTGGCCATTGCCGTCTATTGGATAGTGATGATGACTGGCATCAGCGGCATCGCACCACTACTCGGCGAAATTGATGAAGGCAGCCCGGCTGGAAACGCAGGCTTTCAGTTTGAGGATCGCATCGACTCCATCGGTGACAAGCGAACACCTACATGGAGTGATGCTCGCATTGCGTTACTGGACCAGGCCATGTCCGGTGATGGCGCGATTGAATTCAATGTCACGACTGTCAGCGGTGAATCCGTCACGCGAGAATTGCAAGTGGATGGCTCGAAAATTCTCAAGTCGGACGGGGACGTTGTTCGAAACCTCGGCATCAGCCAATGGTGGCCGAAGGTCCCTGCTGTTATTGGCGGGCTGCAACCGGATGGCGCTGCAACAGCAGCAGGTTTGCTGATTGGAGACCAGGTGATTGCCGTTGATGGCGCAGCCATTGAAACCTGGCGAGACTGGGTGCTTTTGATTCGTGCCAATCCCGAAAAAGAGTTGCAGATAACTGTTGAGCGAGAATCAACCGGTACTGTCGACCTGCAACTGACACCCAAGGCCAAGGAAGCTCAAGGCTCGACAATCGGATTTATTGGTGCCTGGGAAACACTGTCCTCCGAGCAAGCTGGCAAGGCTCGCGTTGTCGTTAAATACCCGCCGCTTGAAGCCTTTACCAACGGCTTGGCACGCACATGGGAAATGAGCGTTCTAACCCTGCGCATGCTACAGAAATTATTGATAGGCGAGGCGGCGATCGAAAACATCAGTGGGCCGATCAGCATTGCTCAATTCGCCGGTCAATCTGCCAGCATTGGGCTTGATCATTACCTTAACTTCATTGCACTGATCAGCATCAGTCTTGCGGTGCTGAATCTATTACCGATTCCGATGCTTGATGGCGGGCATTTGCTTTTCTATCTGTACGAAATCATTTTTCGCAAGCCATTGCCTGAGCGCGCTCAATTGATCGGTCAGCAGTTTGGCATCGTGGTTCTCGGATGTCTCATGTTTGTTGCTTTTTATAACGACATTTGGCGACTTTTACAGTGATTGCAGACATTGACTAGCGCACCCCGACAATTCTTCAGGTCGCGACTTTCGGCTCGCGCAAATTTGCAAGCTGCGATGATCCTGCTTTTGGTTGTTGCGGTAATTTCCGTCACTGGAAAGCTGTATGCGCAAAGCACAGATACCCCGGCAAGCACTTCAACAGGCGTGGCCTCCAGCGCATTTATCGTTTCCGATATCAAGGTTGAAGGTAACGAGCGTATCGATCTGGGAACCGTACTCAACTACCTGCCTGTTCGTGTTCGCGAAAGGTTCGATCCAGCTGTCGATAGTGCGCGTTCGTTACGTGCGCTCTATGAAACAGGGCTTTTCAGTGATGTAAAAATATTGTTGCGTGGCAAGGATGTGTTGGTTGTATCAGTAGCCGAGCGACCGGCTATTGCCAGTATCGATATCAAGGGTAATAAAAAGCTGGATACCGAGCAATTGGAAGCATCGCTACGTGAATCCGGTATTACACGGGGGCGGGTTTTCAACAGATCAATTCTGGATACCGTAGAGCAGGAACTGCGACGTCTGTACTTCAGTATCGGGCACTACGGGATGGAAATCGACAACAAGGTTGAAGAACTTCCACGCAATCGCGTTGCCTTGACGATAGATATCGATGAAGGATCTGTAGCTACCATCAAACATTTCAACATTGTCGGTAACAAAGCATTCAGTGAGAAAAGATTATTGGGTTTGTTACGCTCCGGTGAAGGTAGCTGGAATCCGTTCTCAAGTGCTGATGACTACTCCAAGGTCAAATTGTCTGCTGATATTGAAACATTGCGTTCCTATTACCAGGACCGGGGGTATCTGCGATTCGAGGTTAATTCCACCCAGGTATCCTTGTCGCGCGACAAGCGTGAAATATTCATTGCCATCAATATTACTGAAGGCGATAAATTCACCGTGCGCGAAACCAAGGTAACCGGGACTCAGGAAGTTGACTCTGAAGAATTGGAAAAACTGTTGGCGGTAAAGGTTGATGATGTTTTTTCCAGAAAGAATATTGTCAGTTCCAGTAGTGCAATCACTGAGCGACTCGGTCAGGACGGATTCGGGTTCGCGACCGTTAACGTCATACCGGATATCGATGACAAAGAAAAGGATGTTGCCATCACGTTTGTTGTCGATCCTGGCAAACGCGTTTATGTGCGCCGAATCTATTTTATCGGTCAGTACAAAACGCGCGATGAAGTGTTGCGGCGTGAGATGCGACAGTTTGAAGGCAGCACGCTGTCGCCAGCTCGGATCAATCGCTCGCGCATTCGTTTGCAACGCTTGCCGTTTTTACAGAGCGTGAATATTCGTACACCTCGTGTTCCGGGTTCGGATGATCAAGTGGATGTGGAAGTCACAGTTCAGGAAGGGCCGTCTGGCTCGTTCAGTGCCGGTCTTGGCTACGGGAGTGATGGAGCAACATTCAACCTGAGCTTCAATCAGGAAAACCTGTTTGGCTCAGGACAAAACCTGCGTTTTGCGTTTGACAGGTCTGATACAACCAATCAATTGTCGTTATCTTTTCGCAATCCGTATTTTACCGATGATGGTATCAGTCGAACGGTTAAAGCCTTTATACGCGAGACCGATACCGGCGACGAGTCTTCCACCATCCGGTATTTTGACAGCACGCTGGGTGGGAGTGTGACTTTCGGAGTGCCACTGTCAGAGTTTGCCAATTTTCGCCTCGGTCTGGGCTATGAAAGAACAGAAATATCGAGCACTGCCGGTACACCTCAGGAAATACTCGACTCAATCGAGGAGCATGGCGATACCTTTGATATTTTCAATGTGATCATGGGTTTCAGCTATGACACAAGGAACCGAACTGTGTTTGCAACCTCCGGTTTTGTGAATCGACTCAACCTGGAAGCTGCGGTTCCCGGTAGTGACTGGGAGTATTACAAACTGGGTTTTGACTTTGAATATTACTATCCGCTGTCAGAACGCTACACTTTTTCCACCTCAGCCCGTGTTGATCTGGGACGTGGGTATGGAGAGTTTGATCGCATGCCGTTCTACAAGCGTTACTTTGCCGGCGGTGTACGCAGCCTCAGGGGATACAGCAACGGTAGCCTCGGCATCGGAAATGCAGTCACCGGTACTCCTGGTGGTGGCGAGTTTGAAGGCCGGGATGAGTTTGGCCGTGCCAGGGGTGGTGACTTGCGCACAGTCGGTACAACTGAAATTATCTTCCCGCCACCGTTTGTCGAGGAACCGGGAGCTACCCGATTCAGCATCTTTGCAGACTATGGCAATGTTTTTCCGACAGAAAATCAATTTGACGCTGAGGACTTCCGTGCCTCCTACGGTGTCGCGTTTGTCTGGTTGTCGCCGGTTGGCCCACTGACATTCAGTTATGCATTGCCTTACAACGAGAGATCCAATGACAACCTGAGACGCTTCCAGTTCACCATCGGGACGATATTCTGATGCTATCGAGAGCGCACAATACTGCGTTTGCAGGGCCGGAAAAAAGGTCAATCACCGACATCGGTGATCTGGAATTTGATGACAGGCTGGTTGCCAGCCCCGGACTTGGCCTATACTGGTGCCAGAGTGTTGACGCCAAACGCTCGTGGAATGGACTTCTCGCTATTAATCAATTATTTAGCTTCGTTTTTCGAGTCTTCAGGTTATGTTAAAGCGCAAACAAGTGCTGTTCCGAGTGATTCGTTCTTCTCTGAGTGCCGTGTTACTTTGCACACTGGCGCTGTCAGCCAACGCTGAAACGCGTATCGGTTTCGTTGATATTCCCTACTTGATCAGTAAAGCCCCTCAAACTCTCGAGGCTGAGCAACGTCTGCAGATGGAGTTTGCTCCGCGGCAAGAGGAAATAGAAAACCAGCGGCAACAGCTGTCCGAGCTGTCGGACAGGCTGCAGCAGGAGGCCCTGGAGCTGTCTGAGGCAGAGCTCGCGCAGCTGGACAGAGAAAGCCGTGGACTGGAACGCAGGATCAAACGCGATGAGCAGGATTTCAGGGAAGAACTCAATATCCAGAAAAACAATGAGTTTAAAAAGGTCAGGATTCTGGTGCTCGAAGCGATTGCAAAATTTGGCAAGACCAACGAATTCGATTTGATCGTCAGCGATGGTGTGTTGTATGCCAACAAGCAAATTGATGTCACCGAAAAAATACTTGATAGCCTGTTCAAGTCCAGTCAGAAACTCCAGTCTTCCAATTAAGATCTTGCGTGTTAACTACCAGAGCTACCACTGTTCGCCGGAGCAGGGTTCTTGAAATTGCAGGCACTGGCAGACGCGCTGCAACTTAAGCTCACCGGCGACCCTGACCATTCAATTTCCTGTCTGCGGCCGGTTGATTCAGCGACCGCAGATGCACTGAGTTTTGTTGTCGGCAAAGCTTATGCAGAGCAGTTGCAGCAAACCAAAGCCGGTGCAGTGATTCTGCCAGAGGCGCTCGCATCCTTTGCCCCCGGCAACTACCTCGTTTCCGATAACCCTTACCTCAGCTATGCCAGAGCCTCGCAATTACTCTATCCGGACAGCGGGCAAGCGACAGGGATTCATCCAACTGCAGTAGTGTCTGATAGTGCCATCATTTCCCCGAGCGCTTCCATTGGCGCCAATGTTGTCATTGAAGATGAAGCTAGCGTGGGTGCGGATAGCGTTATTGGTGCCGGGTGTTTTGTTGGTGCAAAAGCGGTCATCGGTGAGCGATCTCGCTTGTTCGCGAATGTCACCATTTACCATGACTGTACTGTCGGTAACGATTGTCGATTTCAATCTGGCGTTGTGGTGGGATCTGATGGTTTTGGGTATGCCCCCGGCCCGGGTGGCTGGGAGCGTATCAATCAAGTGGGTATTGTTGCGATAGGGGATCGGGTCGAGATTGGCGCTAACACAACGATCGATCGCGGAGCGATGGAGAACACGGTCATTGAGGATGGAGTCATCCTCGATAATCAGATACAGGTCGCTCACAATGTTCGCATTGGTAGCAACACGGCGATCGCTGGCTGCGTTGGCATCGCGGGCAGTACGCAGATTGGCAAAAATTGCCGCATAGGTGGCAAGACTGCCATCGTCGGTCATATTCAAATCAGTGACAATGTCACGCTGACAGCAACTTCATTTGTCTCGCGATCCATTCGTGAACCCGGTGTTTACAGCTCAGGCATGCCGTTACAGCGTGACAAGTTATGGCGGCGCACCTTCGCCCGACTGAACCAGCTTGACGATCTCGCGCGTGGCTTGAAGCGACTTGAGAAGAAATCGCGCTGAGGCGGTGAATTCCGGGGTGAGGCCAGGGTTTGTCAAGCTGTTCCTGACCTCGGCATTGGGCCTCGTGTATGCGGGATTACCATCGGATTGCAGGTATACTTCGCAGACTATCTTCTGCTGACAGGGCTCGAGAGTGCAAGAAATAAGCGACGTTCGTGAGATTGTCAAATATCTCCCACACCGGTATCCGTTTCTGCTTATTGACAGGGTGCTCGAGTTCGAAGAGAAAACCTACCTTAAAGCGCTCAAAAATGTGACTGCCAATGAACCGATCTTTACCGGTCACTTTCCCCAATCGCCCATTTTCCCGGGTGTCTTGATTCTTGAGGCAATGGCGCAAGCCAGCGCTTTGCTTGCATTTAAAAGTCTGGGTGGCTATCCGACGCCGGAGACCCTATATTTATTAGTAGGAATCGACAAGGCCAGATTCAAAAAGCAGGTGATTCCGGGTGATCAAATACTATTTGAGGTCTCGGTCCTGCGGGAAAAACGAGGAATCTGGAAGTTCGATGCTCGGGCCCACGTAGATGAGGTGCAAGTATGCAGTGCAGAAGTCTTGATTGCGAAGAACGAGATCGAACTTTGAGTGACCAGCTCGAGGCCGAGAGAATTTCATCCCTGCAGAATAAGGTTGCCGGTGACGGTATCCACCCGACTGCAATAGTTGATGAGTCGGCACAAATTGGCTCCGATTGCACCATTGGTCCCTACAGTGTGATTGGGCCGCAAGTGACTATCGGCGATGGCACCTGGATTGGCCCGCATGTTGTCATCAAGGGGCCTACAACAATTGGAAAAAAGAACCGGATATTTCAATTCTCATCGATTGGTGAAGATCCGCAGGACCTAAAGTACGACGGGGAAAATTCTTCGTTGGAAATTGGTGATGAAAACATTATCCGAGAGTATGTCACCATGAATCGCGGTACTTCAGGCGGTGGAGGGGTGACACGAATTGGCAACAAAAACCTCTTTATGGCTTATATCCATGTTGCCCATGATTGCGTTATTGCCAACAATGTCATTATGGCAAATGGCGCTTCCCTGGCAGGTCATGTCACAGTGGGGGAGCAAGCGATTTTGGCAGGCTTTGCCTGCGTTCATCAGTTTTGCCATGTTGGCGAGCACGCGTTTGTCGGATTGAATTCTGTCGCTAACAAAGATGTGGCTCCTTTTGTCATGGTTGTTGGAAACTATGCAAAGTCTCGTGGCATCAACAAGGAAGGACTACGTCGCCGCGGATTCAGCGATGAGCAGGTCAGTGATCTGCATCGGGCTTACATGGCTCTGATCAAAGTCAAGGGCGACCGGGCTGAGGCCATGGACAAGGTTAAACCACTAGTCGAGCGTACCCCGCAAGTAGCGCGATTTGTCGAGTTTATTGAAAATAGTGAGCGCGGCGTTATTCGTTGATCTGGTTTGCCCGGGCTCGATGGTAAATTCGGTAACAACGTAGTGCTGAAACTGGTATGACCTTGGCCCTGGTTGTTCTTGCTGCGGGTTCTGGTAGTCGTTTTGGCGGCAACAAACACTTGGCGGATGTCGGTCCCTCAGGGCAGAGCCTTCTGGAATACAGCGTGCATGATGCGCTGCTGGCAGGCTTTGATCACATTGTGATGGTGATTAGCCACGATGCGGATCAAATTGCGCTAACTGAAAAGCTGCGACTGCAAAGCTCCAGCATTCGCAAGGATTTTGTCTTTCAGTCCCTGACCGACGGACACGAACACCCAGCTGAAATCAAACATCAACTGCAATCTCTGGGGGGTCGCACGAAACCCTGGGGCACCGCGCATGCGGTACTGTCTTGTTGTGATGTTATCGACAGCCCGTTTGTTGTCATCAATGCCGACGACTTCTATGGCGCTTCCAACTTCCATAAACTTGCAGAGTTTTTGCGCTTATGCACTGACCCGACGATGTCGGTGATGCCCGGCTATCAATTAGGCAAAACCTTGAGTCATCATGGAGGTGTTAATCGCGGTATCTGCACCGTTGACGATGATGGTTTGCTGGTGGATGTTGCTGAGGCCCTGGACATCGTGATTGATTCCGATAATCCTCAACAGTGTCTGGTCCGCAGTGATGCAACCCGGTTGCCGGTTCATTGTCTGGTATCAATGAATATGTGGGGCTTTCAGCCCACGGTGTTTCCGCTCCTCCAACGTGCGTTTCAGAATTTCCTGATAGCCGAGGATTCTACAACTCTGCCCGATCTGACAAAACGCGAACTCTACATTCCGAATGTCGTTTGCGCTGCGATACAAAACGGAGAGATCGGGGTCAAGCTGTTGCCAAGTCAGGAAATCTGGCAAGG
>CALFCE010000337.1 GCA_937951215.1 uncultured Granulosicoccaceae bacterium
TCCATCTCAAAACCATCATCAAACCCTGAAAACTGAACCACGTGGTAACCGGCTGACGGCACCTCGATGGTGGCAGGTCCACCGGGCTCACATCCAGTCCAGTTCCACCTTCCCGCCTCGCTACACAATTGGATACCGGCACCGGAATCAGGCCAGTAACCGTTTATACCCACGTGAATTCGTCGATCAAATGAACCGCTGGCAAAGCTCAGCGTACGGACCTGATAGACACCGGGTTGCGCAAACTCAACACCATAGTGAATCTGCGGACCTTCGCCCGGCACCGGCCACAATCCGTCCAGATCGGCATCACCGGCCTGTTGTTTGGTATCAGGCAACAATTCGAGATAAGCATCACCACTGGCAAAGTTCAGGTGTGGTCCATCAGAATCAGACCAGATCGAACTCGCGCCAAACTCACTGATGGTGACCCAATGGGGATCAGCCGCATCCCGGTTTTCAGCTTCTATGCTGATACCTGCTGGTGGTGCTGGTGGCGGGGTTTCAGCAGCTGGCGGCACCGGTATCGGCTCTGGCTCTGGCACTGGCACTGGCTCTGGCGATGCCACAGGGAGAGGCGTGGGCGGCTCGGCAGCCGGAGGAAATGCGGCCTGGAGATTCCAAACCGGGCCAATAATCGAACAACCGTCCGGCCCCATGTCAACCCGCCCAGGGCAAGCGGTCTCATCACCGGCATCATTGGCGGGACCGTTACCACATTGGATATCGTTGTAGACCGGATTACCTTGCGGACCGGGGCCTGGACCAATCGCCTGGCAAACTTCCAGCACTGTTTTCGGCCCTTGCGATGTCATTACCTCAAGACCACCGACGTTGTGATCAAAGCTTGAATAGCAATAACACTGGCCGTCATGGGAGTAACTGTCCTTCCAGCCATCAGCGGGTGTCAATGCGAACGCCGCGGTGGTTAGCAGGCATAACATCATCGATAGCAGGGAGCAAATCAGGCGCATTAAATGAAATCTCGTCGCATCCAAAGAAGTTAGTTAACGGCCAGCTGCCGGTGACAATTCACCTTGGCACCCTTTTCGTTTCTACTCCGTAACTAGCGGCTCGGGACACCTTTACTGAAATCAGGCGGATAAAGCGCCATTCCGTCGTATAATGGTGTGCTATCCGTCGCAAGTTTGAGTTCACACGATGAAGCTGTCCGTGATCTTTACTACCTACAATTCTCCAGTCTGGCTGGAAAAGGTGCTGTGGGGATTTGCCGAGCAGGAATACACCAACTTTGAAATTGTGATTGCCGATGATGGCTCCACCGACGACACTCGCAAGCTCATTGCAGATAGCGCAGAATCTCTGGGCCTTGATATTCAACATGTGTGGCAACAGGATCAGGGCTTCCGCAAATGCCGAGCTCTGAACAAAGCCATACTGCAGGCAAACAACGACTACATTGTATTCACCGATGGCGACTGTATCCCGAGGTCCGATTTTTTAAAAGTACATGCCGGGCGAGCAGAAAAGGGATATTACCTGTCCGGTAGCTATTACAAACTACCGATGCATACAAGCCAGCTGATTAGCCGGGATGATGTGAAAAGTGGACGTTGTTTCGAGTATTCGTGGTTGCGCAAGAATGGATTGCCCAAAAAGGCCAAACGTTTGAAAATTGATGCCAGTATCGGTCAGGCGCGCTGGTTAAATCGGCTGACGCCGACTGCCTGTAATTTCAAAGGTTCCAACGCCTCCGCATGGCGTGATGACCTAATCGCCATTGGTGGATTTGATGAACGAATGCAGTGGGGCGGATTAGATCGGGAGATCGGTGTGCGCTTGCAAAATTACGGTATTAAACCCAGACATGTTCGCTACGATGCTATCTGTGTGCACCTCGATCATAAACGGGGTTATGCCAGTGCAGAGAATGTCAAGGCTAACCTTGAATTGCGAAAAGACGTTGCCCGCAAAAAATTAACCTTTACCGAACATGGACTATCCAGCCTGCAAACCTCAAGCCCAGACAACAATTGAGACAGCAACTGAATTTCAGGTCTGATATCAATCGAGCCACTGGTCAAGCCACTATTCACATCACTACCCACCCCCTGAACAGGCTCGGGTTTGCAAGCAGCCAAGAATGTTATCTTTGTATTCACTGGCAGGCCAGGGATAACGGCCATTGGCTTGTGAATGAATAGTGATAAACCCGCAACGTTGATTATTTTGAAGCTCAAGAAACTCGTTGTTCAAACGAGTTTTATCGCTCAAATCGAATATATATCCAACGGTATCCGGGCTTTTCCAGTCAATCTGACCCGGACCATAGGCAGTACCCAGGAAGCGTTTGTATAACGCAAACTCCGACCATCGACGTGGCGGCAGATCGAGTATGGCCTGCCACCATGGTTTGCCAAACCTTTCCTCGATAGCCTGACACATGGCTCTGACGGCCGACGGAGACAAGATGAAGGGGGTGTCAAAATAGCACCCGGCAAGTTCTTCACCGTCAGACTGCAGAGCGGTTGCCTGAGCGGGAAAAATTTCCTCGGCTGTAGCCACCCACTTTGCGGTTTTACCCCCCATTTTATCCCGCCGCGTGTTGCGCTCGAAGCACGGTATGACCTGCCCGGGGGTCACCTCGTTACCCTCATTGCCAGCCACTGTAAGCCCGGTCAAATCCGCATGTCGGGTTACCACGACATCCGAATCAATGACCACCACCAAATCAGCGCTGGAACTGGCAGCGTAGCTGAGCTTGACCAACTGTTGGGTTTGCCATCCAAGATACCTGCTCCAATCAAACACCGAAGAATGCCGCGCAAGGCTGGTGCCTATTCTGGTCAACCTGCGACCCAGGCGAGCCTGAATTTTCCGTGCCTGCTGACGACGCGTGTCAACATCAGCGGGAAGAATCGCTGATGTCGGTTGAAGATCAAGCCCACGCCTGTTGAACTGCTCAAACATCGGCAAATCCTCACTCTGCACGTACACTTGATGAGGCAAATTCGCCAACGGTGACAGCGCCAGAGATTGGTCCAGAATCTCGAAACTATCCCGGTCGCCCGACCACGTTGTCGTGAGTAAAGTGATATTATTCAACTATGCACCTTTGGTTATCCGCCACACTTTCGCAAGTTGCGGGTAGAAAATCTGAAAACGGGGCCTATCCCCAAACAGACATGCAATTCGATGGCAGGAGTTGAATCTACACGCGGATGGGCAGCTCACCATGCTCGCTACCCTCTACAAGCGCAAACCTGGCTCGACAAGAGTTCGGCATTCGTGCACAAACTGCTTGCTGGTACCCGTGTTCCCGCCCACTGGTTTTACCCGCAGCTCAAAGAAGTACCGCCCGGGCACCAATCCTCCCAAGGTGAATTTCCCTCCCAAGGGCAAATTAAAGGTGACAACTCCGGATCAGGTCCCAAGTCATACAACGGGTCGGGCGATGCAAGAAAAATGCATTTGGAAATCGTATCGCACTGTTGGCAATACTCTCATTTTTTGCATTACCAGCTAAGCTCGATCGTGTTACACGCACCTCGGAAAATTGATGTCACAGTCACCGTCTTTTACGCGTCAGAGGATACCAAAACACAGGCCTTACTGAACTTTTTTTCCAGAAACAAACCCGACAACGTGACCTGGAATTGGCAGGAATTACCTCCGCCCTACCTGTTTCGTCGCGCCATCGGCCGTAATCTGGCGGCACTGAACAGTTCTGCCGATTGGGTTTGGTTTACCGATTGCGATGAAACCTTTCAAGCTGGCTGCCTTGATGCACTGGCAAACTTGCTGGCAGATCGATCGGATCCTCTGTTACACCCGGCAATCGAATACAAGACAGCCCCGCTGACAGACGACGACCTGCAAGCCCAGGCCACTGCCAGCGCCGACTTGCAGTTACGGGATGTCAAACTGGATGAATTCTCTGCTAACCGGATAACGCGTGCGACCGGCCCGCTGCAAATAACGCATGGTGACATCGCACGAGCATTTGGTTACTGCCAGGCCGTCAGCTGTTACCAGAAACCTGCCAGTAGCTGGTGCAAGGCACACGAAGACAGGGTCTTCAGATGGTTACTGGGCACACAGGGTGTCGCTATCGATCTTCCGGGTGTCTATCGTATTCAGCATCAGAGCAAGGGTCGTCAACAATCTGATTCCACACTGAACAGATTCAGACATTTGATACGCAACAGGCGATATCGCATTAACGCCAAACGACACAAACCCAGCCAGAACTAGATTACTGCTGTCGTTAATCTGCCAGAGACAGGATCTGGGACAGGGCCAGAGTATTCAGAAGTTGATACAAGGTTAAAGATGCCAGGCAGCAAGACAATAAATCCGCACAACATAGGGAGTTAACGAGTGACTGATTGGTGGAGCAAAACTGCCGTTGAACTGGCAGCTGCAATCAAGCGTCGAGAGGTCTCGGCCGTGCAGGTGACAGAATCTGTGATCAGCAGAATCAATTCGATTAACGGCCACTATAATGCGGTTGTTGCAGATTGCAGCGCTGAGGCGATAAAGACTGCGCAATCGATAGATAACAAACTCGAAGCGGGTAAAGCGGTCGGCCCCCTCGCAGGTGTGCCGATTACCATCAAGGTCAATATTGACCAACAAGGTCATGCCACTACCAATGGCCTGCGCCAGCAAAAAGACTTGATAGCGGAAAAAGACAGTCCGGTAGTTGCCAATCTGAAAGCAGCTGATGCAGTCATTGTTGGTCGGACCAACACCCCGGCTTTCTCGATGAGATGGTTTACGCGCAATTCCTTACACGGTCACACCTTGAATCCGTTAAATCCGACACTGACTCCGGGCGGATCGTCAGGTGGAGCGGCGTCTGCAGTCGCCAGCGGTATCGGCGCTATTGCACACGGTACTGATATCGCAGGTTCCATTCGCTACCCTGCGTATGCTTGCGGCGTACATGGTTTACGCCCGAGCCTTGGGCGCATACCGGTTCAGAACACAACGGCCGCTGATCGTTTGCCTGGTGGTCAGTTAATGGCTGTGTCAGGCCCGCTGGCCCGAACCATCGATGATGTAGAGCTGGGATTCAAGGTCATGGCCGGGTTTGACAATGCCGTCAATAATGAACAGATGGCCCGAGATCCCTGGTGGGTGCCAGTACCTTATCAGTTAGCTGAACTACCCAGGCGTGCGGCCCTGGTCTTGAATCCGGATGGATACGAAGTAGACGCCAGTCTGATCAAGGCCATGCAGGACGCAGCGGCAAAATTAGTCGATGCAGGCTGGGAGGTAGTTGAGACCAGCTGTCCGTCATTTTCCAAAGCCGCAGAATTGAATATCAATCTGTGGATGGCAGAAATGGCCAGCATGACAGAACTTGTGAAGAAGGAAAACGATCCCGATGCCAACTTCGTTTACGAACAATTGTTGCGCTGTTGCCAGTCTGAACCGGCCGCTGACTTCCTGACGATAATGCAGCAACGAGCCACACTGACACGCGAATGGCAGCTTTTTTTACATCAGTATCCTTTGTTGATTTGTCCGCCATCCGGCGAAACTCCGTTTGCCGATCAACTGGATGTTGAATCAGAACAGGCTTTTGACAGGGTATTCAAAGCCCAGCTGACGCAGATTGGCTTACCCTTAATGGGGATACCCGGGCTTGCCGTCACCACGGGCATCGAACAACGTGATAACGCGGAGGTCCCGGTCGGTGTACAACTAATCGCCTCAAGATACCGCGAAGACTGGCTGCTGCAAGCCGGACGCTTGATTGAAAACAAGCGCCCTGCGGTTGATGCAGGCGGCAGTGCGTCAAACAACGTTTAATACCTGATCATGGCATCTGTAGCACGCTATACCCCGACACCCATGCTGTTACCGGCAGATTCAGCAGTGACACGCAAGTTTCACGATATGCGTACCCACGTGTCATCTCCGTCCACACTAAATGACACAGACTACTCGCAATACGAAACGCACACGATCTTCAATGATTTGTTTCTGGCTGCTGACGGCAACAGCATCAGTGCCTTGGGCCCACCACTGGTTAATCTGGTTGACGAGCTGCTACCTATCAGAGTGACTGCCAACTCAATCGATAGCAATGACAAGGCAGCGTTGACTCATCGGCTCAGTAATCACGATCGGGTTACATTCCACACTTTCAAACTACCCAGGTCGCTTGCCGGCCAGGATCAATTGGAAGTCACTGTCTCGCTGGGAAGCGGTCAGCAACAGGAATTTCTCTGCCGACGTCAGCAACTCGCGCCGGTCAAGCTGCAATACGTGACATTGCAAAAAAACAATCCCACCCCCTGGATACTGGACTGGATTCGCTACCATCATGAACTGGGGGTTGAACGATTTCTGATTTACGACAATGGCAGTGACAATGTTGACGAACTGCAGCGCGATCTGGGCAATCTGCCTGACTCGGTCGATATTGTGTTAATCGACTGGCCTTATCGGTATGGACCGACCAGCAGTTACTACAACCAGTTCTGCCAGGCCACACAAAATAATCATGCCTATCAACACTTCGGTGCCTGCCAGTGGACTGGACACTTCGATATTGATGAATTCATGGTATTCAAACAGGGTGACATGATGTCGATGCTGGACAAGACGGGTGGACTCACCGGTCAGTTGCGGTTTGACAGCTACTGGGTCCCGAACATAGTCAGTCGACCGATAGAACAGTTACCCACCCTGCGTAATTACTATCATCGGGAACGCAAGCCGCGCGGTACCAGCCGTAAATATATCGTCAGAAACGACCGCATCCGCATGGCTAACACGCATAAGGCCGTGATGAAATTTCCGTGGATGCGTAAAAACGTCAATCCGGATCACCAGGTGTTCTTTCACTACAAACCGCTCGCTACCAACTGGAAAACCTACGTCGATCGGCACGAGCCTGATCAACTTGATCCATCGGAGCATGTAGAGGATCTTGCCGTGATCAAACTCATAGAATCGCTGGAAGTGTGACTGCGATCCTCGAACACACCAGCAGCCTCAATCACGCAATCATTCCCAAGCACGCATTTATCCGGAAGACTGGATCAACCTCAAGATTGGGTCAACCTCAAGACTGGGTCATTCTCCGCGCAGGCGGGGGATCCATCGGTTGAACCTGGCAGGACCAGCAATCTATCACAGCTTCAAGAATTGCCAGACTACAAACCAGTAGACTCCCGCCTTCGCGGGAGTGACAAGACAATCAACTAACGTCATCCTCCACGCAGGCGGAGGATCCATCGTATCGCGATGACACCGCGGTGCTGGCACCTGGACAAGAAAAAGGGAAGCACTAATGACCCGGTGTAGATAATTCCTGCAGAGCCAGCAGCGCTTTTTCTGCAGATGACGATTGCACGAAAATATGATCGTGGTAAAAACCGGCGATAACATTGGCACTGATGCCGTGTTCGGCCAGTTTATTGGCGAATGCCGCGGTTAGCCCGACGGCTTCAAGGCTTGAGTGCACTTGCAGTGTCAGAGCCTTGAACACAGCATCATATTTTATCTTGTGTTGATCAGCCTTGGCCTTCGGAACAACCAGCGTCAACCCCTCTTCTTCCCGCATGCTGGCAATCGGTTGCAGATCGGCATGCATACCGTAGTCCGCATTGTCAAAGCTTGAAAAAACAAACTCATCATCGAGTAAAACAGGTGCCATGCTAGCCAGCAGCCGCTGCAGGTCGGTTTCCCCCGCACCTTTTTGATTAGTCATTGTGATATCAAATTTTTTATTGCTGGCATCAGTCAAGCCCGATTGCCGCGCGGGTTTCGGGTGTTTTCAGGATCAAATCGCCGCCATCATATTTCTTTGCGTCATCTGTGCACAACCAGGTTATTGCCTCTGCGACACTTTCCGGCGAAATGTGATCATCCCAGCTCATCTGACTGACCGGATTAACCTGAGATTTCGCAATCACACGCTGCATATTTGTCGCCACAGTTCCCGGTGACAACCCAACACATCTGACCCCTTCGGCTGCCAACTCCTGATGGATAGAACGGGTCAGTGAAAGTACAGCCGCTTTGCTGGCACAGTAGGCTGACCAGCCCTCAAGTGCTGTGTACGCGGCTCCGGATGAGATGTTGATGATCACTCCACCGTGAGCTCTCATCGAAGGTAAAACGGCTTGCGTGGTGTAAAACACACCCTTGAGGTTTATATCGATCGCCTGTGACCAGTCATCACCATCGACGCTTTCCAGCCTTGAGATGGGATCAATTACTGCTGCATTGTTGACCAGTACATCAACAGCACCAAAACGATCCATCGCCTGATTGATGGCTGCATTCACTTGGCTACAGTCTGCAACATCGCACTTGACCGCTATGGCCTGATCACCCAGCTGACTTGCAATACGGTCAATATCGCCGGCAGAGCGTGCCAACAACACCAGATTAGCGCCAGCTTCGCGCAATCGCAAAGCCGCAGCCTCACCGATTCCGCGACTGGCTCCGGTCACAACAGCCGTAAGCCCCTGCAAATTTATATGTTTGTTAAGCACTACTTTCCCCTAAGTACAATTCAAGATCAATCAGATCGCCCGGCATTTTCCATCTGCCGCGACAGCTCATCAACACCCAGACCAATTCCGGACTTACCCACCTGTCTGGCAGCAGCTGCACGCACCTCGTCTGCTTTGTTCTGGTTCAATTTCCACGTCGAATCGATCTGCTCAACCTGCATTTCAAATGGCACTATCGACAACATCATTTGCTGTAATGCATCGGCATTCACCTTGGTCGTAAGCCAGGGCGGTTTCGGGTGCAGCCTGTTTTCAAAGTGAGCAGACAAGCGATCCAGCAAGGGCAATAAATCTGATTGCGGCAATGCACTCACAATGCCCTCCAGCCTTACAGCGATATAGTTCCAGGTCGGTACCTGATCATCAATCCCGTACCAATCCGGGGACACATAGCTGTCCGGACCACTGACGAGATAAACGGCTTTTTGATTGCCTCCCAATTGTTTGGCGATAGGATTCGTCCTGACCAAGTGAAATTCCAGCTTTTGACCATCCTCGCTTAGCATGGCCGGCACGCTGGAAGTCAGTGGCGCAGACTCACCATTGATGGTCAGTACACCAAAAGCACGCTCACGCACAAAGTCAATACAGGCACTACGTTGGGTTTTTCGAAAATGCTTGTTTGGATGCATGAGCCACTCTACACAGCAGTTATTTTGTAGTTTCCGACAAGGCCTGACTGGAACTCAGCACGTGTTCGGCAAATCCTTTTCCCACATTGGCATAAACGTTAAACGACACACAACCCAATTTTTCCAGTTGGGACTTTTCATCCTCAAACCGTGCTGTCACTGCCAGAGTGCTGTTGTGGCCGAGCTGACGGGCCAATGCAACCACTGACAGGTTCTCGCGGTGATTACTGAGGCTGACCAGAATCAGATCGCGTTGTGCGAGCCCGGTTCGTTCCCAGAAATCGCGGTCAGATGCATCACCATGGACACACTTGAAGCCCAGATCCCGCAGCTCTTCAGTGCGCGTAATATCTTCTTCAACGCCAATCACCTTGCCAGGATGCTGCTTCGACAAGTATTCATAAGCTCCACTGCCGACGCGCCCCATACCCAGCACCACAATAGACGCATCACCGAGGCGCTCAATTTCCTCTTCCTGCAAGCGAGGTGATCTTTCATACAGGTTTAACGATGCGGCATGACGTCGATACAATTGGTGCGCAATATTGTTGACTGGCGTTGACATAAAAAAGGAAACCGCAATAGCCAATGCCAGAGTTACCAGCCACTCGTTTTCAATATAGCCGCTGGATGCAGCAACCGCAGCGACAATCAAACCGAATTCACTGTAGGTAAAAAGACCAATACCAGACAACCAGGCAGTCCTTGCCCGCAAGCGAAACAGGGTAAACAGGGAAAAGTAAATTATCGGTCGCAATAACACCAGGGTCCCGAGCACCACAGCAACGAGTAACATGGGCAAGGACGGCAGACCATAGAAGCCGATCTGCAGGAAAAAACCGATCAGGAAGAGATTTTTGAAATTGACCAAACGGTTATATAACTCACGTGAACGTCCATTGTCAGCAGCCCCGATCAAGACTCCGGCAACCAGCGCTCCCAGTCCACCTTTCAAATTCATCAATTCAAATATTTCGTAGCTGCCAAGGGCCGCCAGAAACGCGAATAGAAGCAGTAGCTCCCCATGCCCGACCAGCGCCATCAGTCGACTCAGGGCCGGCTTCCACATCGCACGCAAAAGCGGCAACAAAAACAAACCCAGCGCATAGATCGATGGCCGCTCACCCGACATAGCGACGAGATAAATCACTGCCAGCACATCTTGTATAACCAGTACGCCAATCGCGATAGCAGCATAGAAAGACGAATTCTCGCCTCGCTCATCAAACATTTTGATGGCAAACACTGTACTGGAGAAGGAGAGCGCAAATGCCAGCATCCATGCCGATGTCATATTATCGAAACTGAGCGGTTCATAGACGTGGCCAGCCAACATGATGACCGCCGCAGTCAACGGGATGACCAGCAACATATGTAACAATGCCGGCCCCAGAATATAAGGCCTGATTAACTCGCCTGCTCGCAGTTTGAGACCGATGGTGAACAACAACAAGGTAACACCGAGCTCTGCAATCGGGGCCAGGCTATCCAGATCACCAATACCCAGCGCATGTGATGCAAAGCCAGCCAGCAGGTAGCCAAGTAAAGGAGGTAGCCCGATTTTGCGAAACAACAAGCCGGCAACAAAGGCAAAAAATATAAGAATGGCAATCACGTTTGGACCTTCGCCGTTACAGCTCGTAAGAAGAAGGTTCTAATTAACGAACCTCTATTCCAAATTGTAGTGCAGACTCAAACAGGATTTCATAAAGTGAGCGTGAAAACCCTCTTGGCAGGTACAAATAATGGTCATCGGTCTCGACCTGCAAGGTAACACCGGTATGGTGCATCACCGTGCTGGCAACAAAACGCTCTGCGTCGCGCAGATCCAAAGCCAGATGACGAGACAGCAAGTCGGTGACACTTGGGCCTCGCAGAGACAGACAACAGTAGGCATGAGACAAATCCACAACCGACGCCAGAGATGAATCCACATCGACCGGCGGACCCAGTAACCACCATTTCAATGGCTCAACCCGCATCAGGGTGTGCACATCATTGGATAGCGTCTGGCAAGGCACTGGTAACTTACCCAATCCGGTTTGACGGGTAATTTCCGACTCCAGCTGAGACAGGTTCCGGGGCCACGAACAAATAGCACTTAGTTGCAGATTGCGCACTTCGCTAATTTGTATGCCGGTTTCTCCTTCAAGGCCGTAATGACCCGGGAGTGTCAAGCCATCCAGCGGTGAGGTGCGGATGAGTGAAACAGGATCAACCACGCAGCCGCTCCCCTTCCGCATCTACCATGTGAGGTGAAACCACCTTGACGGCCACTTGTCGGTCCCTGACCGGATCAGCAGCAACCAGAGCCCGGTTTTCCCATGCCTGATGCCCGCCGTTGACAAACCCCAGCCCGATCCAGTGACCCAGCTCGGGCGAGCTGGCAACACCGGTTACCCAACCCTCACCATAACCACTGATATCCGATTGCTGACAAAGAATAGAACCAGCATTAAAGGTATCGCCTGCGTCAATGGGCATGATTCCTACCAGCCTGGGACGGTTCGTGTCCGTCAATCCAGCTCTGGCTGCCAGTGTCGACCCGATATAGCTTTTGGTCTGAGCTGCCATGACGCCAAGACCCGCATCCTGCAGCGTAACGCGGCCATCGAGTTCTGCCCCGGTAACATGCCCCTTCTCTACCCGCAAGGTGTTCAAGGCCTCCAAACCGTACAAACAGCCATCCATCGATGCCGCGCCCCGCCACAACTGATCAATCAGATAGGGCGCATAGTCAGATTCAACATAGATCTCATAGGCGAGTTCTCCGGAAAAACTGATACGGGCTATGCGGCATGGCAGTCCGTCTGCTGTCTCGACCCGGGTCACCCCCATAAAGGGCAGGTTTTCATTATTTACCTGATCGGGATTGTCCATCAACAATGCCAGCAACTCCCGACTGCGAGGACCTGCCACGGCAACCCCAGCCCATTGATCAGTTACGCTGTTTATATGGACTTGCAATTGCGGCCAACGCACTTGTGACAGTTCTTCAAGCCAGACCATCACCGCTGCTGCCTGCGCCGTTGTCGTGGTGACGAAGTAATCGTGTTCTGCGAGACGCCAGCAGGTGCCATCATCAAGCACCAGGCCATCATCCCTTAGCATGACTCCATAGCGGGCCTTGCCTATCACCAGCGATGCCATGTTGTTGGTATAAACCCGATTCAGAAACTCAGCTGCATCCGGTCCTTGTACGGCGATTTTCCCCAGTGAGGTAACATCACACAAGCCGACCGAACGCCGGACAGTGGCAGACTCCCGATCAGCCGTTTGCAGCATGGATTCACCGGGTTCGGCGTAAAACCAGGGACGTTGCCACAGACCGGCATCCATCATCGTTGCACCATGCGACAGGTTCCAGTCGTGCATCGGAGTTCGTCTTGTGGGACGGAAATGGGCCCCGCGCGAACGTCCGCGCAGGGCACCCAGACTGACTGGCGTGTAGGGCGGTCTGAAAGTTGTGGTCCCGACCTCGGATATGCTGCGACCGGAGGCAGCCGCCATCACAGCGATACCAAGCACATTTCCCATTTTGCCTTGATCGGTCGCCATGCCCAGCGTGGTGTAGCGCTTCATGTGTTCAACCGAAACGAAACCCTCCCGGCTAGCCAGTTGCACATCAGCAACAGTGACGTCGTGCTGGGGGTCGACAAAACTTTTGCCTCCGGTACCTTCCCCGCTGGGCACGATTTCAAACAAGGGGTACAAATCCTGTTGCCAGCCACTGGCCATCCTCGCATCGACTTCTGTGTCAGCGTCGTTGTTGCTCGAATTATCCTTGGCGGCAACTGGTAACGCATTGGGTAACGCATCGAGTAACGCTTGGGGTCTCGGCCTGCGCCCGTGCAACAATCTGCCGGGGACTGCAGTCGATACAGCACGGGAAGCTGACCAGCCAGTGGCCCATTGCGTTGCACCTTCGGTACATTGCTTATGATCAAAAACCGCATTGGCCGCACCCAGCACCGTGATCGGTTGTGCGTGTTTACCGGGCACATAACAGGCACGGGTTTCGCACCAGACAGGCTTGATGCCGCGATGCGATAGCAGATGCAACACAGGAGACCATCCTCCGGCCACCAGTAATGCTTCGCATTCGAGCGTTTCTGCCGGGCGCCACGAAGCTTGCGGAGACGCGACATCCCGCAGCCCCACTTGCACTTTTCTGATGCGGTTGTGTCCTACAGCTCGAAGCACAGTGGCGGCCGACTGATACTCCACTCCCTGTGATTGCAGTCGTTGTTGCCAAACCTCATCAATTTCGGCTCGGGCATCCAGCAACGTGACCCCGGCACCGGCGATGGCCAGTTGCAACGCAACTTCATAGGCCGAGTCGTTGTTGCAGACCACCACCACGCGTTGCGCGCAACGAACTGCAAAGCGATTCAAATAGGTTTGCGCTGCACCCGCGGTCATGATGCCAGGACGATCATTATCGGCAAAAGCCATGGTTCTTTCGATCGCACCGGTTGCCAGCACCGTGTGTTGACATCGAACAGTCCAGCAGCGATGGCGCGGAATGCAGTGCGCATCGACACTGGCCGAGACAGGCTGATGATCCGTGACTCGTTCAAACAAACCAGCGACACCGTGATCATACAAACCAAAGGCGGTTGTGCGTCTCATCACCCGCACCCCGGCCTGCTCGATACGCTTGAGGAGCACTGCCAGCTCCGATGCATGAGCCTTGTCACCCGAACTTAACAGGTATCCGCCCAGCTCAAAGTCTTGCTCTACCAGCAACACGTCGGCACCTGCTTCGGCTGCGCTTGCTGCGGCATTCAAGCCGGCAGGGCCTGCACCGACCACCAGCAAATCACAAAACGCGTGAGCCTGCTCATAGTGATCAGGATCCGGTAAGGCGGAGGCGGCTCCCATACCTGCGGCACGCCGGATCCATTTTTCGCAAAACATCCAGGCACGGGTTCCAGCGCCTGCAGAGCGCGCAGTACGCGCAAAAGCTGGCAGCCAGTGCGCAGGTCCCATAAAGGTTTTGTAGTAAAAGCCCGCACCGAAAAAACGAGCCAGTAAATTGGAAACCTCGGATAAATCAAAACGTACACTGGGCCAGGCATTCTGACCACTCGCCTGCAAGCCACTGTACAACTCCTGGGTGGTCGCTCTAACGTTGGCTTCAAGGCGATCACCGCTGCCGGTGCTGACGATGGCTCCCGATTCCTCTACCCCTGCCGACATCAAACCACGCGGGCGATGATATTTGAAACTACGGGAAAGTACGGTTTGGTTGTTGGCCAGCAATGCCGAAGCCAGCGTATCACCCGACAATCCGGTTAGAGTTTGCCCATCCCAGCTGAACTCAATGAGTTCGTCAGGGTTAACGCGCCCGTAGCCTGCTATGCGTTTGGCAGTCATCAAGCGCTACTCTTTTTTATTATCCGGGACATGACTGGAACCGGAAGCGTCGCCAGAGCCAACGGGGCTGGAGCCAACAGAGCTGGAGAAAGTGCCGCCACCTGCGTCTGTCAGGGCACTATCCAGTATCACACCGATGTCATTGTTCGCCGGTTTCACTGATGAAATTTCATGACTGACGGTGTCGCGCTCAACCAACAACCACTGCCTGCAACCAAAAACATGGTGCCAGGTTTCCAGTTGCATACCATCAATATTTTCGCGCAGATACAGCGCATCGTGCCAATGCTCGAGGTCAGCATCAAGCGCCGGGTAATGAATGCTGCCATCACCTCCATAGCGAAATTCGGCATGGTCACGTACACCGCAAAAAGGGCATTCAATCAGAATCATGGTTTCACGTCAGCCATGTAACTTGGGGTCCGGGCCCGCGCCACGCTCATCAATAATGATGCCGCGCCGAAAGCGATCAAGGTCGTGATTTTCAATCACTGAATGCGGACGATCATTGGCAATCAGATCAGCGAAGTACCAGCCGGATGCCGGACTGGCCTTGAAGCCGCCGTAGTTCCAACCTGCATTCAAATAAAGATTCGACAGGGGTGTCTTGCAAATAAAATGTGATCCGTCCATCGACATATCCATCACCCCAGCCCAATGACGCAACAACTTGACCCTTGAAAGACAAGGGAACATTGAAGTCACAGCCTCGGCAACATCATAAACCTGCGGCAGGTTGCCACGCTGTGCATAGGACTTGTACCAATCAAGATCACCGCCGAATACCATACCCCCTTTATCAGACTGCGAGACATAGCACAGTGCACCGCCGACAGCGAAAGACACAACATGATTGATCAATGGTTTTAAAGGCTCACTGACAAAGGCCTGCAATTTATGCGATTCAATGGGTAGCCTTCCCATCCCGGCCATTGACCACAAACGGGAGGTATTGCCAGCGACAGCGAACCCGACTTTGCCAGCCTCAAGCGTGCCGCGTGTGGTTTGCAGTGAAACGATGCGAGAGTCCTGGCGGGTAAAGCCGGTAACTTCACAGTTTTGCAGGATGTCCACGCCAAGACGATCAGCTGCCCGCGCGTAACCCCACGCTACGGCATCATGGCGTGCACTGCCACCGCGTCGTTGCACAGCAGCCCCGTAGAGGGGAAATCGGGCATCAGCCGAGTAATCAAGATGAGGAATTTCTTTCTTCAGTGTAGCGAGATCCCACAGCTCACTGTCTGATCCAGTCAGACGCATGATGTTGTAGCGGCGCGCGTACACGTCCATTTCGCCCGGATCATGCATCAGTGTCACATGACTTCGCTGACTGAACATGACGTTGTAATTCAGATCGTGGCTGAGATTTTCCCATAACTTCAGGGAATGCTCATAAAACTCGCGGTTGCCGGGTAACATATAGTTTGATCGCACAATCGTGGTGTTGCGCCCTGCGTTACCCCCGCCCAGCCAGCCTTTTTCAACCACGGCAATACGCGACTGGCGATGATTTTTTGCCAGATAATAGGCCGTCGCCAATCCGTGCAAGCCGCCTCCGACAATGACCACGTCATAGTGCTGCTGTGGTTCCGGATCACGCCAGGCGCGTGCCCACTGGCGGTTCCCGGTCAAACCGTTTTTGAATACACTCCAGGCTGAATATCGAGCCATGACATTGGTTGCCTACGCTATCTGCTGACTTGGCGTCAGTAACCTACACATTACTTAAAGCTGCCATCCCGGGCAAGATCCACTGTCTTTAACTTGGGCGGATGTTTTAAATTCGCCTTATTCAGTAGCACTGTACACGGTTCGACCAGCCACTAGCGTTTCCAGAACCGAAATCCCCTGCGTGTCATCCGACAACAATGGATCGTGCGACAGCACAACAAGGTCAGCCCACTTGCCGACTTCAATCGAACCCAGACCAGCATCCAGAAAATGCTGCCACGCCGCATCGATTGTCAACGCTCGCAGGGCCTGACTCATCGACAAGCGCTGGCGCGGCCCCAACAGGCGTCCGGAACCGGTGATTCGCTGGACCGCCTGTTGTGCCAGCTGTAGTGGTCTCATCGGAGTCACCGGAGCATCGCTGTGAATGGTAAATCGCAAAGACTCCTCAACAGCCCAGCCAGTCGGGCTGATATTTTGGGCACGCTCAGGACCCAGCGTTTGCGTTGAGTGCCAATCCCCCCAGTAAAAAACGTGTGCCGGAAAAAAGGTAGGGACAACACCCAACTGCTTCATCCGCTTTACCTGGTCATGGGTTGCAGTCTGCGCATGTACAAGAATGGGTCGTTGATCTGCGGCCTCGTCAAGCCCGAGGCTTTCGACTGCCAGCAGGATTCGCTCGATCGCAGCGTCACCATTGCCATGCATGGCAACCTGCAAGCCCTGCCGAGCCAGATCGCGAAGCGCTTGTTCCAGCGCTTTCTGGCCAAACAATGGCACTCCCCGATAGTCAGGAGCCAACCCGGGTGGTATTCGCGAGTAAGGTTCCTGAAGCCAGGCGGTATAACCCTGCGGACTACCGTCTACCGTAATTTTGACCGGGCCGATAAAAAACTTGCGATTGGAAAAAAAACCGAAGGCATCCGGTTCAGCTCGGCTTCGTTGCGCCAGGCTGCCCGGTTTATCAAACGGGCCGCCAGCATCCCAGCGTGGCGATACGACTGCCCGCAACGGCATTAACGGAGTCAGGGACATCCCGTAAAGTAGTCGGTGCAAAGACGGATCGGTTGCTCCATTGACCACCGTTGTTACGCCGTGACGCAGGTATTCATCCCTGGCGCTGAAGAATACTCGGACCAACTCGGATAACCCTAGTTCCGATAGCAACCTTGACAGTGAGGGTGCCGCTTTCTCCACCAGCAGCCCGCTGCTGTTCAGACCGGCGTCCGGGATCTCAAGCTGTTGCAATGCCTGAGTATTGGCAACCCCCATATGTCCGGAGCTGTGATAAAGATAAACCGGGTGGTGCCTGCTGATCCGGTCAAGCTCGGCCCGATTCGGGTGACGCCCTTCCTGTAACGATGCCTGATCGTAGTTGAAACCGATCAACCATCGCCCTGGATCGAGCCCGTTTACTGCAGTCTCCACTGCAGCATACAGCTGATCCAGATTTTGTATGGTTCCAAGTGGTGGAGAGCTCAGATCGAGCGTGACTTCCGTAACCCCGCTGGACGGGAAGTGGCTGTGCGCATCAACAAAGCCGGGCAGGATCGTTTTTCCCCGCATATCACGTAAAGACGTGTACCAGGTGGCGGTTGATTTTATCTGTTCATCGGAACCCAACAATTCGATGACACCGTTGCGCAGACTTACCGCACTGGCAGTGGTGCCGGCGGCATCCATGGTGATAATGTTGGCATTAAACAAAATCACATGATGCAGGCTATTGCCCGTCATCCAGACAACGCCAGCCAGCACCAACAAACACCCGAACGCCTGCGTCAGCCTGTGTCGCCAGCGCTTGAATCCGGGATTTATTGAAGGACTTGCAACTGCACTCATTGCTGGCAGGGAGCCAATGCCCGGTGCTTGCCTGATTGCGGCATACCGCACACTACCAGCCGGTAATCCGGTGTAAAAGCCATTAGCTACCCTCTTACGTACACAATATGAGACAGAATATTACCCAGTTGTTCCCAATATGGGAGTGAAAATTTAGTACAATCAATGTATTAACGCTTCGTGACGCAACCTGGCCGGGGTTGTTCGATCACACTGCGGCCATAACCGGGAAGTCCTACACGATCAATCATGTGCAAAGAGCCCAACACCACCTTCTCATTCGCTGACCCGCATCCGTGCCGTCGGCTCACCACTTTACTGCTGTGTGGATTGCTGGCGTTTACCCAGTGTATTCATTCTGTCAGCTATGCCCAAACTGCCGGGCAAGAGCAACAAACAGGCACAACAGATATTGATACTGAACCACCTATTATCGAACTGGAAGAAATCCCGGAAGGCGTGGCAGGACAAAACCAGGTGTTTACCGCTCTGGTCGCGGACAACCAGCAACTCAAAGACGTTCGACTCTATTACCGTTTTGCAGGAACACAGAGTTTTTCCCGCGTGGAAATGGAAGTGCTTTCAAACACCGACTACTACACCGCCAGCATTGAAACCAGCGAAGGTGATGATCGTGATATCGAGTACTACATTCAGGCACGTGATGAAGCGGGCAACAGGGTAGTTAAAGGCTTTGCCTTCGATCCGCTAAAACGCGGGTTGATACCGGCCCGCGCTCCTCAAACGACCGCTACCAATCCGCCAGTAGCCAGCGAACCTGAGGCCGGATCCGGCGGTTTCAAAGTTTGGCAGATTGTACTGGGTGTATTGGCCGTAGGCGCACTGGCCGCTGCAGCCGGAAGTGGTGGCGGTGGAGACGGCGGCGGCTCCACGGGCAATGGCGAAACTGTGCCACTGACACTGACGATCGATGTGCCACAATAATCTCGTGATAGCGCTCTACGGACGCGAGTAAATTCATGCCGGGCAGGAGCAATCAGGCAAGAGTAATCAAATGACATTACACACACAGACAACTTCGAGAAGCTCCAGCTTGGCGGCAAACCCTGTCACCATGCTGACTGCAGAGCAGTCCAACCGAACACGAGACAAACTATGCTCAAGGTTTCTACCTGGATTTGCGGTAAGCCTGATGATGCTGTTGAGTGCCTGCTCTGAAACAGCATCTGAGAACATTGAGTCTGATAATCCATCAGCAGCGGGTCTTGCAGTTCCAACGGAAATTATCAACAGTCGGGCGATTGATCTCGATCAGGTATTTCCGCAAGTAACCCTGTCTGATGGACGAGTTATTGATATGACGCCCAACAATGATGGCACACGCTACACCGGTTCCATCGAAATTGCTGCCAATACACAGGTCTCTATCGAGATCACCTGGTTTGAGAATTTTGGTACTACCCCGCTGACGCTTGCATCACTCACTCAAACCTATTCCATCGGCAATACGGCATTTTCACCCACCGTCGGTGCCTCCGAATACAACAAGAACTTCGACGATGACAATGACGGCTTCAACAACCTGACCGAACGTAATGCTGAAACCAACCCGCGGGATAGGGATTCACGGCCTAACGGCAATGGCCAGGAGCCGCGAATCGATGTCGAAATCGCGAGAATATCCCCCGCTGACGCACCGGTAATCGATGGTCTGGGCGTGGCCTACACGGCGACCGCTCCAGTACTAACCGGCGAATGGGCTGCTGCTACTCAAAACGGTACTGCTGCAGGAGATAGCCTTTATATAGATAACCTGATGATTGATAACGGCAATACTCAGGTAAATAGCAATCCCTTCCATCGCTGGTCCGCGATGCATGATGGCACCTTCCTTTATATCCTGATTGTTGTTGATGACCTGTCGGTTTATCAATCTGATAGTGAGGAAGCCTACCAGGACGACTCCATCGATATTTTCATTGATGGAGATAACAGCGATTTCACCAACTATGGCGATGCCGATGACCGTTTTTTTGGTATTCCGTTACTGGAACTGAATACCACAATCCCGAATCGCAGCGATTCTGCCAATGCTCGTCTGCAGAGCGGATTTGGAAGCGCTCCCCTGCCTGAAGGTATCGAGTTCGCCACCGGTCTCGCAACCGGTCCATTGAGTTTCGAAAGTCCTCCGGAGCGACATGATGTCTACGAAATCAAACTTCCTCTGGCCGGCTTTGGTATTACGCCGGGATCTCCCTTTGGACTTGAGTTTCAGGTTAACGATGACGATGATGGTGGCGAACGGGACGCCGCCTGGGGCTGGGTTCACCCGACCCGTGTGAATGAAAATATTGATCAGTCGTGGCAGGATCCGTCGATTCTAGGGACAGCGATTTTAACTAACTGATCCCGTCGGCAGTGGATATACTGAGCTGCAGAACGGGATGCCGCGAGCTCTCAACAGACGATCTGGAGGTCAATTACTGGCGTAGTTGACCTTCAGCAAATTTATGATTTTGTCCAAATCACCCGATTGAGCCAACGTCATCGCGTCGATGCCATTAACATCTCTAATGTAGCGATCTGCTCCCGCTCTCAGCAACAGGTCGACAATTCTCGTATGACCGGACACGACGGCGGCCAACAAAGCCGTTCGCCCTTGTGCGTCGGTTGCGTTGATATCTGCTCCGGCTGTCAGAAGCCTTTTTGACAGATGGGTATAACCTTTCTTGCTCGCTTCAATCAAAGGGAAGGAATTGTTAACAGTGGAGGCAGAAGCATCAGCCCCGGCATCGAGCAGCAACACAGCCGCGACCGGTTGTTCACGCAGAATAGCTTCGGCCAGTGCAGACTGCCCATCGGCGGCCCGCTGATCAACATCCACCCCCAACTCAATCAAGGTAGCGGTCATTCGCACAAAGTGCTGCGCTGGCATCTCTGTCATTGCATCCACCAAGCCGATCGTGCCATGAGCTCTTTCAGATTCCTGCCGAGCGAGCTGTTTGACCGCAGCGACACAACCGACCGACACAGCATGAGTCAACAATGCGTTTTGCTGGATCAAGCGTGGGGCATTGCGGGGATTATTCGTGACCATCGTGGCTAACTGCTGTTCATCACAGTCCGATATGGCGCCGTACAAACTGGCAGCCAGGGCATCGACATAGCTCGATCGGGTTTTTACAAAATTACCCAGCACCTCAACGCAGCTCGGTTTTACAATATGGGATGTGATTGGAGCACCTGCCACCATATGCCCCATTTCCAAATCGCCCTGCTCGGTCAGCAAGGTCGACAGCCTCATCGCGTGACAGTTATCAGCCGAGAAGTTGAGCTTGGCGTAGAGCGATTCCAGTTTCGGTTGTCTTTTGCTGTCCACAAGCGACTGCCCGGAAAGTTCCTTCGAGACAAAATCAGCCGCTGCAGCCTGCTGCAATTGCTGCTTCCACACTTGTGCATCCTGAAAGAAGCAGGAAGGTTGCAAACGGGCAAGTACCCCCGCTTCGATGGTATCGCTAAAACAGTCCCAACCCAATGTACCCTGAGCAGAGCCGTTCTGGCCATCAGCGAACACTGGCTTGAATACCAGGAATTTCTCTCCCGGATAGTCACCGAAATCGGCTATGACCCGACCTTCCGAGGCGACAAACACTCTCTTGACAGACGAACCATAGATGGAATTTGGAGAAGCGATACCAAGATCGCTATTGCCCGAAGGAAAACGGGTACTGGCTTGATAAAAATCGTTGATGGCCGTTCTGGCAGGTTCTGTCAGCTCAAAACTCTCGGCATAGAATGATGCCTGTACAAACTGCTTGCGTGTCTCGTTGGTAAACACTGCTCCAACAGTGGCCACGATCATGCCCAATATTATGAGTACTACTTTCAATCTTCAGTTCCACCAAAACAGGCGCGAATTTACACCGACTTGCAACCAAATTCCCATTCAACCCTCTAACGCTATCGACCAATCCCCCGACTGCTGAACTGGTGAGCAAGTCTCAAAGGTATAAAATGCAGATTTGTGTACCTGCAAGGGCTTGAATTGGGTAAATGTGAACCGTATTCATATCCAAAGCGACGGTAAAAAGACGCCGGGCGGCAGCCGCCAGACTAATTCAAGCAGGCTGGGGAAATCCGGATTTTCGTACCCGCGCGAGCTGGCCTGCATTATACTATCCAGGCCTGTACAAACTCCGGTTTAACCTGTTCGGCACGATTTTCGTACCATTAATTCTCTAACAGAGATGATAGCCAATGAATTCAGAATCAAGACACCCCTCCTTCGAGTTTTTGCAGTCACGACGGATCGAATCGCTCGATATTGATATTTCTGAATACAAACACAAAAAAACCGGCACACCCCATTTCCATCTGGCGACCGACAATCCGGAAAACGTTTTCCTGGTAGGGCTGCGAACCATCCCTCAAGACTCGACCGGTGTGGCACACATACTTGAGCATACCGTGCTGTGTGGCAGCGAGAAATACCCGGTGCGCGATCCGTTTTTTATGATGATCAGACGTTCTCTCAACACTTTTATGAACGCGTTCACATCAACTGACTGGACTGCCTATCCGTTCGCGACTCAAAACCGAAAAGATTATTTCAATCTGCTGGATGTATACCTCGATGCTGTCTTTTTCTCACGACTACATGAATTGGACTTCGCCCAGGAAGGCCACCGGATTGAATTTGAAAACCCGCAAAATCCTGATTCAGACCTGATGTTCAAAGGTGTTGTTTTCAACGAAATGAAAGGAGCCATGAGTGCCCCGAGCAGCATTCTCTGGCAAACACTGACTAAACACGTTTACCCGAACAATACCTATCACCACAATAGTGGTGGCGATCCTGAAGCAATTCTGGATTTAAGCTACGAGCAGCTGCGAGAATTTTACGACACGCACTACCATCCATCGAATGCTGTGTTCATGACCTATGGGGATATTCCGGCAGTTGAGCTGCAAACCCGATTCGATGACCATGTTCTCAACCGGTTCGAACCACTGGATCGAACCATCAACGTCAAGCAAACACAGCGTTACTATTCGCCAATCAAGGTTGAAGAAGCTTACGCATCCGATGAAACCGAAGATGAGGGCAACACGCATTTGGTCATGGCGTGGCTATTGGGTGAATCCACCAATCTCGATGCTCGCCTATGTGCTCATTTGGTAGCCAATGTACTGCTCGACAATAGTGCCTCGCCACTGCTGAAGGTGCTCGAAACTACAGATCTGGCAAACTCGCCCTCACCATTGTGCGGCCTCGATGACAGCAACCGCGAGATGTTGTTCTGTTGTGGGCTTGAAGGATCAAGTACCGACAAGGCCGAAGACTTTGAAAAATTGATTTTATCTGTGCTGGAGGACATTGCCGTCAACGGTGTAGACCAGCAACAGATAGACGCTGTGCTGCACCAGCTGGAATTGTCACAACGAGAGATCAGAGGCGATGGTATGCCGTTTGGCCTGCAACTGGTTCTGGGCGGACTCTCAACCGCCATGTTGCGTGGCGACACTATGGAAGTGCTCAACCTCGATCCGGCACTTGATCGACTCAGAGAAGCAGCGCAGAAACCGCAATTTATCCAGAACCAGATCAAATCCATGTTTCTCGAAAACCCGCACCGGGTTCGGCTCAGCTTGCGCCCCGACAGCAATTTGAGCGAGCTACGTCTGGCTGCCGAGAAGCAGCGGCTGGAAGCGACCAAAGCTGCGATGTCCGAGGCCGAGAAACAGGCGGTGGTTGAACGTGCAGCCCAGCTTAGCGAGCGACAGTCCCAGCAAGATGATCCCGAGATCCTGCCCAAGGTCACTCTCGATGATGTTCCAGCTGACAAACCCATACCCGTTGGTATTGACAGCGTCATTGGCGGGACTCCTGCGACCCTTTACAACCAGGGTACCAATGGCATTGTCTATCAGGACGTTCTCATTGAACTGCCGGCACTGGATGCAGAGCTGCTTCCGTTACTGCCCTTTTACACCAATTTTCTCACTGAACTTGGCAGCGGCAAACGAGATTACCTTGAAACTCAAACCTTGCAATCCTCGATAGCAGGTAGCCTGGGATCGTATGCACTGAAACGCGGCGCAGTCGAGGATGCAGAGCAGCTCAAATCCTATTTTGTATTGAGTGGCAAGGCACTGACTCGTAACCATCGCGCACTGTCGGACCTGATGGTAGAAACACTGGAAGCCGTGCGTTTTGATGAGCATGATCGTATTCGCGAATTGTTCGCACAAACCCGCGCGGCGCGCGAGCAGAGCATCACCGGTAATGGACATACATTGGCCATGTCGGCGGCGGCAAGCGGTATCAGCTCTGTTGCAGCGTTGTCACATGAGCTACATGGTCTCGGTGGGATACGCTTTATACAGGGGCTTGATGATTCTCTGGATCAAGCCGACAAACTGACAGAAGTTGCCGGGAAACTGCAAAAAATACATCAGTTGATTGTGCAGTCTCCACGGCAGCACATGTTGATCAGCGAAGCGGACCACCATCAGAGCTTTTCCGACAATCTGGCAGCCGCCTTCAGCCAGGCTACTGCTGTTAACCCGGACCAGGCTGGCTTCAGCTACCATGCAGACAAAAAACAGCTGACCCAACTCTGGACCACAGCCACTGAAATCAACTTCGCGAGCAAAGCATTCGCTACCGTTCCCGCTGGGCACAAAGATGCAGCAGCACTGGCTGTACTCGGTCCATTTTTGAGAAATGGCTTTTTACACCGGGCTATTCGCGAAACTGGCGGTGCTTACGGTGGCGGCGCGAGCTATGATTCAGATAGCGCGTCCTTCCGTTTCTATTCCTACCGCGATCCACGTCTGACAGAAACTCTGGCTGACTTTGATGCGTCGATCGAATGGCTGCTAAATACAAAACACGAATGGCGCTCGGTTGAAGAGGCGATACTCAACGTGATAAGCGGCATCGACAAACCCGGCTCTCCGGCCGGCAATGCGCGCTCTGCCTTTCAGGCGAACTTGTTCGGCAGAACCATTGAAATGCGACAAAAAATGCGACGCGATATTCTGGCGATCAAGATCGATGATTTGCAACGGGTTGGCAGCGAGTACCTGAAGGCCGACAATGCAAGCATTGCCGCCATATGCAGCGATACGACAGCCAAAGAGTGTGAACAACTGAATGCAGAGACGATTGCCATCTAACAGGCTGTTGAAAAAAATTTGTTAGCTAAGCCAGGGATGGCTATTTTATTAGTGTGCAGGGCAACGCTTTGCCCTTTGTACAATTTGCCCCCGGAGTAATTTATCCCCCAGGATAACTACGCACCAAGATAGTTTGCCCCCGGGGAAATTTACACCCGGGAAAATTTACACCCGGGAAAATTTACACCAGGATAAAAAGACAGGAACTTGAGCCTTCCGTGGCTCGGTCGAAACACGGCTGTTGACGCCGCGCTAATTCAATTTGGCATTTCCACTAATTGTCACAGATGCTGCTCCATCAGCTACAGCCTGTGGTTCATTCGCTGAAGTTGATAAATCATTGTCACCAGGCTTCAGGGTACCGGTATTACTGGCAGATCCAGCAGCAGCCGGGGCTTGCTCTTGAAGCCCGTCTTTGATGCGTTGATAGATTTCTTCACGATGAACGGAAACATGATCAGGTGCATCAATACCTATCCGCACCTGCTTGCCCTTGATACTCAGTACTGTCAGGGTCACTTCATCATCCACGATGATAGATTCCCCACAGCGCCTGCTCAGTATTAGCACTGGATTACCCCTTGTATATCAAAAATTTTTGTACGTCTTTTGGAATCATCTCAGGGAACAGCGTCTGGTGATTCTTCTATAGTAATATTATGATATTACAGGCCGCCTTTGTTAGGAGCCACCGCGGATACTAACAGCAAACCTTCCAAATGTTAATTGATGGGGGGACACAGCGTTCTTCCTAATCACTGCTGAAGGAGCTATATTCACTTGCTTGCAAGCAAATTGTCAGCGCTCCGCTTGAGCAACCCGAAATTCTCCTGATTAAAAAACCATGAATTCCGATAACCGCCTTACTCGCCATTCCGGGGGCGGGTTACGGAGAAAATTCGGATTACTCCTCGCCATCATTGTGATAGTCGCACTGGTGGTACTGGTCAGGCTGGTGCTGGACCTTGATCGAGAAGTCACTCAATCTCTGGCACAGTACGACTGGCAACTCCCTTCAAAAGTTTACGCACGTCCACTGGAAATGCACCCCGGGCTTGACATCAAGGCCTCTGAGGTCGTCGACGAATTGAAGCTTCTCGGCTATCAACAACTCGAAGTCAATGACACAGAACCTGAAGGCACCACAACACCCCTCTCTGGCAAGTTCAGCATTGAACACTCCGCTACCGGAGACAGGGTCAGAGCGCTTGAAATACAGACCCGTGAGTTTGAATTTGTCGACTACACCGAGCCTGCCCTGGTGTACAGGATCGAGTTCGATCAACAAGGTATTGAATCGATCAAGCTAAATAAAACCGAGGCAAACCTGATCCGTCTTGAACCACTGCTCATCGGTTCGATTCATCCGACCCGACACGAAGATCGGCAGCTGGTTTCTGTTGAAGAGCTTCCACCGGGATTTATAGAAGCGTTACTCAGCGTGGAAGATCGCGGCTTTTACTCACATCATGGTATTTCCTTAAAAGGAATCGCACGAGCCCTGTTTGTTAACCTGAAATCTGGCTCACGAGCGCAGGGCGCAAGCACCATTACTCAACAGTTAATCAAAAACCTCTTCCTTGACAGCTCCAAAACGTATACCCGAAAACTTAAAGAAGCTGTCATGTCGATCATTGTCGAGAGCCGATATAGCAAAGAGCAGATTCTGGAGCTGTTTGTTAATGAAGTATTTATCGCTCAGGACGGTAACCGGGCAATCCATGGATTCGGTCTGGCAGCTCAACACTTTTTCGATCGTCCGCTTCTGGAACTGCAACCCCAGCAATATGCCTTGCTTATCGGCATGATCAAGGCACCATCGAGTTATCATCCACGGAGATATCCGGACAAAGCAATGCATCGTCGCAGCGTTGTGCTGAAACTGATGCAGGAACAAGGTCTTATTCAGCCATCAGAATTTGACGAACTAAACGACAAGCCGCTGGATATATCCAGTGAAAGTGGTTTCAGCGGACACCAGAATGCGTACCTTGATCTGGTCCGCCGCCAGCTGATTACAGACTACTCCCTGGAACAGTTGCAGTCGGGCAGCATGCGCATCTTCACCAACTTTGATCCCCTGTTGCAACAGCAGGTCGAATCCAGTATCGAGAAAATCGTGGCTCCTGCAGAGTCTTCAGAAGCAGTAACAGCTGCCAAAGATGCGGCACTGCAAGCGGCAGTGATTGTATCCAATCCCACCACAGGCGAAATCAGCGCACTTGTCGGTGGACGAAAGTCGTTACCCGGCAGTTTTAACCGTGCACTCGATGCAAGGCGACCTGTGGGTTCGGTACTGAAACCAGCCGTTTTTCTCACCGCACTTCAGCAGCCTGCCAACTACAACCTGGCCAGCTTGCTTGACGATACCCCACTCACACTGACTCTGCCGAACGGCAACACCTGGAGTCCTGCCAATTACAACGACACCACCAACGGGGAAGTTCTGGCACTCGACGCACTGTCCCGATCATTGAATCTGGCAACAGCCAAACTGGGATTGGATCTGGGAGTTGACAGTGTTATAAAAACGCTGAAAAAACTGGGAGCTGAGAACGAGTTTCAACCGCTGCCCTCTTTGCTCCTTGGTGCAGTTGAAATGAGTACGATGGATGTATTGCGCCTCTATCAAACGATAGCCTCTAATGGTTACACCATGCCTTTGCGCACCATCAGAGACGTCGTCGACGCAAACGGTACCAGACTGAATCATTATCCCTTTCAAATCGAACAGGTATTTAGCCCGCAAACGATGTATCTATTAAGATACGCGCTGGTGAATACCATGCTGCAGGGAACCGGGCGCCAAGCCTACCAATCCCTGCCGCAGTCCCTGCTCACCGCCGGCAAAACCGGCACGACCAACCAGCAGCGTGACAGCTGGTTTGCCGGTTTCTCGGATGATTTGCTGGCCGTGGTCTGGGTAGGACGGGACAACAACTTGTCGACTCCCTTCACCGGTAGTAGCGGCGCTCTGAAGATCTGGACAGATTTCATGCGCCATAAAGCAAAGCATGGGTTGGATATCACACCACCAGCTGGTGTCGGTAAAGCGGCTATTGATCCGACTACCGGTAGACGCACTCGCGATAATTGTCAAACCGCAGTCGTACTGCCCTTTGTTGCGGGGTATGAGCCAAGCGCGAGAATCACCTGCCGTGGCGGACGTGGTAGCAGCATCAATCGCTGGTTTAAATCTCTGTTTGATTGATACACTGTTCTGTCAATGCATTACAAGCTTGTGATTTTTGATAGCGACAGATTGGTTACCTACGCAAGCCTTGCTGAAAGTAGAATGTAGCTGATCAAGCTTGATACAGCTCTTGCAGGTATAGAAGGATTACATGTGGAATTGCACACTCATAGGTCTACCCGTCTCACAAGAATTGGCTTAATGCTTATAGCATCATCGGTTCTGTTGACTGGCTGTGCTGGTTTCGACGGTAACAGATCAAAGGGCGAAAACGAACAAAAAGTCAATCCACAACCTTCCATACTGAGAACACCACCCGACAGTTCCGATCTCAGAGATTCAGGCCAGTTGAAACCCAATCCGGCAGCTATCCAATTGCGGGAACGTGCAGCTGAGGCAGCAGCTCTTGGGGATTACCAGACTGCATCAAGCTTGCTGGAACGCGCGCTGAGAATCGAACCTCGCAATGCCAGTAACTATTACGCCCTCGCAGAAATCAGAATGCAGCAGGCGCGCCCCGGGGAAGCCATAGAAATTACTCAAAAAGCTTTAAGCTTGCCTGCAGACGCTGCTCTACGCGAATCGCTAAAAGCACTGCAGGTAAAGGCCACACGATCGATGAACGCAAACAGCTGAAAGCTACTTTCAGATCGACCCTGAGCCATTTCTGATCGCTTGGTCAACCCTTGAAAAGTCGGCGCTAACGCGGCGGCACCACCTCGTAACCAGGCTCGGCCGGCTCGGTATCCACGATCTCGGCAGGAAAACCCGCAGCCAGTACCTCAACACCTGAAGCCTCCTCCAGCCGCCTGATAATATTCGGAGAAAATTCACGGCCACCGTAGCGCGACTCACCGTCACGAAAAATACTCACCAACAAGGGAGAAATTTCCAGCTCAACACCGTGCGTTTCGGCCAGGTCCTGAAACAAGCCTATGTCCTTTGAGACCAGATCCATCGTAAAATTGATGTCACGGCTACCATTCAGGATCACCTGGCCCTCAGTTTCGTGCACAAATGAGTTACCGGATGAAATTCGGATAGCCTCAAAAGTCGTATTCAAGTCAATATCTGCAGCCTTGGCAGTCACCAATGCTTCACAAACAGAAACCAGGTTAGCGGTGGCCAGATAATTAGTCATCACTTTCAACTTTGAGGCGGTGCCAAACTCACCGGTGTACAACACTCTGCGCCCCAGCGTTGTCAATAGTGGTAACAGACGATCAAAAGTTGCTCTTTCCCCACCGGCAAAGATAGAGATATTTCCGGTAGCTGCACGATGACAGCCGCCACTGACCGGACACTCCAGGGCCGAGGCACCCAGTTTCTCAACCATGGCGGCCAGCCTTTTGATCTCATCAGCATCTGTCGTACTCATTTCCATCCAGGTTTTTCCTTCACTTAACCCTTGCAGAACACCCTCCTCTCCTTCGACGACGCTTGCCGATGCAGCAGGATTAGGCAAACAGGTGATCACCACATCAACAATACTGGTTAGCTCAGCCGCCGTTAACGCCGCGGTGGCACCTCGATCAACAAATGTTTGTACAACGGAATCATCGAGGTCACGAACAACCAGCTCATAACCGTTGTTTAGAAGATTACCCGCGAGCTTCGATCCAACGTTGCCAAGACCAATAAAACCAATTTTCATTTCTCATTATCTCTGGTGTGTTTTGTATGTTCTGATGCTGATCTGCATTTATATTTAACGCACACGCATTCGCGCCCAAGGCTTCACCAATTACGACTTTTCGTGCAAATCAGGTGTTTTTGGTTAAAAAAAAGCAATAAATCACAAAAAAATCTGGATTTTTATTAAATGTGTACGCTATTTGCTATTCGAGACGTCACTTTAACTGATATTTGAGGAACACCACGTGAAATCGAAAAGTGCCAAGAAAACGGTAACGCGCAAATCGCCAAAATCGACCGCGCGAAAAACAACCGGAAAAAAGAAGGCAGCTGGAAAGGCAGCCGCAAAGCGCAAACCTGCTAAGAAAGCCGCTGCCAAGAAAAAAGCAGTAGCCAAGAAAAAGCCGGTCCGTAAGCCTGCCAAGAAGAAAGCAGTAGCCAAGAAAAAGCCGGTCCGTAAGCCTGCCAAGAAGAAAGCAGTAGCCAAGAAAAAGCCGGTTCGCAAGGCTGCTAAGAAAAAAGCAGTAGCCAAGAAGAAGCCAGTTCGCAAGGCTGCTAAGAAAAAAGCAGCAGCCAAGCGTAAGCCGGTCCGCAAGGCTGCAAAGAAAAAAGCAGCTGCCAAGCGTAAGCCAGTTCGCAAGGCTGCAAAGAAGAAAGCGGCTGCCAAGCGTA
>CALFCE010000338.1 GCA_937951215.1 uncultured Granulosicoccaceae bacterium
CCCTGGCAATGACGGGTGTGACCACGGCTATTCAAAATTTCTTTCTGGACTCCGGCCTGTCACCCATCACCATCCTGATATTAATCGTACTGGTCTGGTTTTTACTAGGTATGGTCATCGATTCCATTTCCATCATGCTGCTTACGGTACCGATATTCGAGCCGCTGGCAACAGCGCTTGGATTTGACCGGATAGCGTTTTGCGTTGTCGGGATTCTGGCCATCGAAGCGGGTTTGTTAACACCCCCCTTCGGGTTATTGGTCTACACCGTCAAGGCGGCGATACACGATAGTTCGGTTGGTGTTCGGGATATTTTCAAAAGTTCGATCCCGTACTGGATAATCATGTTGATCGGAATAGTATCTATCACCGCCTTTCCCCAGATCGCCAGCTATTTGCCTAACCTGATATTCTGATTCTGCAATGGGCTGATATTGCGATCTATCGGGAATGTGCGGTAACGGACGACCAAGTTATTAATAAATGACATATATAAGAGAATTAGCAACATGAAAAGTACCCAAGTAGTCCTTAACAAACAAGGGCCGGCAGACGTCATCGAGTTTCAGGAAGCTGAGGTTGCCGCACCAGCTGAAGGTCAGGTAATGGTTAAACAGACTGCGATCGGTCTGAATTATATGGATGTTTATCAGCGTTCCGGGCATTACCCTCTGGATCTGCCATCACCTCTGGGTTTGGAAGCTGCCGGGGAGGTTGTGGAAACGGGTCCAGGAGTCAGTGACTTCAAGGCGGGTGATCGCGTGGTTTACGGACCGATATTGGGTGCTTATGCTACCGTTCGCAATGTGCCAGCTGCCCGTTTGATCCCGATACCGGATCAGGTATCAGACGAAGTAGCTGCTGCCGTTTTGATGAAAGGAATGACAGTGGAGTATCTCATGTGCCGCTGCTATCCGGTTAAGTCAGGGCAAGATGTGCTTTTTCATGCGGCTTCCGGCGGCGTGGGGCATCTTGCAGGGCAGTGGGGAAAGCATTTGGGAGCACGCATGATTGGAGTCACATCGGGTGCCGAGAATTGCAAAAATATCTTGCAACACGGTTACTCGGATGCCATCGACCGCAAAAGCGAAAACGTGGCAGAGCGTGTTAAGGAGCTGACCGGTGATGAAGGGGTGCCGGTGGTGTTCGATTCGGTTGGAAAAGATTCCTTCGAAGGGTCAATCGATTCGTTGGCCCCGCGCGGCTATTTTATCTCTTTCGGGGCTACCACTGGCGAGGCCCCGGCGGTGGCGCCGTCCACCTTGCAACACAAGGGGTCGTTGTATTTCTGCCGCCCGACGCTGGCCAACTATATTGGGTCCAACGAAGATCTCAAGCACTCTGCAACAACTGTTCTTGATCTTGTACAACAGGGCGTGTTGAAGGTGGATATCAGCCAACGTCGGCCCATGCAAGAGCTGGTTGACGTGCATGCAGCATTTGAGCGAGGCGATACCACTGGCTCGACTATACTGATTCCCTGATTCCCCGATTAGCGCAACGGTTGAATGATATGAGCTCTAGCAAGGCAGTTCGTCCTCACATATACCAGTTCAAACTTGGTGAGTTAACGCTTACCAGTATTCTTGAGGGATATGCACATCGCTCAGACATGCATCCCTTTGTAGCTACCAATGCGACTGCTGCTGAGGTAGAGGATCTGGCGAAGGAGTACCGGCTGCCGTATCCAGCGATGGAGCACAATTTTGTCGGGATGATGATTCAGACCAAAACCCGTTTGATAGCAGTTGATCCGGGTTTTGGAGAGAACGCTCCCATGCCCTCTGCAGGGTTTTTTGCCCGCGGAATGGCCGAAGCTGGTTATCGCATTGAAGATGTCGATCTGGTTGCCATTAGTCATTGTCATCCGGATCACATCGGTAACCTGATGACTGCCGGGAAACCCACTTTCCCCAATGCCGAGGTCATTGTCGGGCAGCGGGAATACGACTACTGGAACGCTGGTAAAAACATCTCCGAGATGCGCCAGGCGACTATGGGGATGTTTAACAAGGTGGTAGCTCCACTGGGTGAACACTTGAAATTGATTGAACCCGGCACTGCCATTGTTCCCGAGTTGACTGCCATTGAGGCATTTGGGCACTCAGCCGGGCATTTTTGCTTTCATCTGGAGAGCGAATCGAAACGATTGATGCTTTTGAACGATGTCGTGGCACACTATGTCGCCTCGTTTGCGCATCCTGATTGGCATTTTTCCATGGATGACGACACCGCCGCTGCCGCAATTTCCCGTCGACGTATTTTAGAGAGCGTCGTGGCAGACAATATACCGGTGACCGGCTTCCATATCCCGTTTCCGTCGATTGGTTATGTAGAGTCTCGCGGGAAGGGTTTCGAATACAGGCCAGCGACCTACCAGTTCAATCTTGAAAACACTTGACTGTAATATCATCGCAGGAAGCGCATGACTCGATGACACTCGGAGGCTTGCGGTGAACCCTGAAATATCAACAGTGGGCGTTATCGGGCTGGGTATCATGGGTGGTGCCTACAGCAAAAACCTGCTAGGTGCCGGGTTTGCTGTTTGTGGTTATGATACAGAACATGCACCCATGCAAGTGCTGGAATCGATTGGTGGCCAGCCTGGTGGATCAGTTACAGAGGTTGTTGAAAAGTCAGAGATTGTTATTACGTCACTTCCTGGCATTGATTCCTTCCATCGCGTGGTCTCGGAAATTGCATCGACCGCCAAGCCTGATCTAGTTGTCATCGAAACCTCGACATTACCGATAGACGACAAACTGGCTGCACATAAGAAACTGTCAGAATCTGCGATACAGATATTGGATTGTCCAGTCAGTGGTACTGGTTCTCAGGCAAGGTCGCGAGATCTTTCTGTCTATGTCAGTGGCGACAAGGACAGTAGCACCAGGGTTGAAGCCGTCCTGGAGGGGATTGCCAGGTTGAATTTTTATGTCGGTGAATTCGGCAACGGTAGCAAGATGAAGTTCATTGCCAATCATCTGGTTCATATCCACAATGTGGCCTCGGCAGAAGCGATGGTTCTGGCGCAGAAGGCAGGGATGGATCCGCAGTTGGTGTACGATGTTGTCAGTCAGGGAGCGGGCAACTCCCGTATCTTTGAGTTGCGAGCACCGATGATGGTAAATGATGACTATTCCGATGCCACCATGAAAATGGATGTATGGCAGAAAGATATAAAAACTATCAAACAATTTGCCGACACTGTTGGTTGCCCGATGTCATTGTTTGATGTTTGTACAGAATTTTACGAAACTGCGTTGAAAAACGGTCAACACAAGCTTGATACGGCATCGGTATGCCGGGTGCTTGAAAAGCAGGCCGGATTCAACAGAAACGGTTGATAACCCAAGCAGGAATGTTTCAGCATGACAGAAAATAGCGCGATCAGAGGCGTATTGAGCCCGGTAGTTACACCGTTCACCGCATCGCTTGAACCCGATGCTGCGCGGCTTGCTGCACATTGCGAGTGGCTGATCCGGAGTAATGTGGGATTGGCTGTTTTCGGTACCAATTCGGAAGCCAATTCTCTCTCGCTTGGCGAAAAGCGCCATCTTCTGGATTACCTGATAGATCGTGGCTTACCTTCCCATCGCATGATGCCGGGCACGGGTGCCTGCTCCATCACAGAAGCAGTGGAATTGACAACCGCTGCCGTTAATCACGGTTGTGCCGGTGTACTGATGTTGCCCCCGTTTTACTACAAGGGTGTGAGTGATGAGGGCCTTCACAAATTTTACTCGGAAGTCATTCAGAAGGTAGGAGATAACAATCTACGAATTTATCTCTATCACATACCCCAGGTGTCTAATGTGCCCATTACCTATCCCTTGATTGAAGGGCTTTTAAAAGAGTATCCGGGTACCATTGCAGGAATCAAGGACAGCTCTGGCGACTGGAGTAACACACAGGGTATGCTTGAGCAGTTCCAACCGGATGGCTTTGACGTATTTGCCGGTTCCGAAACCTTCCTGTTGTCAACTCTACTGGCTGGAGGGGCGGGTTGCATCAGCGCAACTGCCAATGTCAATCCCGCTGCAATTGCCCATTTGTTCGAGCACTATACCGAGTCTGGTGCCGAGGAAAAACAACAGCAGCTTGATGCTGTACGAGATTCCTTCCAGGGCTATGTGATGATCGCAGCGTTAAAAGCCATGATTGCTCATCATGGAAATGATCCTGACTGGATGCGTGTACGTCCGCCCTTGACGGAGATTGACAGTAGTCAACAACTGGCTCTGGCAGAAACGTTATCGGGTGTCGGTTTTTCAATGCCAGGGTTGTAGCATGTGGGTTATTCGATGAATCCTGACTATATCAATTTGTCGGACTATCCGATCGATCAACCTCATTCTGATGAATACCAGCAGCTGGTAACCCGATGGCGAGAGAAACTATCCGGGTCCGGGCTGGTTAATCTGGAAGGATTTCTGACCCCCGCCGCTATTGAGCAGTATCGAGGCGAGGTATATGAACGCATGCCGGATGCTTTTTACAGCGTTCATGGTGCACAGGCCTACTTTGATAACTTCCCCGGCGAGATCCCACCTGATGTGCTGGGTTCCAAAACTCACTGTATGGGCCGGCATAATCTGCAAAACACGGCGATGAATGCGTTATACGAGTGGCAGCCACTGTGCGATTTTATTGCGGCCTTGACCGGAAATAGCCAAGTCTATTTGCATGAGGATCCGACCAACGCACTGGTGGTGCAAATCTACAAACCCGGATGCTGGACTGGTTGGCATTTTGATCGCGCTGTTTTTACCACCATTATCAATCTGGGTGAGCCAAAGGCAGGTGGCGTGTTTGAATGTGCTGCGGATATCCGCACCGAAGAGGACCCCTGCTATGATGCCGTCGGCGATGTGTTGCACAATCGGGCCGAACAGGTCCAGCGCTATAAAATGAGGGCAGGGTCGTTAACGCTGATGCTGGGGCGATACTCGTTACATCGGGTAACC
>CALFCE010000339.1 GCA_937951215.1 uncultured Granulosicoccaceae bacterium
ACCGTGCGCATGGCTTGCTCAATATCGCGCACTTCCCGGTGAATGGGTCGGTAGGCTTCAGCATTCTCGCTGACGGTGCGTTCAGCAGCGTTGGCTTCGCCCAGCATCGTGATCGCTTCCTCTGCCGACGCCAGGCTGCCAGCGACCGCTTTGGCCATTTTCTTCGGTAACACCGAAAGATCCAGCGCATTGGCATTGTCGATTGCTGCTTGCAGTGCGGAACCGTTTTCTGTCAGTTGCCTTGTCGTGTATTCCTCAATGCAGTACTGCAATTTCGGGTTACGCGGAGGTGGTGCTGTTTCTGAAAGTAACGACAATCTATTCGGCAGGTAGTTAACCAGTGGTGGGTAATATCCGACGATTCCGAGCGCAATGATTTGCAGCACGATAAAGGCAATCACCCCTTTGTACATGTTGATCGTTTTAACGACGGCCGGTGCGACACCGCGTAAATAGAACAGGGCAAAGCCGAAAGGTGGCGTTAAAAATGAGGTTTGTATATTCAGCCCGATCATGACACCAAGCCACACTGCTGTGATATTGGCAGACGGATCAGCGAGCAGGATAGGCGCTACTATCGGCACCACGACAACCGCTATTTCGATAAAATCCAGAAAGAAACCGAGGACGAAAATAACCGCCATCACGATGATGAACTTGGTCCAGAAGCCCCCGGGCAGGCTGTTTAGATAATCCCTGACCAACTCCTCACCACCAAAGGCGCGAAACGCAGCGGTCAGCATGGCGGCACCCAGCAGGATGATGAAAACCAGTGAGGTTGCCTTGGCGGTCTCGATCATGACTTCGTGCAGGGTGTTGTCGCGATTGACACGAATACCGCTCCAGATCAGGGCAAACACCAGTAAGCCCACCACGAACACCGAAAATCCGACACCGATCATATCGTGTTGTGTTTTGATGTTTCTGATGTTGGTGTCAAAGTAGGTCAGCGCAACTCCGATACCGATCATTGCCACCAGTGCCAGTACAGCCGGAGCATATTTGCGTTTGCCGTCCTTTAGCCGGTAACCAGCCATCAGCAGTGCACCTGCAGCACCGATCGCACCCGCCTGGTTTACAGTCGCGATGCCGGTAATGATCGAACCGAGCACCAGAAATATCAGCGTCAGCGGTGGCACCAGAGTGCCCAGTACCTTACCCAGGAAGGCAAGATTGCGTGATGTTTCGAGACGCACAGCCGGCGCATTTGCAGGTCGCAACAGTGCGTAAATCAGTATGTACAGCATGTAGAGCGCGACCAGTACCAGGCCCGGTACCAAAGCACCGAGAAACATTTCTCCTGCGCTGGTGGAGGTCACCGCGAATTCCGATGGCATGGTCAGTTCGCCGGTGGCGGCTTTGTGCAGGGCCTTTCGGGCTGTACCTGCCTGATCTGTTGCGCTGGCGAGTTGGTCTGCCAGTATGATCAACACAATCGATGGCGGAATAATCTGGCCAAGCGTACCGGAGGCGGCGATGGTACCGGTAGCCAGTGATTGAGAGTAGTTATTGCGCAGCATGACCGGCAATGAAATCAGGCCCATGGCGACTACAGTGGCACCGACAATACCGGTGGTAGCAGCCAGCAAAGCTCCTACAAACACCACCGAAATACCCAGACCACCAGGCACCGGACCAAACAACTGCGCCATGGTCACGAGCAGGTCCTCAGCAATTTTGGAGCGTTGCAGCATGATCCCCATAAAGATGAACAGCGGGATGGCAATCAGCGTGTCGCGCTCAACTTCCCAGTAAATGCCGCGCAAGTTGGTAACACCGGCACTCAGCCATTGGCTTGGACCATCTTGCGCAAAGTAAGCATCGACATTGCCTCCCGCAAACAAGTAGCCGCAGATAGCAGCGATGGCGATGGTGACGATGGCAGCTCCCGGCAAGGCAAAGGCAACCGGATAGCCAGATCCCAGGGCGAAAGCCAATAACAGAATCAGCAGTGCAAGAAATAGAAGTTCCATGGTCCGCGTCTCTAAGCTGCTGGTTGTGCTTTTGTATTGGCCGCCAAATCCAGAGCTGCTTTCTGGAGTTCAGCTTTGTCTCGAGCATCCTGTGCTGCCAGACGTCCTCCTGGTTCACCTCGGAAGTCAGCGTATGAATCAAACATCTGGCTGACAAACTGTATCAGCATGGTGATGGCAAACACTGCCAGAAACCCTGCCATCCAGTATTTTGTATACATGCCAAAACCCGATTGGGAGACTTCAAAATTGGACAATGGCCCGTAGATAATTGAGGCTTTGCCCTTGAACCCGATGATGATGATGGTCCAGCACAAGGACATGCCGAGAATGATGGCCCCCCAGGCGTTGACAGCACCTTTGGTGCGATTGCGCAGACTATGGTAGAAAACGTCAACCCGGACATGCCCTTCTTCCAACAGTGTATAGGCGCTGGCAAACAGAAATAACGCTGCATACCAGAACCTGACAAGGTCACCCATAAACGCCTGTTCGTAGGAAAAAATAAAGCGTGTGAAAACGATGGTCAGTTCGGCAGCCACGATTAGCAGTGCCAGCCAATGAAAGCCCAGTGTTCGTGTCATCAAGGCCACCACCATACCCAGTGCAAGCAACGGGACATGGACGTACATACCTCGAAACTGCGAGCGGCCCAGCTGTTTTGAAAGCTCTTCCCCCATGACTTGTGGCAACAGACCTTCAACCCGCAAGAAAGAGATGGCCATATCAGCCAGACCGATAAATACCACGGCCCAGAAAAAACCTCGAACCAGATACGTGTTAAATCGGGTGATGCGTGCTGCGTCATCACGCAGTGGTTTACGCAGGGTACTCACGACATACAGTAGCGCCAGAATAAATCCGCTCGCATAGATTGCGGTGGCTATCAGGCTTTGAGTGGACATGTCACCGCCGTTCAACAGCGGTGTAATACCCGGCCAATCCTTGCTCACGACCAAATAGTTGTTCAGCAGGTAGGTAACCAGTAAAAAAAGCATGGACCAGCCGAAAAACCGCATGATCGGGGCTGGTCTGGCAAGTTCAGTTTGCATCGAAATCACAGCCGAATCTTGAATGAAGCAGCTATTGTACAGTCGAATGACGTTTCTGACAGGCACAAATTTCTTGAAATCGGCCCTGTTGGCCGTTGTTGCCGGTGAGATGTGAAGATGAGGTGGAGATCAAAAAAAAACGGGGCCCCAAAGGCCCCGAATTTATGCATTAAGGTCAGTCTTTTGACCTTTAAAATGTGTTGCTGCCGTTTTTTATTATCAGAACGGCTGGTTATCAGAGCGCCTAGATATCCAGAACGCGGTTGCGTTGTACGCTATAGCCAACCGCCGCCAGCTTCATCCAGCCGCCGAGCTCGGAACGTGCAGCATCGAAGCTGTCATGTACCTTGGCCGCCAGAGCGCTGTGATCGCGGGTTTCTTCAAAAACTTCGGCAGCTGCTTCACCGAAGCTGTCATAGATATCTTCATTGAATTCACGCAGTTCCACACCATGCTCATCAACCAGCTTGGCGAGGTGCGCACCGTTGTTGGCAACGGTCTCGTGGTATTGGTGAGAGTGCTCTTCCTGGCAGGCAGCGCGGATCACTTCCTGATCAGACTTGGACAGTCCAGACCACCATTCTTTGTTCATGCCGAAAGACAAGCTGCTGCCTGCTTCGTGCATACCGGGGTAGTAATAGTACTTGGCTGCTTCATAAAACTTCATGAAGTAGTCATTGTAAGGACCTACCCATTCGGTCGCATCGATGGCGCCTGAAACCAGGTTTTCATAAATCTGGCCACCTGGCAGAGAGACGGGAGAAGCGCCGAGCTTGGCCATAACATCGCCACCCAGACCCGGAATACGCATTTTCAGACCTTTCAAATCATCAGCAGATTCGATTTCCTTGTTGAACCAACCACCCATCTGGCAGCCGGTTGATCCGCAAGGCAGACACTTCAGGCCAAAACCATCGGCGACTTCGTCCCACAGAGTCTGTCCATCCATAAAATTGATCCAGGAGGTCCACTCGGTGGTTGTCAAACCCATTGGTCCCGCGGTGAAGTAGGCCCATGCGGGGTGCTTGCCTTTCCAGTAGTAGTCCGCAGCGATATAAGCCTGGGCATTACCTGAAGCAACCTCGTCGAAAGAATCGAACGCACCTACACGTTCGCCAGCTGCGAAGTATTCGGTTTCGATTCGACCTTCAGAGAGTTCGGCAATTCGAGCGACAAGACGCTGTGCGCTGAGGCCGAGACCCGGGAAGTCACGTGGCCAGGTGGAAACGACGGTCAGTTTGGTTTTTTCCTGCGCGATGGCTGGAGCTGAGGTAATCAGCCCGGTTGACGCAACTGCTGCTGTAGCTCCGGCAACACCTGCGCCGGCTTTCAAAAATTTTCTTCTAGACATGAAAATCCTCCAATATCAGTAATATGCCGGTATAGCGTGACTGTATTCAGGCCCTCTGATGACAACCAAGGCCAAAAAACATTCGTAATGATACCGCTGTTGGGTATCGTTTGCATGAGTTTAAGGATAGATGAAACCGCGTCTAAGCGCAGTGTTTCGCTTTTCCGGCCCAGCCTGTCCCACTAACGCCAAGTGATTCTCATTTTTTAAGCCGATTGGGTCAGCGCAAAACCGGGCGCGTCTTGCCGCAGATTCGGTATTTTTCGAGGATGAAGCAGACAAATAGAAGCAGAGTTACTTGCGTTTTTGTTGCTCGGCTTCAAGTTTTTCAAGCCTGCCTTTTTCATCCAGACCCCACAGCGCGAGTATGACTGCCACGCCCAGCAAAATGATGGTGACAAACCACATAGTCTTTCTCCTGATAATCACCTTGGTGACTGTTGAACGAAACTCGTGTTTGGCGGTAACGCCAGCTAACACCGATATGATACTTGGGTTCAAACTCTGGTCCAACGATTATCGACCAATAGTCACCATAGTAAACAATTTGGCGATTTTGCAATCTGGTGGCGTTATACTCAAGGCAATCCAATTTGACGTAATTCAATCGGTTACGCCCGATACTCCAACAATCCGGAGCTTGCAATATGCTAATTGCCGTACCCAAGGAAAGTTATCCAGGTGAACAGCGAGTCGCTCTGACCCCGGAAACCGCCGGACATATCCAGAAGCTGGGCTACGACATCGTGATCGAGGCCGGTGCCGGTGAGCTCGCCAATTTCAGTGATCAGTCCTACACCGATGCGGGTGTGCGCGTGGAATCAGACTCGCGCAAGCTGTGGGCTGCTGGCGATATCATTCTCAAGGTGCGTGCACCGGGACAGTCTGCGACCGGAGACGAAGTTGAGCTGCTCAAGGAAGGCGCAATCCTGATCAGTTTCTTCTGGCCCGCTCAGAACGAGGAATTAATGAACCGCCTCGCTGCACGCAAGGTGACCGTCATGGCGATGGATTCGGTACCGCGCATCTCCAGAGCTCAAAAGCTCGATGCCTTGAGTTCGATGGCTAATATCGGTGGCTATCGGGCAGTGGTTGAGGCGGCCAATCAATTCGGGCGGTTTTTTACTGGTCAGGTCACTGCTGCCGGAAAAGTACCACCGGCCAAAGTGATGGTCATAGGTGCCGGAGTTGCAGGTCTTGCAGCGATTGGTGCTGCGCGAGGCATGGGTGCAATGGTACGAGCCTTCGATACCCGCCCTGAAGTTAAAGAACAGGTCGAGAGCATGGGAGCCGAGTTCCTCGAGCTGGACTTTGAAGAAGAGGGAAGTGGCACTGGTGGTTATGCCAAGGTCATGAGTAAAGAATTTATCGATGCCGAGATGGCCTTGTTTCGGGAGCAAGCCAAAGAGGTGGATATCATCATCACCACGGCTCTGATTCCGGGTAAGCCTGCACCTGAATTAATCACAACCGACATGATCGAATCGATGAAGCCAGGTAGTGTGTTGGTGGATCTGGCTGCAGAACAGGGTGGTAACTGCAAACTGACGCGTGCCAATGAAATCGTTGAGCATGGTGGTGTCAAACTGATCGGTTACACCGACTTGCCCAGCCGTATGGCAGCCCAATCAAGTCAGTTGTATGGCACCAATCTCAGGCATTTGTTGACCGATCTGACACCGGACAAGGACGGTAAGCCAGTAGTCAATATGGAAGACGAGGTTATTCGTGGTACGACCGTTGTCGATGCAGGCGAAATAACCTGGCCGCCACCAGCGCCAAAGCTTAGTGCTGCACCGGCTACCCCTGCCGCCGCGCCACCAGTGGTCGCCCAGGCCAGTGAAATGACAACAGCCGAAAAATCCAAATCGGTGTTGATCGCGGCTGCCGTCGGTGTGCTTGCCTTATTGTTGCTTGGGTCTGTTGCACCACCGGATTTTATGAGCCATTTTACGGTGTTCGTGCTGGCTTGTTTTATTGGCTACCAGGTCATCTGGAACGTTACCCCCAGTTTGCATACGCCGTTGATGAGTGTCACCAACGCCATTAGCGGAATTATCGTAATCGGCGCATTACTGCAAATATCCTCTGGATCAGGATTTGTAGTCTTTCTTGCTGCCATTGCAATCCTGATCGCCAGCATCAATATTGCCGGCGGTTTTCTCGTCACTCAGCGTATGCTGAAAATGTTCAGAAAATAAGGAGACTGCGATGAATTCGGGAATAGTTACTGCAGCTTATATTGTTGCCGCAATACTCTTTATTTTGAGTCTGGCCGGGTTGAGCAAACAGGAGACCGCCGGGCGTGGCAACCTGTTTGGCATGGTGGGTATGGGGATCGCCATCATTGCCACCATACTGGGTCGAGATGTCAGCAGTTACGGCTTGCTGATTGTGATGATGCTGATCGGGGGCGCGATCGGTGCTTACCTGTCATCCCGGGTCGAGATGACGCAGATGCCGGAGTTGGTCGCGATTCTGCACAGTTTTGTCGGGCTGGCTGCGGTGTTGGTCGGCTTTGCCAGTTACCTGGATCCTGACAATAATCTCGTTGGCACCGCTCACACCATTCACAGCGTTGAGGTTTATCTCGGGATACTGATCGGTGCCCTGACATTCACCGGATCTGTTGTCGCCTGGGGGAAATTGAACGGCAAGATCGGTAGTGCGCCATTGATGCTGCCCCACAGACATCTCTTGAATGCCGGTATCGGTGTTGTCTGTCTGATTATCCTGTTTATATTCCTCGGTGCCGGCAAAGGGTTTGGCGCTACCTTGCTCGTGATTATGACGCTACTGGCTTTTGCCTTTGGCATCCATATGGTGATGGCCATTGGTGGTGCGGATATGCCGGTAGTGATTTCGATGCTCAACTCGTATTCGGGCTGGGCGGCGGCGGCCACCGGATTTATGTTGTCGAATGATTTGTTGATCGTGACCGGGGCTCTGGTGGGAAGCAGTGGGGCAATCCTCAGCTATATCATGTGCCGTGCAATGAATCGCAAGTTTTTCAGTGTAATCATGGGTGGTTTTGGTACACCGAGTGGTGTTGCTTCTGCTGCTGATGGCGAGCAGGGTGAAGCAGTCGCAATCAGTGCTGATGAGGTTGCTCAATTGGTTGGGGATGCCAGTGAAGTGGTTATCGTGCCGGGCTATGGTATGGCTGTGGCACATGCGCAACATCCCGTTTCCGAGTTGACCAAGCAACTCCGTGACAAGGGCGTGAATGTACGGTTCGCTATTCATCCTGTTGCCGGTCGGATGCCCGGTCACATGAATGTGTTGCTGGCTGAAGCCAATGTTCCGTATGACATCGTGCTTGAAATGGACGAAATAAATGACGAACTGGGTGATGTTGATGTGGTCATCGTGATCGGTGCCAACGACATCGTCAATCCGTCAGCGCTGGATGATCCGGGCAGCCCGATTGCCGGCATGCCGGTTCTTGAAGTCTGGAAAGCGGACACGGTTATCGTCTCCAAGCGTGGTATGGCCACAGGCTACGCCGGCGTAGAAAACCCGTTGTTCTTCCGCGAGAATACGCGCATGCTGTTTGGCGATGCCAAGGACAGCGTCAATGAGATACTTAAGGCGGTCTGAGTTTATATCTGAATAGTCCATCCATGGACTATTCAGATTCGTCACCGGAAAAGCGTCGTTTCCCGGTTCCTCCAAATAGAGCGAAAAGACGCTCTATTTGTTGGCACATCCCTGTGCCAAATATAAATCAGTGCCAAGTTATATCTTAATAGTCCATTCCCGGTAAAACTAATTAAAGTGACTATTCAGATTCGTCACCGGAAAAGCCCCCCCAAAACAGCTACCAGCGGGCGAGAAAACTGTCGAAGCTGCGTGTACTCAATAGTCTTTTGAGCACGCCGGAGATGTAGGTTGGTGTGGTCACGTAGTAGCGTGGTCTCGGATTGTTACTGTCGAGTATCTTGATCACCTTTGCACTAACCGCAGAAGCGGGCAGCTCAAAACGGTCAGGTTTGTTTGTATTTTTGTAAAGCCTTGGGTTGAACTCACTTTCGTAGCGTTCTCGCTGCGCGGATTGAGCCACGTTTATCCATTTCTCAAAATGCGGGATCGAGTTTTCGCGGATTTGACTGGTAATCGGGCCCGGCTCTATCAACACCACATGGATCGGCGTATCGCGCAATTCCATCCTCAACACATCGGACAGACCTTCAAGGGCAAATTTCGAAGCGCAATAGGCACCCCTGAACGGCAAACCGGTAAAGCCCAACACCGACGAACAGTTAATTATCGTTCCCTCTCCCTGCGCTCGCATGACCGGCAACAGCTGGTTGATCAGATCAATCTGACCGATCACGTTGGTCTCGAATATGTCGCGCAGGGCCTCGCGTGGCAGATCCTCTACCAGCCCGGGGCTGGCAAAGGCCCCATTATTGAACACTGCCTGTAGTTTGCCTTCACACAGTTCCAGCGCCTGGGCGCTGGCGTCTTTGACAGACTGTGGATCGGCATAGTCCAGTGTAAAGCTGGTAAAGCCGTCTTTTTCCAGGGTGTCGCAGTCTGCCTGCTTGCGGCAGGTTGCCAGCACTTGCCAACCATGCTGTCGCAAATCATGAGCGGTCTGCAGCCCTATGCCGGAAGAACAGCCGGTGATCAGAATGGATTTCATTAGGTTTATGCCTCGTTCATGATGGCCCGCCCGATTCTGCATGCCACGGCCGGGTTGCCCTGAGTGTCAGTGTGCAGAGTATACTCAAATCAAACAGGTTGGCTGCAGCTTGCCGGAGAGTGCTCAATGTTGATATCCAGAGATAAATTTGTCGGGCTTGAGGAGGTCACGCACCTGTGTGCCGGTGGTGAGAGTCCGATGCTTAAGTCGCACGAACAGGCATTCAATCGGTTTATGCGGGATAAATCGATGGGTGAGCGTACTCGCGAGAAGCAGGACGCGGTGCTTAAAACGACGCGGGAGCAGTGTGCACAATTGCTGTCGGTGGAAGTCGATGATGTGACCTTGCTGGGTTCTGCGTCGGAAGGCATCAATGCGGTGATGTACGGCCTGTCCTGGCAGGCAGGTGATAATGTTGTCATCGCTGATGTGGAGTTTGCGTCTGGTGTTTACCCGTGGACGCGACTGGCTGATCAAGGTGTAGAGATTCGTATCGCGCGTCACCGTGACTGGTGCGTAGACCTTGAGTCGATTGATTCCTTGATTGATGAACGGACACGAGTTGTGTTGATCAGTCATGTGAGTATGTTTACCGGGCAGCGTATGGATCTTGCCGCATTGTCTGCTCTGGTGCGTCAGCGTGGTGCACGGTTGGTTCTGGATGCGACCCATGCGGTGGGCGTCGTTGATGTGGATGCCTCGCTGGCTGATGTCGTGGTCAGCAGCTGCTACAAATGGCTGCTCGGGGTGCATGGATGTGCGATCTTCTATTGCAACCGTGAACGCTTCCCTGAGCTTGAGCCGCCGTTTCTGGGTTGGAACAGCGTGTCTGCCGCTGGCGGGTGGCGAGCGCCGCTGGAGATGACACTACGCTCCGATGCGGATCGTTTTATTCCGGGCAATCCGTCTTACGTCAGTATTTACCTGCTCAACAATGCACTCGATGCTTTACTGGCGACAGGAATACACAGCATTGAAGAACATGCACTAAAACTGACCGGGGCGCTGCACCACGGTCTGACTGATCAAGGCTGGGAAGTAATGACGCCGGCCCCGGCTGAGTTTCGCGCCGGAAATGTCTGTTTGATGACTGATCGAGTGGATGAAATAGCGCAAACTCTGCGGGAGCATCAGGTGATGGTCTGGGGAACTTACGCCGGGGATGCGCGCCTGCGAATATCAGCCCATGTCTACAACGATCAGGATGATGTTGAAAAGTGTCTGCAGGCCTTGTCCAGCATACGGTAAACCTGATCGATCGTAGCTGCGGTCATAGGTGTCAGAGCTGGCAGATAACGCTCAAGTTGCAGTCTTTTCAGGGTTGTGTGAGTATTTGTACAGTCGTCGGACAGGAACCGGCCATGTTAACTATTGCAGCACTGGCGGCGTTTCGCCGCGAACAGGTCTATAGTTAAGGGTAATCTGGAGTGACCTAACCGAAATCCGGCTCAGTTGAAAGAGTGATGCGCCCAACCGATATCAAGAACCCCGAGTACTTTCACAAGGTGGTGGATTGTCAGTATGCCTGTCCCGCACACACACCTGTTCCCGAATATATCCGCCTGATAGCACGGCGGCGATTCACCGAAGCCTATCTTGTTAACTGGGAATCCAATGTGTTCCCGGGGGTACTCGGGCGGACCTGCGACCGCCCTTGTGAACCTGCCTGTCGACGTGGCAGATTGGAACAAGAGCCTGTAGCAATTTGCCGGTTGAAGCGGGTTGCTGCCGACAACAAGGGGGATATCACCACCTATCTGCCTGATATTCCGGCTGACAAAAACGGCAAACGGATTGCGCTGATTGGCGCTGGTCCTGCATCTTTGACAGTCGCTCGCGATTTGATGCCGCTCGGTTACAGCATCGATTTGTACGATGAAAACCCGAAAGCAGGTGGGTTTATGCGCAGTCAGATTCCTTCGTTCAGGCTGCCGGAAACTGTGCTCGATGAAGAAGTCGGTTATGTACTGGATATGGGGGTAAACCAGTTTTTCCAGCAGCGTGTCGACAGTATGAAAGCCATATTGCAGCAGCCCTATGATGCGGTGTTTGTCGGAACCGGCGCACCTCGCGGCCGAGATCTGGATCTTCCTGGCAGGCAGGAAGCTGACGCTAATGTTCATATCGGTATCAACTGGTTATTCAACGTGGCCTTTGAACACACCAGCTCGATCGGGAAAAATGTGATCGTGCTTGGTGGCGGCAATACTGCTATGGACTGTTGCCGCACTGCGAGACGTCTAGGTGGAGAAAACGTATGCGTTACAGTTCGTAGCACCTATGATGATATGAAAGCCTCTCCATGGGAGAAAGAAGACGCCCAGCGTGAGGATATCCCGTTCTATCCGGATCACACGCCACTGTCTTTTGTTTGCGAAAACGGCAAGCTGGTGGGTATGACCTTCGATCGCGTCAAGTCAGTCTACGATGACGATGGCAAAAGGCGGCTGGAGTCGACCGGAGAAGAGCCTGTGTTTATCGCAGCTGACGATGTCATCGTTGCTGTGGGACAAGAAGTTGCCTTTCCATGGATTGAGGCTGATGCCGGTATCGACTTCGATGACTGGGGGCAGCCAGTGGTAGACAAGGTTTCTTTCCAATCCAGCCACGAAAAAGTGTTCTTTGGGGGCGACGCGGCGTTCGGGCCCGAGAATATCATTACGGCAGTTGCACACGGCCATCAGGCAGCTATCTCGCTCGATCTGTTTTTAAGTGGTAAAGATGTTGTCAATACCCGACCCGCTCCGAATGTGAGCATGGTCAGTACCAAGATGGGAATTCACGAGTGGTCCTATGACAGCACGGTGACCCATGACCAGCGATTCTCGGTGCCTCATCTTGAAACCAGTGTTGCATTGAGTGATCGCAAGGCCGAGGTTGAGCTGGGCTTTGACACTGATATCGGCTTCCATGAAGCAGAGCGTTGCCTTAACTGCGATGTGCAGACCGTGTTCATCGAAGGCAAGTGCATTGAGTGTGACAGCTGTGTAGACATCTGCCCAACCAATTGCATCACCTTTACCACCAATGGTGATGAGTCTGATTTACGCGGGCGTCTGAGTGCTCCTGCCGATGATCTCGATCAGGATCTGTATGTCAGCGATACGCTGCCGACCGAACGGGTTATGGTCAAAGACGAAAATGTTTGCCTGCATTGCGGTTTGTGCGCAGAGCGATGTCCGACTGCCGCCTGGGATATGCAGCAATATACCTATCAAGTCACCAAACCAAGCCAGGTCATCAATATCGACGCCAGCGGGATTGGTTTTCATTCAGTCAGCAATGTGCCGTAGCTGTTGAACAGTCGTGAGTGCACAGTACGGATCAATCGCTGAATTCTCTTCAGGTAACATCGGGTAACTGTCCAAGTGCCAAAACCAGAAAGCTCCGAGAAGAAATCCTCCGTCGCACCTATCACCGCGATCAACGATTTTGTCGTCAAGTTTGCCAATGTCAACGGCTCCGGGTCGGCTAGTGCCAATACATTGTTTGCCAAGGCGATCTTCCGCATGGGGGTGCCGGTGGCACCCAGGAATATCTTCCCGTCCAATATTCAGGGGCTGCCAACCTGGTATGAGGTAAGAGTCAGTGAGCAGGGCTACCTTGCCAAACGAGGTGGTGGTGTCGACTTGATGGTGTCAGTCAATCCGCAAAGCCAGCTGGATGACGTTGCTGAAGTCCTTCCCGGCGGTTACTTTTTTTATGACAACACTCGACCTCTTGATATTCGCCTGATCAGACGTGATATCAATTATATCGGCTTGCCTCTGACCGATATCACCAATCGCGAATATGACGATGCGCGACTGCGTCAATTGTTTAAAAATGTTATTTACGTGGGAGCTCTGGCTGCATTGCTTGATATGGAGCTTGCGGTGTTTGATAAACTCATTGCAGAGCAATTTGCTCACAAGGAAAAATTGATCAAGCCCAACTGTGATGCCTTGCGCCTGGGATACAAAACGATGGGTGAAATGTACAGCTGCCCATTGGGTATGAATGTCAGACGCAGCGATAGAGTTGGTGATCAAATCATGATGACTGGCAACTCCGCCTGCGGTCTGGGCGCTGTCTACGGCGGGGCATCAGTTGCCGCCTGGTACCCGATTACGCCGTCGACTTCGGTCGCCGAGGCCTACGAATCCTATGCCAGTCAAATGCGCTATGACAAGGAAGCCGACCGCAAGGATTATGTGGTTATCCAGGCTGAAGATGAACTGGCCGCCATGGGAATGGTGATTGGAGCAGGCTGGAACGGTGCCCGGGCTTTCACCGCAACCAGCGGCCCCGGTGTATCCCTGATGACCGAATTTCTGGGGCTGGCCTATTTCGCTGAAGTACCGGCAGTACTGATCGATGTGCAACGTACCGGTCCCTCTACCGGTATGCCTACCCGTACTCAGCAAGGCGATATTCTGAGTTGTGTGTATGCGTCGCATGGCGATACACGCCATGTCTGCCTGTTTCCGGCCAACCCGAAACAGTGTTTCGATCTCACTGCTGCCGCTTTTGATATGGCCGAAAGACTACAAACACCGATTATCATTCTGACCGATCTTGATCTGGGTATGAATGAATGTATGTCGGAAGCGCTTCACTGGGATGACGAGCGTAAATATGATCGTGGCAAGGTATTGTCCAGCGAGCAGCTGGACGAGCTGGATGAGTTTGGTCGCTACCTGGATGTTGATGGCGACCATATCACCTGGCGGACCTTGCCTGGCACCCATCCGGAAAAAGGCGCATTTTTTACCCGAGGCACGTCGCGAGATGAATATGCGTTGTACACCGAGAAGAGCCCGGCTTATGAAAAGAACATGGAGAGACTGCTGGCCAAGTGGAAAGCAGCACCGGCCTGGTTGCCTGAGCCGCTTATCCAGTCAGACGGCAATTCCTATGGTGTGATGTACTACGGCACCTCGGCTGACGCGGTGTTGGAAGCCAGAGATCTTGCCAAAAGCCAGGGCGTTGCGCTCGATTGTTTACAGATATTGGCGGTGCCATTCCACGACAGTGTGACCGACTTTATAAACGCTCACGATTATGTGTTTGTCGTCGAACAAAATCGTGATGCGCAAATGCGTACCGTGCTGTTATCTGAGTTGTCTTGTGATCCATCCAAACTGGTGTCCGTGCTCCACTACAATGGCATCCCGATCAGTGCCGATGTGATTGCCGAACAGATCATCAATGTATTGCAACATTCGGTGGCCGTGCCCGCCAGCACCTCCTGATTGCAGCGAGCGAGTGAATTACGATGAGTTTCTACAAACCCAAATTTCGTCACCCCCAGTTGCCGTCCAATGCGCTCGGGTTTACTCGTGCTGAATACGAAGGCGCGCTGTCGACTTTGTGTGCCGGCTGTGGCCACGACTCGATCAGTGCTGCGGTGGTGCAGGCTTGTTGGGAACTTGATCTGGAACCGCACCGGATTGCCAAGGTGTCGGGAATTGGGTGTTCGTCAAAATCTCCAACCTATTTTCTGAATAAATCGCATGGATTCAATTCGGTGCATGGTCGCATGCCGTCTGTTGCCACCGGTGCCTACGTAGCCAATCATGAGCTCACCTACATCGGTGTTTCCGGTGATGGTGACAGTGCGTCCATCGGTATGGGGCAGTTTGCTCATGTGGTGCGGCGTAATATGAATATGCTCTATATGGTCGAGAACAATGGTTGCTATGGTCTGACCAAGGGGCAGGATTCAGCGACAGCAGATGAGGGCTCGCGTTCCAAGGCGGGTGCGATCAATCCATTTGAAAATATCGATCTGGTCGGCGTCGCGCTGGAAATCGGGGCAACTTTTGTTGCGCGCAGCTTTTCCGGTGATAAAGAGCAATTGGTACCGCTGATCAAAGCCGCTATCGCGCACCGGGGGTTTGCTCTGCTGGACGTTATTTCTCCCTGTGTCACTTTTAACAACCATCATGGTTCGACCAAGAGCTACGATTACACCCGCGAGCATGTGCAGACAGGAAACATTGTTGACTTTGTTCCGTCCCGCTCCGAGATAACAGCACACTATGGCGAAGGTCAAAATCATTCGCTGAACTTGCATGATGGCTCGGTGCTTAACTTGTCAAAAACTGCACCCGATCACGATCCACAGGATCGCAGACAGGCCATCAATGCGCTGGCTGACAGCCGCGACGCTGGTCAAATTCTGACCGGCCTCATTTACATTGATACCGGTGAGCCTGATTTCCATTCAATGATGAAGATCAATGACAAGCCGCTTAACAGCCTGTCACAGGATCAATTGTGCCCGGGTAATGAGGCTTTACAGAAAATTAATCAGAAGCTGCGCTGAGCGTAAACTAATCATCATGCCCGCGGAGGCGGGCATCCATCTGTCACTCTTTTGCCCTTCGTTGATTAAACCTCAAGCCGGCACCGTATCCTGCAGGCTTTTTCGGCTAGAGACCTTTTCAAACCATGTGGCCAGGCCTGCCCGGCCAGCGCGCCAGTCGGTATCTGGGAAACGAAAGTCCATGTAGCCGAGTATGCAGGCAACGCCGATTTCTCCCATCATCAGTCGATCAGTCGCAAGGCCACCGACACGTGACTCCAGATAGTCCAGTGATCGAACCAGCTTTTCCTGTTGTTTCTCCAGCCATTCAGGCCATTGCAGCTCTGCGGGACGCAATGCTGTCTCGTAACGCATCGCGACCGCAACGTCCATCATGCCATCTGTCAGCGCGGCCAGTGAGCGGGTTTGATAGCGCTCATCCTGTGCTTCGGGATAAAGTGATTGAGCGCCCCGCTCAGCGGAAACGTCGTTCAGGTAGTCGCAGATGGTTCTGGAATCGACAATTGATTCTCCGGAATCAAGAACCAGTACCGGCAGGATGCCCAGCGGGCTGGCAGCGTTCAGTATCTCGTTATTCGATACTGGTGTCACAGCACCCGGATCGACGATTTCCACACTGTCGGTCAGGCCTTGCTCTTCGATAATAATACGAACTTTTCTGGCGAACGGTGACGCATTGGCAGCAACGACTTTCATAAAAAAATGTCTCCGGGTTGGCAGGGTGCTGATTTGAGCAACACCTGATGGCTAGCGCAATTGAATAGTGGCTGCGAACAAGCCCTAATAGGTAGCGCGACCGCCGGATAAATCATAGACTGCCGCCGTCGTAAATCTATTTTCCTCGCTGGCCATCCAGGCGATGGTTCCGGCAATTTCCTGAACAGTGATAAAACGCCCGCGCGGAATCTTGCTGCGCATGTATTCAATAAATTCTTCACTGATCTGATCAAGTATGCGGGTGTCGGCGGTGACCGGTGTAATGCAGTTAACGCATATATTGTGCTCTGCGAGTTCTTTGCCCAACGATTTGGTCATGCCGATGACAGCCGCTTTGGAAGTTGAATAGGCAGATGCATTGGGATTGCCTTCCTTGCCTGCAATCGATGCCGTATTGATGATACGACCATAGTTCTGACTGATCATATTGGGGACGATAGCTTTGCAGCAATGAAAAACGCCATTGATATTGATTGACTGCACTGCGTTCCAATCGTCAAGCGGGTAATCCCACAAGGTGTGAGTAGGCCCTGCAATACCGGCATTGGCACAGAGAATGTCGATATTACCCCAGCTTGAGATCAGGGATTGAGCAGCTTCTTCAACCTGCGGGTAGTTTGCGACATCTACATTGGCGGAAACCACGCGATCGTTACCGTGTGCTGTTTGCAGCTCGGCTGTGGTCTTCTCCAGCAAAGGGTCGATGTCCCACAGAGCAACGGTCGCCCCCGAATCCAGAAATCGTTCTGCAACGGCTCGGCCAATCCCTTGTGCACCACCGGTGATAACCGCGCGTCTGTCGGTCAGGTTAAAACGTGTTTCCTGCATGATAGCTTCCTCAATGGTGTTGGCGGCTGGTCTGCCAGCGCCGTGTTCAGATCTCAGCCTTCAGTTTTTCAACCGCTGATAGTATCACTTCGGGTGTGGCCGGGGTATTGAGCCTGGGACAGATGGCGTAGTCTGCCACGCTGGCAACAGCCATCGACAGCGCTTCAAGCACTGATACTGCCAGCATTAGCGGGGGTTCGCCCACCGCTTTTGATCGGCGAATGGTTCGTTCCGGATTTTTCGACCACTCTGCAAGCTTTACATTGAACACCTTCGGTCTGTCGGAGGCCAACGGGATCTTGTATGTCGAGGGGGCATGGGTGCGCAACCGGCCCTTGTCATCCCACCAGAGTTCCTCGGTGGTCAACCAGCCCATACCCTGCACGAAGCCTCCTTCTATCTGCCCGCGATCAATCGCCGGGTTCAGGGAGTTGCCCACATCGTGCAGTATGTCTGTACGGTCCACCTGATACTCTCCAGTCAACAGGTCGATACTCACTTCCGATACGGAAGCACCGTAGGCGTAGTAGAAAAACGGCCGACCGGTTCCGGTGTCGCGATCCCAATGGATATCGGGCGTACGGTAGAAACCGGTTGCGGACAGTGATGTTCTGCCCATATAAGCGGCCTCAATCAAATCATCAAACTTGATGCGCTGTGAACCAGCATAAACATGGTTGTTGATAAACCTGATCGATTCGGTACTGGTGTTGTAGTGCCCGGCTGCAAAAGTGATCAGACGCGATTTTATCTTCTGCGCAGCGTCAAGTGCCGCCATCGCATTCAGGTCTGAACCTGATGACGCCGCGGTAGCTGACGTATTTGGTACCTTGTCGGTTGCCGTTGCAGTGACTTGTATGCGATCAATATCGACCTGCAGTTCGTTGGCGATCACTTGAGCGACTTTAATAAACAAGCCTTGTCCCATCTCGGTGCCACCATGATTGAGCAGTATCGATCCATCACGATAAACCTGAAGCAGAGCCCCTGCCTGATTCATCCAGGTTGCGGTAAATGAAATACCAAACTTGACTGGAGTCAGTGCAATACCCTTACGGATGCAGCGACTGTCCTTGTTGAAGGCAATAATGTCCTGCCGGCGCTTTCGATAGTTGGCATCTGTTTCGAGTGTTGTGATCAGTCGATGAAGAATATTGTCGGTTATTGTCTGGTGATATGGGGTAATGTTTCTTTCATCAATCCCATACAGATTTTGCAGCCGTACATCGAGCGGGTCTTTTCCCAGATGGTAGGCGATCTCCTCAATGACCCTTTCAGCTGATAGCAAGCCCTGTGGTCCACCGAAGCCGCGAAAAGCTGTGTTTGACACCGTGTTGGTTTTCAGCGGGACCGAACGCAGTTCGGCAGCTGGCAGGTAGTAGGCATTGTCAGCATGGAACAGGGCGCGATCGGTCACAGGGCCGGACAAATCCGCCGAGTATCCGCAGCGTGCGGCAAACTGGCCTTTCAAAGCCAGTATCGCACCTTCGTCATCGAAACCGACATCGTAGTCGATTCTGAAATCATGGCGCTTCCCAGTCATGATCATGTCATCGTCACGATCAGGGCGTAATTTAACCGCGCGCGCGGTTTTGCGTGCTGCCAGAGATGCCACCACAGCAAAAAGATTGGATTGGGTTTCTTTACCTCCAAAACCACCGCCCATACGCCGCACCTTCACCGTGACAGCATGCGAGGCGATGCCAAGCGTGTGCGCCACCATGTGTTGAACTTCACTGGGATGCTGGGTTGAGGACCACACCAGCATCTCATTGCCTTCACCGGGCACCGCCAGCGCAATATGACCTTCGAGATAAAAGTGATCTTGCCCGCCCACGTGCAGACAGCCTGCCAGCCGGTTGCCAGCATTGGCCAGTACCAGATCGGCATTGCCTTTTTTCAGTGTTAGAGGTTCGGTGACCAAATCCCGATTGGCCTGACCAAGTGCCTGGTCAACATCGATAACAGGTGTTGCGCTTTCGCTGTAGGTCACGATCGCTTTTTTGGCTGCTCGCCGCGCGATTTCGCGGGTTTGCGCAATGACTGCAAATAGAGGTTGGCCGTAAAATTCTATTTCTTTATGGGCAAACACCGGTTCGTCGTTGCGACCAGTGGGAGAAATATCATTGTGCTCGCCAAAATCCTCTGCCGACAGCACCAGCTCAACACCGGGTGTGTCAACAACCGCTTTCAGATCCAGCTTTTGCAGCTGAGCTCGCGCCACTTCTGCCATTCCGATTGCTGCATGCAGACAACCGGCCGGTTCCGCCATGTCGTCGATATACTTGGCCTCGCCAGTGACATGTCGCAAGGCGGAATCGTGCGCCAGTGCTTGATGGACATCACCCTTGACTGACGGCTGCTGACTCATGGTGCTACCGCGCTTCGATCCAGCTGAGTTTGCATTCCATCGCCGCCCGCCGTTTCCAGATAAAAGCGTCGCAACAGGTTACTGGCCACCAGCTGTCGGTAACCTGCGCTGGCCCGCCAGTCTGACAAAGGCGAAAAATCATTGGCGATTTCCATGCAGGCATTTTCCAGTGTTTCTTCAGTCCAGTATTCCCCAATGACCGCCAGCTCCGCTGCTGCGGCTCTTTTGGGTGTCGCAGCCATCCCACCGTAGGCAAAAACGGCAGCGATGACACGTCCGCCGGATAGTGTCAGTGAGAGTGCGCAACAGAGGGTGGAAATGTCTTCGTCAAAACGTTTGCTGATTTTGTAAGCTGCAAGATGAGTTTGACGATCCTTGTCCGTAACCGGTGCAGGGATGAAAACGGATTCGATAAACTCACTATCGTGCAAATCCTGAATTCCGTAATCGATAAAATAATCTTCGAGCAGTAAGTCCCGGGAACCTTGGCTACTGCTGAGCCGCACGCTGGCTCCGAGTGCAATCAGCACTGGTGGGGTGTCACCAATCGGTGAGCCGTTGGCAATATTGCCACCGACCGTGCCCATGTTGCGAATCTGTTCGCCGCCAATACGGTACCAGTAGTCTGTCAACTCCGGATACGTTAACAACAGGACAGGCGCAGCTTCAGAGTAGGTTACGCAAGCGCCCAGTGTCAGGCCGTGCTCGTCCTGTGTTATCTGGTGTAGTGATTCGATATGGGCAATCGAGACCAGCGGCGAGACATCCCGGAATTCCTTGTTGATCCAGAGGCCGACATCGGTGCTACCGGCTATCAATGTGGTGTCGTCTACACTTGCCAACAATTCGGCTAGTTGCTCTGTGTTGGCCGGGCGATAGGTGCAATGATCGAGATAGTGAAAAGATTGCATTTTTTCCGTGTGTATCGCCTGAAGTCGTTGCTGGACTTTTTTGTAGGAACTGAACAGTTTGTCTGGCTGTGTCGACTTGTGACTGGCGCTGGTGGCTTTCAACGCTGCCTCGATAATGGGCTGGTAGCCGGTACATCGACAAAGGTTGCCTTGTAAGGCCCGTTCGATATCAGCGACCTCTGGATGAGTGTTTTCCAGTTGCAGTGCATACAGAGACATGACAATACCCGGTGTGCAGAAGCCGCATTGCGAACCGTTGCATTCAGCCATGGCATTTTGCACCGGGTGTAGTTGCCCTCCCAGTTGTGCCTGCCCGGATTTGTTCAGTTCCCGGGTTGGAGTATGGGTAGCTGAACGATTTGTGGCGGAAGCATTGTTGACTGCCTGATCCGAAATTGACGCCTGAACTGAAGATACGGCTGGCTGATTAACCGGGCCCTGCCTCTCGTTATGCCTGTCGTTATGGCTGTAATCAGGCCTGGCAAGATGTTCAACAGTCACTACATGGCAGGCATGCACTGTGCTCAGAGGACGGATACAGGCATTGACGGTTTCATAAACCAGCTCTCCACGCAGCAGTCTGCCAATGAGCACGGTGCAGGCTCCGCAATCTCCTTCAGCACAACCTTCCTTGCTTCCGGTCAGGCGTCGGGTGGTTCGCAGAAACGTAAGCAAGGTGGGATGAGGGGTATTTGCCTGCACATCCGGAGACAGTGTCACATCGTCGTCGTTCAGTATGAACTGCAGGCTGCTGGCGTTCGGTTGGATGCTATTGTTACTCCGTTTTCAAGTGGCTGCCAAAGGCTTGTCACGTCATACCGATCACGATTATCGGGACGTCTCAACGTTAGCTGATTATAGGAAATAAAAAGGCCGCGCGAGTCAGCCTGGAGCCCTGTCTTTCAGGCAGCCCCAGTCTTTTTTCGAGCCGTTACCTCAATTTCTATTTTCATTCTGGGATCGGCGAGGCCGGCACTGATCATCATCGCGGCGGGCTTGACGTTGCCGAATTTCTCCCGTAACGCGGGCCAGCATTGTTCGAATTCTGTGGCATCCGGCAATACGTAATTCACCCGAACGACCTCGTCGAAGCTAGCGCCAGCCTTGGTCAGGGCATCTTCGATATTCTGCAGGCATTGTACCGTCTGTTGGAATACATCGTCTGCTATTTCCATTGTTTCGTAGTCAAAACCGGTGGTCCCGGAAACGAAAACCCATTCACCATCAACAACTGCACGGGAATAGCCGATTTGTTCCTCAAAAGATGAACCCGAGCTGATCAGCTTACGTTGCATATTCGTGGGCTATCCGTAGTAAAGTGTCAGCGTTCATTAGACGATGCCTGCCTTTAAAACTCAAGTCCTTGCAGCATGCTGCCTTGCGCTGGACAGGTGCATCGAGCCACCAATGGCAGCGAAAACAGAGGGTAGTTATGCGGGTGCGACCTGTAGTTGATCAACCGTTGTTTGATACCGAATCTTTCCCGCTGGCGGAAGGCAATATCAACGGTCCCTCTCTGATTTCGGTTCCCGGCTGGCTGAAGAATCCGCTGGCAAAATACTATCTGTATTTCGCTCATCATGAGGGAACCAGTATCCGTCTGGCCACCGCAGACAAACTGCAGGGGCCATGGCATTTTTATCAACCTGGAACCTTGCATTTGTCTGAGTCAGGTTTTGTGCAATCACCACCTCGACGTGACGAGATGAACGAGGAAGTATTACGACAAATAGATCTGGGCATTGACGGTGACTATGCACATATTGCCTCCCCCGATGTACATGTCGATGAACAGCAGCAGCAAGTATTGCTGTATTTTCATGGTCGGCTCGCTGACGGCAGCCAGAAGACCCGCCTCGCTGTTTCACACGATGGCATTCACTTTGAGACACAACCCGAATTGCTGGGAATATCCTACTTCAGGGTATTCAGGTTAGGTGACTGGTTTTACGCCCTGGCACTGGGTGGGCTGCTTTACCGATCAAGAGATGGACGCACTGCTTTTGAAGAAGGCGGCAGGGTGACCAACGAGGCGTTCAGGCATTGCGCTGTGTATGTTTCGGGGGATGTTGTACGCGTGTTCTGGAGCCGGGCTGGAGATTGTCCAGAGCGTATTTTAATGTCAACGCTCGACACCCGTGATGACTGGCTTGGCTGGTCCCTGCAGGATACCTGCCTGGTGCGCGCCCCTGAAAAAGCCTGGGAAGGTGCGGATCAACCGCTGCTGGCGTCTCGCTTCGGTGGCGTCATGACACGCGTGAGACAACTGCGTGATCCAGCAATATTCGAGCAGGATGGCCGGGTGTGGCTGTTGTACTCGGTCGCTGGAGAGCAGGGCATTGCACTGGCAGAGATCGACTTTTCTTGTGATTGAATTGATCGTAGACTGCATGGACCCCATTCATACTTACCGGTTACAAAACAAATATGATTATCGATTGTCATGGTCATTATACGACTGAACCTGAAGGTCTGAAGATTTTTCGGCAGGCTCAAATAGCCTGGTACGAAAACCCGGTCGGGTCTGCGCCGGTACTGGGTACCATCAGTGATGACGAAATCAGGGAGAGTATTGAAAACAATCAACTGAAAGCACTCAAGGAACGTGGTGCCGACATGACAATATTTTCACCCCGGGCGTCCGGTATGGCGCACCATATCGGGGATGAGAAAGTCTCTAAAGAATGGACACGCATCAACAATGATTTGATTCACCGTGTTGTCAGTTTGTTTCCGGAAAATTTTATCGGTGTCTGCCAACTACCGCAGTCTCCCGGGGTACCGATTGCCAACAGCATTCGGGAGCTTGAGCGTTGTGTTAATGAGTTGGGCGTGGTTGGTTGCAATCTGAATCCTGATCCGTCGGGTGGGCATTGGAATGGGCCTCCATTGACTGACAAAGCCTGGTATCCGCTTTTTGAAAAACTGGTAGAGCTGGAAGTGCCTGCGATGATCCATGTTTCGGGTTCCTGTAACGAAAACTTTCATGCGACCGGTGCGCACTACATCAATGCGGATACCACCGCGTTTATGCAGTTTATTCAAGGTGATCTGTTTGCTGATTTCCCCGATCTGAAGCTGATCATTCCACATGGTGGGGGCGCTGTTCCCTATCACTGGGGGCGTTACCGTGGTCTTGCAGACATGATGAAAAAACCCTTGTTGACAGAGCATGTCATGAAGAACGTGTTCTTTGATACCTGCGTTTATCATCAGCCGGGTATCGACTTGCTGTTTCGGGTGATCGATATCGAGAACATTCTGTTTGCGTCTGAAATGTTCGGTGCAGTGAAAGGCGTGGACCCCGAGAGCGGTCATCATTTTGATGACACCAAGCGCTACATTGAACATCTGGCATTGTCAGATCAGCAGCGCGGACTTGTTTATGAGGGCAATGCACGTCGGGTTTATCCCAGGCTCGATAGAGCGCTGCGCGGACGCGGTCTGTAACTGCCGCTGCCTTCGACTATTCCAGCTACGAATTGTGTCGAATTTCAGCGTTTGGATCCAACCGCCGAAACAAGCGGTGCAGTGACTTGTTGTCAATGTATACTGTGGGTTCCACAATAAGGAATATACGATGAAAATCACAAAAAAACCGTTGTACCTGATGTTGTGCTCTCTGGTGGTGACCATGGCTGGCTGCGGTGGCGGCGGAGGTGGTGGTAGCAGTTCACCCTTGATTGGTGATTGGAGAGGTCCTTGTGAACTCGATGGAAACCTGAGTACCCGTGAAACCTTGACCCTCACAGGTTCTACGTTTGAAATAACCTCAACGTTATTTGCTGACACGAATTGTGGCACCCAGGGGTTCGCCAGAGTCAACTCCGGTACCTACACCGAGGGCGACAGTGAGGAGCTTGAAGGCCGCGGGTCTGTCACCGATATTGATATCGTTGTCACTGCTGTAAGTGAAACCTGGTTTCTGGAGGGAGATATCAACAATCTGAATGCTGGTGCCGTGTGCGGTATTACTAACTGGACTGCCGGAGTGAATGTGGATATTTCTGATTGTGCCGATAGATTGGACGGCCAGGTAGTGCCGGAAAATCTGTTCGACATTTACCTGGTGGAAGACGATGAACTCTACTTTGGCTCTACTGCCGCATCGAACACGGCTGCAGAACGGCCTGCAACTATTTCCGCCATACCGGAATTCAATCGCATTTGATGTTATGAAGTGTGCTGAATATTCCGTCGTATGCAATCATGGCTGAATATTCAGCACGGATTTTCCAGTGTTGGACTGGCGTTGAAAATACCTGTGTTGAACCAATAAGTGAAGTTGCTTTCTTGAGCCATTACATTGAGCCAGCACATTGAGCCAGTACATTGATTAAGAGCACCGATACTCCGTCAGGTGCAACAGCACGCAGAAGCAGCAGGCGCAGAAAAAAATCCGCGTCTGCTGCTCCTGTAGTCACACAAAAGCCTTTTTCGCGACTACGCCGTACGCTGCCTTCGTTGCCACTGGCCAGCGAAGATCAGCTCGAATCCATCCATCTTGAATCCTTGCGGGTTCTTTCCGAGATCGGTATCCGGGTGCTGCACGATAAATCACGACGCATCATGCGTGAGCACGGCGCTGATGTGGATGACGATAGCATGATGGTCCGTTTTGATCCGGATTTGATCATGGAATTGATGGGCCACGTGCCTGCCGAGTTTGTTTTGCATGCGCGCAACCCGGCTCATCATGTGCTGTTCGGTGCGGACGAGATTGTGTTCGCGATGATGGCCAGTGCGCCCAATTGTTCCTGTGTCGAGCTGGGCCGTCGAACCGGCAACCAGCAGGATTTCAGGAATTTCCTCAAACTTTCTCAGCTGCACAATGTGATTCACGTTAACGGCGGCTACCCGGTTGAGCCTGTCGACGTGCATGCATCCGTCAGACATCTTGAATGCGTGCGTGATTTGCTGACTTTAACCGACAAGGCTTTTTGTATTTATTCGCTCGGGGCCGAACGCAATCGAGATGCGATTGAGATGGTAAGGCTGGCACGTGGCCTGAGTGTTGAGCAAATGCAACAGCAACCCAGCGTCTTCACCATTATCAATACCAATTCACCACTGCAGCTTGATGTGCCAATGATGCAGGGTATTATCGAAATGTCCTCAATGGGACAACCGGTGGTCATCACACCGTTCACTCTGTCGGGGGCGATGGCTCCAGTGACGATCGCCGGTGCTCTGGTTGAACAAAACGCCGAAGCATTGGCTGCCATCAGTTTTAGCCAGATGGTTCGTAGAGGTGCACCGGTTATGTATGGCGGGTTCACGTCAAATGTCGATATGAAATCCGGCTCGCCTGCCTTTGGCACACCGGAGTACATGAAAGCCCAACACCTGGGTGGGCAATTAGCGCGACGCTATAACATACCGTATCGCAGTTCCAACGTGTGTGCTGCCAATACTGTCGATGCGCAAGCAGCCTATGAATCCGTGTTTTCCTTGTGGGGTGCAATCAATAGCGGGACGCATTTGCTGATGCATGGTGCTGGCTGGATGGAAGGTGGTTTGTGTTGTTCCTATGAAAAAACCATACTGGATATTGATCTGTTGCAGATGGTGCAGGAGTTTTTACAGCCGCTGGACTATTCTGAACAGGCATTGGCATTTGATGCGATCAAAGAGGTTGGCCCGGCCGGGCATTTCTTTGGAACCGATCACACCCAGTCAAGATATCGCGATGCTTTCTATTCTCCGATTCTCAGCGATTGGCGCAATTACGAGAGTTGGGAAGAGGCTGGCAAGCCAGATGCGATGCAAAAGGCCGCCAGTGTCTGGAAGCAACGGTTGGCGATGTTTGAAACACCTGCTTTCGAACAATCCAATCTTGACGCGCTCAATGATTTTGTTGATCGCAGAATCAGTGAAGGTGGTGTGGCAACCGATTTCTAGCTGACCACATCCACGTTTATAGTCCGTTCAACGGCACTTTCAGAACCGGGTTGCCGGCATCATCGGCCGGAATTTCTCCTGCTCGCATGTTGACCTGCAGTGCGGGGATAATCAGGCGCGGTGCAGAAAGCCCTTGGTCAGCCTCTTCGCGCATTTTGACAAATTCTTCTTCGCTGACCTGGTCGTTAACGTGAATGTTGGATGCGCGTTGTGCGCCTATGGTGCTTTCCCACTGAATTTCGCGACCGCCTTTGCCATAATCATGACACATAAACACTCTTATGGATTCGGGTAGTGACATGACTCTGCGCATTGACCGGTAGAGAGCTCGCGCATCGCCCCCGGGAAAGTCTGCCCGACCGCTGCCGCTGTCTGGCATAAAAAGCGTGTCGCCGACAAAAGCACAATTGCCAATGACATGCGTGGTACAAGCCGGTGTATGCCCCGGCGTGTGCAGGACATGTGCAGTCATGGAGCCGATGGCGTATTGATCGCCGTCGCTGAAGAGCCGGTCAAACTGCGATCCATCCCGCTGGAATTCTGTGCCTTCATTAAATATTTTTCCAAAGGTATTCTGAACCACCGTTATATGTTCGCAAATGCCCAGCTTGCCGCCGAGTTCTTGTTGAATGTAGGGGGCCGCAGAAAGATGATCAGCGTGCACATGGGTTTCAATTATCCATTGCAGGTCCAGCTGCTTGTCACGAATGTGTTTAATCAGTTTATCCGCACTTTCATGAGTGATTCGGGCAGCGGCGTAGTCAATATCCAGCACGGAATCGATGATTGCACAGGCAGCTGATTGTGGGTCTTTGACGATGTACGAAATCGTATTGGTTTGCTCATCAAAAAATGCCGTCACGTCGGGTTGACACTGCAGGTCGGGGGTGAATTTCAGGGCCGCGTGGTCGCTAGTGGTGTTCATTGAATCAAATTCCTCTGTGTCAGCACAATCTGTCTAACTGTTAACCGCGAAGTGTGCCATTTTCAGCCCTGAATGCACAATTTTCAGTACGGGTAGGTAAATGGGCAGTTCTTGCATGCCAAAAGGTATACATGGGCTTTGGCTGCGAGGCTGTTTCTGCGCTCATGGCAGCTGCCTGCCAATGCTCGGCGTTGCCCCGTTTCGCAGGGCAAGTGCCATGCTGCGGTAAAATAGTCCTTCAATGCTGGCTGCACCTGCACTGGCACAGGTATACTGTGATTACCTGTATACAACCGTCAATAAAGGGATACCCATGCTAAGTAAAGGTGACAAGATACCGTCGATCAATCTCAAGCAGATGACTGCCACTGGCCCGGCAGATGTCGATTCTGCTGAATATTGTAAAGGGCGAAAAGTCGTTATATTTGCGTTACCGGGCGCGTTTACCCCTACCTGCTCCGAGTCTCACCTGCCCGGGTTTGTTAACAGCGCAGATGAAATCAAAGCCAAAGGTGTTGATGCGATTGCGTGTCTCTCAGTGGCTGATTTCTTTGTGATGGATGCCTGGGCAAAGAGCATCGGTGTCGGCGACAAAGTCGACATGCTGTCCGATGGCAATGGTGAATTTATCAAAGCGACAGGTACCGAGCTTGATCTGAGCGCACATGGTTTGGGTACCCGGTCTCAGCGCTACGTGATGGTAGTCAATGACGGTGTGATCGCAAACATCATGGTTGAGAGCAATCCGGGTGTGGCCGAGGAAAGTGGTGCTGACGCTTTGCTCGCGGTACTGTAAGACAAGCTGCCCGGGGCAGGGTGCCGACAAGCCAGCTTGCCTGTCTGACGGG
>CALFCE010000340.1 GCA_937951215.1 uncultured Granulosicoccaceae bacterium
CTGGAGCGAGGAGATGTCTGGTTTGCTCCACTTGAAACCATAGCCGGCTTTGCCAGAGACAATGTATCCGCACTTCGCCGGGTAGAGATTGAGTGCCCGTCAGACTGAGCCTTCATAAATAGCTACCCGGTACATAGCACATAGCTGCTCGGTTCATAGCTGCTCCGTACATAGCTGCTCCGAACTGGCAGCTGGGCGTTTTGATGCTTTGTGCGTTGACGCTGTTTTTCCGGTCAGGCTTGCCTGACATCAGTGATCCTGCTCTCAGTTTTAGTAGAGTTGCTCAATTTTAACACTCTACTGAGCGACACATGAAGGGAGACGCAACACTTCCTTTAATAATAAAAAGAGCTGTTCATCACAATGATACTGAAGTTACTGAGTATCGTCCTGTTCTGGCGCCGCAACAACTTACCCAGCATCTTGTTTAAATCCCTGTTCTGGGGCGTGTTGGCGTGGTTTGCAGTGGGTATTTTTACATCTTTCCAGACCGCAGTTATTGGGGGTGCCGCAGCATCGCTGTTGGCAGCCTGCAAGTATTCCATGAAGTATCTCAGTCGTCGCAAAAGGATGTTGGCCAAAGTAGATGGCGACAAGGAAAAGTACAAAGCGCTGAAAAATGCGACCAACAAGGGCGGCCTGGGTGGGGCTTTGTTGGGCGAAATGTTAAACAGTGAGCTGGAGATGGATGACGATGATGAGTATATCGAAGAGGAGCTCACAGATGAGGAACGTGCCGCCAACAAGGCTGCCACGGAGAACGCCTGTCAGGAACTAACCAGTGCTCTGATGGCCGGCAAACACGCCTCCGAAGCTCAATGTAAAGAAGCGACAGAATCAATAATGGAAGACTATGGGGATGGTGAAGGCAGGCCGGAAGCCATTGAACTACTCCACAGTTATTTGCCTGATTCTGTTCTTTCGTTCGATACCGAAGACTATTGCAACGATGATGATCACGCGAGTCTGGTGGAAATGTTTGCAGAGTCCACCAACGGCAAGTGGAAAATTGAAGATGCCGCATCAAGCTTTGATGAAGAATCGCAAAAGTGGTTGGTTACTTTTACCGAAAACGGTGAGAAAAAGACCTGGCGATTTACCCAACATGCAGATCATTTGAACGGTAAATTTGTTGAGCAACTCAGGCAGTACACACAAAGCCGTTCAGGTTACATTGTGGAGTACCGGGATGGTGAGGACGAGTATGTCGAAATGACCAGCCTGCCGGCCGATATCCATGCACTGCTGTTCGCCGAATCGACAGAGTTGGCTGCCTGAGATGTTTAATATTCCCTGGTTTTCCTGGTTCAATATTCTGGCTATACCGCTGGTATGGCTAATGATGTGGACAGGTATGAAAATCGAAAAAGCGCCCGGCTGGCAATTCAAGCTCAGCGTGGTGGGTCACCTGTCGATTGTGGCTATCATTCTGTTGTACTGGAACCCTCAGGTGGCAAAACTCGTTCATCCGGCAACCTACCTGATCGCCGGTTTGGCTGGCATGACCGCACTCTATGCGCTGTTGCCGACTTTATACGAAAGTGCCAAGACGAGTGTACGTACCCTCAGGCTAAAAGGTAAAGCCACTGCATCCTCATCGAACTCAGAGGCAGGTAGTGCAGGTAGTGGTGGACATAGCGCCAGAGAACCGGCGTCTGCGCTTGCGGCAACGAACAACATGGCCTACGTCGATGGAGTCATGGATATTGGAGATGACGACTGTGTCGATAAGGAGACTATGCAAATGGTCGAAGCATTCACGACCGCTCTGTCACCAAGCAAGTCATTGCTGGATACTGAATTTGTGCAAGAAGCTGCGAAAGATTTTAGTGATGAGGATTTGCAGGAAGATCCAGGCTATTTTAACGCTTCGATGTGGGTAACTTTTGCGGCCCTTGTTGTCGTGCTCGGCGCTCCACTCTGGATGAGTTGGACCTTTCTGAAGGATCTCTTGTTACTACCAATGTAAATCGCAAAAAATCGGCCTCATCATGAGGCCGTTTTTTTATCAACAGGATCTTTCAATAAGATCAGTGCAATGTCCATTGCGGTAAATTTACCCTGATAAAATGCCCGGAGTTAGGTAGCATGGGGCTTTGCCATCTTTCTGTTGACTCCAATGTCTGCGATTGCTGTTTTTATCCATCAACTTAAATCCTGTTGTTTTCTACGGCTGTGCAGCCTGTTGATTCTATTGCTACTCGGTGCTTGCGCTGCAACCGGTGAGCAGCAGGCCAGCAAGGAATACTTGTCTGTTTCGGGTTGGCAGTCGGTTGATGATGCCTTCCAATCGAAGAATTTCCGAGACTACTCCGCAGCGATTAAGAATGAAGTGCAATTACATCGTATCTCTTTCGATCCGGCACGGCGGCAGTTGGAAGTGGATAGAGTCTCGCCGGCCGAATATCCACCTGATCCGAGCTGCGAGAAAGAGGCCGGGATAGCCGTGGTGGTTCATGGCCTGTCCGATACCGCTTTTTCCATGAGCGATATTGCCAGCGTATTCGCAAAAAACTGCTTTCGTGCCCGAACGGTTTTGCTGCCCGGGCATGGTACTCGTTCCGGTGATTTGCTGAATGTTCGTTTACAGCACTGGCAGGACACCGTCAGCTACCTGTTACGGCAGGCTGCGGATGAACACGAGACCATCGTTGCTGTCGGCATGTCGATGGGAGCTGTGTTGACTCTGGATGCTGCACTACGGCCAGAGAATTCTGTCGACGCGATAGTTTCCATTGCTCCGGCATTTCACCTGTCTACCTGGCGACTGGCGCGTTTGACCCCTTGGGTTGTGGCGTTAAAACCGTGGATCGATAAAGGTATTGCCGATGATGCCATGCGCTATGAAGCCATGCCTACCCGCGGTGTTGCTGAAACCGCGAGGGCGATAAAATCCCTGCACGGAAATCTGCAGCAGGTTGATACGATTTCAATCCCCTGGATGGTGATTCAGAGTGTGGAAGATGCGGTCATTGTGCCGGAAAAGATACAGCAGCTTTTCCAGACAAAGGCTGCACATCCCGCCAGCCGTTTGTTGAACTTCCATGCCAAGGCTCCCGATGGATCCAATATTTCTGTTGCAGCCGGAGAGCAGGGTGAAGACTGGTTTTTAGCTGATGATGACGAGCGTATTATTGCGGTTAACAGTTTTAGTGAGCGTTATAGATCGTATGGGATTACCCATGTAGCAGTGCATCTGTCGCCGTTGAATCCACACTACGGTTTTGAAGGTGAGTACAGAAATTGTGGTTCAACCGCTCCAAGGGATAGCGATGAAGTTAAGCGTTGTCAGTCTGCGGAAGAAGTATGGTATGGGCCCTGGGGCGTTAAAGCGCCTGACGACAGGCCGGCCGCCGTGTCAACGTTTAATCCGGAGTTCGATCAACTGGCTGGCGAGTTAGGTGATTTTCTCTCGGACCTGACGGTAGCGAACGATTAAAGGGTTGTTCAAGTTTGGATTGCCGGTAACCAGTATTTTTCAACAACCGGCCACAAGCTCTGGTGGCGACCTCGAAGGGCCGATGTTGCAACAATGCACACATGGTGTGACGGTATACCGATAATCATCTGGCCACCCAGTCCGGAGGCATGGAAAAGCTCTGTTCCTGCGACAGATTTCAGCCACCACTGATAGCCGTAGTCTTGACTGTGCCGGGTAATACTCTGCTCAAGCCAAAGCGCTGGCACCAGCTGTAGCTTGCCGGTCAAACCCTTGTTCAAAATCAGATTGCCAATTTTTTGCAGGCTGGCATTGGACAGTTCCAGTCCCCAGCCACCGATACTGTAGCCGGCAGGGTCCATCTGCCACTGGTACTCGTCGATACCCAGTGGCCCGAACAAACTGGTTTCAGCAAAATCGGCAGCGCTTGTTCCCGTTTGTTCTGTGAGAACAATAGACAATACATGTGACAGCGCGCTGTTATATTGAAAGCGACCGATTTGTGAGCGCTTAATTGGCATGGTCAGAATAGCCTGAGCCCAGTTATCACTGTTCACAATCCGATTTAAAAAAGGCTCGAATCCAAGATTGTTATCGCGCCATGGCATACCTGCAGTCATACTAAGCAAGTGATGTAAGGTCAGATCAAACTGGCCTATCGATGAGACCAGATTGGTCGGCAGTAATTCCTCGATGGGTTGGTGGCGATCTTCGATATAGCCCTGCTCAATTGCCTGCCCGATTAATAAAGAAATCACACTTTTGGTCACCGAGCGCAAATCCTGCAGATCGATCAGTGCGATTGTTTCCAACGGGCAGTGTGAAAACACGAGTTTGCCATATTGACTGACACTGAATGTTTGCAATGCCGGGAAGTATCGCCGGCAATGTTCCATAGACTGCGTTAAAAGAGCTGTGTCGATTGAAGCTGTTGTCAGCATCTCTGTCAGCTCGCAGAGTTGCAGGATACAGATGATTTTTTTGCCTTTACCTTTTTCTTGTTGCTCGCTGGTTTGTCTTTTCCGTTGTTACCATGGGAAAGAATGGGTAAAAGATAAGGCCCGATAACTGATTTTTTACGCCCGCTAACAGTCCGCGGTGTACCCTGGGCGATCAGTTTTCCGCCTTCTTCACCGGACCCCGGCCCCAATTCCAGTATCCAGTCACATCGGGCTAAAACCTGACAATCGTGTTCGATGATGATGACTGAATGTCCTTGCGACACCAATTCCTGCAGCAGATCCAGCATCTGCGACACATCATGCATGCTGAGACCCGCAGTAGGCTCGTCCAGCACGTAAAGTTGATGCTGACCCCTGATGGTCCGGCGTCCCAGTTCGCGGGCAAGCTTTAATCGTTGTGCTTCGCCACCACTCAATGTGGCAGTGGGTTGGCCAAGGGTGAGGTACTCCAGACCGGTACGCTGTAACACGTCAAGCATTCGGGTGATGGGTTTGTCCTGTTCAAAAACGGAACAGGCTTCTTTGACTGATAACTGCAACACCTGATCAATGTCGAGGCCATGAAAGGTCACTTCAAGAATCTCCGGCAAGTACCGCTTCCCGTCACAGGCCTGACAAGGGTAGGCCATATGCGACGTTCCAAGCCAGAGGCGGGTTTCACCACTTCCGTGGCATTGTGGGCAGGCACCACCGGCATTAAAAGAAAAATTCCCGACCGTATAGCGACGCTCCCTGGCCAGATTTTGTTTGGCAAACAGTGCTCGTATTCGGCTCCAGATGCCGAGGTAGGAAACCGGATTGGAGTTTGAACGCCGGCCAATCGGCTGTTGGGTGATTTCGACACAGCGGTGCAGGCATTGGTTGTCATTAAAGCTGCTGTATACGGGTAAGGGACCAGCAATGTAATGTTGATCTGAAGAGTTGTTTGCAAGCTCCGCATCCGATGTCTCTGGCTCTTCGTCGTCGTCATTGTCCGAAGTTTCGTGTCGGCTGAGGTGGTGCTGCAATGCGGGCACCAGCGTTCTGGCTATGAGTGAACTTTTGCCACTCCCCGATACGCCGGCTACCCCGGTCATTGCCATCAGTGGAAGTTTGACGGACAGATTTTTTAAATTGTTGGTGCACACACCATCAATAGAGAGCCAGCTTGGATGGTTTGGCTGGATTCCTGACCCGGCGGTGATCGCTGACAGGGGTAGTGGCGGCGTTCCGCTGGCAGACAGATATTGCCCGGTGACCGATTCTTTGCTTTTGAGCAATCCTTTGTAGCTGCCTTGATAGACGATCTGGCCGCCCAGAGTGCCGGCCAGCGGCCCCATATCAATAATGTGTTCGGCAGCGGCGATGCAAACCGGATCGTGTTCGACCACGATGATCGCGTTGTTGTGATTTTTTAGCGACAGCAATTTGCTGAGAAATTGTTGTTTCTCTGCCTCATGAAGCCCGGTTGTCGGTTCATCAAATATGTATAACAGCGATTCCAGCTCTGCATCCAAATGAGACATCAGAAAAAGCCGTTGCAGCTCTCCACCACTGAGAGTGGGCAAGGGTCTGTACATGGTGAGGTAGCCCAGTTGCACGTCCAGCATCTGCTTGATGATTCGCTTGATCAGTTTGACTTGTGGCGTCCTGCGAAGCGCAGTGTCCAGGGTATGATCGATATAGTGTTTGAGTTGCTTGATGCTGAGCTGTCCCAGCTGTCCCAGATGTTTTCCTTTCAGGGTCATCGTTCGAGCTTCTGCTGCGAGGCGAGTGCCGCCGCAGGAGGGGCAGGTTTTACAGGCGATCGCGCCGCTGAATTCTCGACCTCTGACAAAACGATAGGTCAGGAAATCCTGAATTCCGGTAAGTTTTTTACCGTCAAACGGCTGGCCGTACAGAACCAGGTTCTGTATGCCCTTTGCGAGCTCGTGGAATGGGGTTTCGGCTGTCAGGGAAAAATGCGATTGCAATCTTTGCAGCCGTTTGTCAAAAGTGGTTTCCAGATGAGCGTTTTTGTACAGGTCGTATAGTGTTGTGGTGGGATCGGGTGTCAACACCGAGGTTTGCAACTCGAACACCTGTCCGCGTCCCTGACAATCGAGGCACATACCCATAGGAGAATTAAACGAAAAATGGGCCGAGGTGATTGCCTGTTCCGGTGCGTGGCGGCGATTGTGCTCGCTGGCAAATAAATTGGCGAAACAGTGCAGGAGCTTGACACGAGTGCCAACGACCGATCTGGGATTACTCTGGCGAATAATACCTTGCTTGTGAGCCGCGGTAGCCAGCAGCCCGCTGATTTGCTCATAACCTTGTTCAGTACCGGGGTCAGGCATCACGCCGATCGATTGCAAATAACCACGACGCCCGGCGTCAAACAATATGTCGAAGGCCAGAGTTGATTTGCCTGACCCACTGACCCCCGTGATCACAACCAGCTTGTCCTTGGGGATGGTGACATCGATATTGCGAAGGTTATGCAACGAGGCATTTCGCACAACAATTGGAGAGACACCCAAAGCAGTCAGCCAATCAAAAACCGGGGGACAGTATACCTATTTACCCGCCACCATCGTCAAACTCTGCGGATCCGACCAGTAACAACAGACACTGTTTACGCGGACCTAAAGGCGTACATCGATATCAGGGTTGGTGGCGCGCCTGATCAGTTTGCTGACCCGGTCCAGATTGGGTTGGAATCTTAGCAAACGTGTGGGATAAACAGGTGTGATGGCTTCGCCTTCTGACTTGGCAACCACAAATCTGAAGACATACTGTGCTTCAACTCCCATCCGCAAGTCGGACAAGATAACTTCTTCGTTCTCGACAGCTGCGGCAATAAATCCCTTGCTGAACCAACGAAGCCTTTGAGACTGAGGGTTTTGTTCCAATGCTGTCAGCCATTGTTGTCCCGATGCAAACTGCTGGAAGGGCACAGGCCTGTCGCCATCGAGAAGTGAATAAAATCCCTCATGGTAATGGGATTCGTCCATCGCCACGATGCGCCACAACAAGCTGCCGGGTGCCGGCGCGACAAAGACACGATCAAAGTTTATATTCTGGTCTGCAAGGGATGTTTTGGCGACGCGAGTCACGTGTTGGTGTAATACCAGCGTCAGCAGCAGGTACAGCGTACTTGCCAGCAGTGCAAACAGCGCCGTTTTCCGGTGAAACCTGAAGGGCTTGTTGTTGATCAGGCTCGCGCGCGGATCGCTGGCGCGGGTCCGTTTAAACAATAATGCCACGCACACGACCAGCATTGGCAGTGTGTAGAGCGGATCGATAATAAAAATGGTGCCGAGCCCAACCGGGTAATTGTTTAGCGGCCAGCCAATCTGTGTACCGTAAATGGTAAAACTGTCCAGTAGTGGATGGGTGAACAGTACCAGCCAGACCATCAGGCACATCTGTTTAAACGTGATCTCGCTGCTGGAGAACAGCCGTGTCAGCAACAACGCCAGTAAAGGGCTGGCGAGGGTAAGAACAAACAGGGAATGGGACCAGCTGCGGTGCAGGGTAAATGTATCCACCGCGTCAGCATGGGGGACCAGTACATCGAGGTCGGGCAGTGTAGCAAGCGCAGCACCTACCAACAATGAGCGTCGCCCGAGTTTGCCGCCAACAGTGACGTAGGCGATTGAAGCACCCAGTACGGCTTGTGTAACTGTATCCATAACCTCTAACTGTAGATGATTCGCGCCCGCAAGCTGCAATTGCTAGACTACAGCTACTACCTTGCAACCGAAACAGACCGTATGAGCTGGATTGAAACGATAAAATACGAGGATGCCAAGGGCAAACTGAAAACCTTGTACGACAAGGTCAAAGGTCCGGATGACAATGTCGACAATATCATGATGATGCATTCATTGCGCCCCCACACGATGGAGGGGCACATGACCATGTACAAATACGTGGTCCACCACAGCGGGAACACTATCCCCAAATGGTTTCTTGAGACTCTGGGTGTCTGGGTATCATCACTGAACCAGTGTGATTATTGCGTTGATCATCATTATGCCGGGCTCAGTCGATTACTGGCCACAGAGAAGCCAGCCGATACCAGCAAGGCCCCGGCTATTCGACAGGGTATCGACCAACGCGACATTGATGCGACACCACTTGATCAACAACAAAAGCTGGCCATGCGCTATGCGCAGTTGTTAACCGAAAACCCCGCTGCAATAAACCAGGAGCTGGTGTCGCAGTTGCGAAGTGCGGGCTATTCCGATGGTGAAATCCTTGAGATCAATCAAGTGACCTCGTATTTCAACTATGCAAACCGAACAGTCCTGGGCCTGGGTTGCAATACCGACGGCGATATACTGGGGCTCTCACCCAATCGATCTGATGAGCCCGACAACTGGAATCACAGTTAACTGGAATCACAGTTAGAGAGCAGAGATCAATCCCATGACTGATTCCGAAACATCGCCTGCAACACTGCGCCAGCAGCTGAACAATCAGTTGGGCGAGTCTCTCGGTCCACAGGGGATTGTCACCGAACCGGCAGAGCTTCTTGCCTACACACGCGATCTGCTTGGCGCCAGCAGCCCCGGGATCCTGGCCGTGCTGAGGCCTGCCAACACTGAACAGGTATCGCTGATACTGCAATGGTGTTATTCACATCAGGTCACAGTGGTGCCGCAAGGTGGTCTGACCGGTCTTTGTCATGCGGCCATTCCGGCAGCAGATGATCGCACTGGTCTTGTTCCCGGCGGTCTGGCTGGCACGGTGATATTGGCGCTGGACCGGATGAACAAAATCCTCAGTATCGACCCTCTGGCTAACACCATGCTGGTTGAAGCCGGGGTGGTACTGGAAACCGCACGGCAGGCGGCTGAAGCTGAAGATCGGTATTTACCCTTGAGTCACGGTGCAGTGGGTTCAAGCCAGATAGGCGGCAATCTGTCCACTAATTCCGGTGGTAACAATGCGCTGCGCTATGGCACTGCCCGGGATCAGGTGCTGGGTCTGGAGGTGGTGCTGGCTGATGGCAGCATCTGGGATGGCCTTAAGGGCTTGCGTAAAAATACCGCTGGTATTGATCTCAAGCATGTATTTATTGGTGCTGAAGGGACACTTGGTGTGATTACCGCAGCTGTACTGAAGCTGCGGCCGTTTCCCAAACGACGTGCCACAGCCCTGGTAGCTACCCCTTCACCGGACACCGCTCTGGCTTTGTTGCGTGTGCTTGAATCTCAGGTTGGGGAGACCATCGCCGCTTTTGAATTGCTGTCCGGCACGGCTTTGCGTTTGGGGCTGGAGCTGGATAGCGATTTGTGGCCATCCGACCAGACTCATGAATGGCAAATCCTGGTCGAGCTTGAAACTCCTGCCATGCTTCACGATATTGATGCTCTGTTCGAGGCTGGTTTGGAAGAGGGGATAAGTCAGGGTCTGGTTGCCGATGCAGTGATAGCGCAATCCAGCCAGCAACGTGAGACGATGTGGCGGTTGCGAGAGATATCTGCCCGATATTTTATAGAGAACAAGGGCACACTCACGATGGATACTGCGGTGCCGGTCTCGCGTGTCCCCGATTTTATTGTCAACACTACCGATGCATTAACCGATGTTATGCCCGGAGTCCGCTGTGCACCGTTTGGGCACCTTGGTGATGGCAATATCCATTTCGATGTTGCCAGGCCAGTATCGATGAGCGACGACGAATTTATCTCACGCCGGAAGTCACTGGCCGCCATCATTGAACGCGAGAGTCTTGAACTGGGTGGCACCATCAGTGCCGAACACGGAATCGGAAGGCTCAAGGCAGCAAGCCTGGCTAATTGCGCTTCACCTGTTGAGCTGGCATTGATGCATTGTCTCAAGTCTGCGCTGGATCCACGTGCACAAATGAATCCGGGTGTTATGCTCAATTCGGATAGCATCAAGGCCGCCGCGCCTATACAATCGAGTCTGCAAAAGCGACACTGATTTTCTGCCCCTGACGTTACTCCGGCAATACCGATAATCCACTCATTTCCTACTGAATTTCCGAACATGTACCGATCCCTGTCAGTTTTTATCCTGTCCTTTTTCTGTGGCGCTGGCGCAGTTGCTGCTGATTCCTTGCCTGAGCCCGAACCGATTCCCCATGGGGCGGTTGCTGTAGCCGAAGGGATGGGTGTGGTTGCTGCCTGGTACGCCTGTCCGACCCAGCGTTACCGCCATGCGGTACTGGGAGATGATATTGAGGGTGGTTGCCTGATGGTGCGTGATTCAGAAGGCAATGAATATGCGCATACCCTGGATGAGCAGTACGTTTTTGAGGATGTCACACCCCGGATTGCGGATATGGATGGTGACGGCCGCAATGATATCGTGACCATCCGTTCGGATGTGGATGCTGGCGCTGCGCTGGTGATGTATCACCTGGCCAAAGATGAATCCGGCACCATGCTTGAGGAGCTGGCTGCGACTCCGCCGATTGGTCGCGCCAACCGCTGGCTGGCACCGGCTGGTATCGCTGACTTTAATAACGATGGTCGCAATGATGTTGCCTATGTGCAAACTCCGCACATAGGTGGCATTTTACGAGTCTGGACAATGCTGGACCAAGGCTTCACCGAAGTTGCCAGGGTGGCCGGACTCTCCAATCACAGCATAGGATCCAAACGCGTCAGCATCAGCCGTGTGCTGGATGATAATGACGATGGTGTCGCCGATATTGCTATCCCTGATCAATCAGGAACACAAACGATTGTGTTGACCTTGCATCCGTCTTTCAAGGAACTCAGGCGTATGCCCTTCGATGTGAATTGGTTCGATGAGAACTGAAATGGAAAATATCATTGAAACCCTGCTGTACAAGGCACGTTGGATTCTTGCGCCTATCTATCTGGGTTTGAGCCTTGCGCTGATAGCGTTGGGTATTAAATTTTTCCAGGAAGTTGTGCATTTACTTTTTTACGTCTTCACGATGAAAGAAGCCGACATGGTTCTGGTGGTGTTGTCCCTGATCGATATGGCGATGGTGGGGGGGCTGATTGTTATGGTGATGATGTCCGGATACGAGAATTTTGTATCCACACTGGATGTGTCTGAAGGTGAAGAGAAGTTGAGCTGGCTGGGTAAGATGGATTCGTCCTCGCTTAAGGCTAAAATTGCAGCCAGCATCGTGGCGATATCATCGATTCATTTGCTAAAGGTATTTATGAACACCGAACAAGTTGGCAACGACAAAATACTCTGGTATGTAATCCTGCATATCACTTTTGTTGTTTCGGCTTTTGCAATGGGTTATCTGGATATTCTGGCTGCTAAATCCCGTAAATAGTATTGCGCAGCTGATCTCGGCCTGATCTCGGCCCGATCTGGACATGATCTGGACATGATCTCGACAGGATCTTTGGGGGAGGGAGGCAAACATCTTCAACTTTGTGTGACAGGCATCCCCTTGATATGTAAATCCCGTTGCGGGAACGGTATCTCGATTCCGTTTTCATTGAAGGCATCGTAAACCCGCTTGTTAAGCTCATGGACAATCCGCCCCTTGTGCTCTGGCGCGACAATCCACGCCAGCAACTCGAAATCCAGGCTGGAGTCGCCGAAACCTCTCATGCGCACAATCGGCTCTGGTGTTTTGCACAGTTCCTGATGTGATTGCGCGATGGAAATAAGCACCGCTTCTACCTTGTGGACATCCACACCGTAGGCAACCCCGACCGCGATGCGGATTCGCATTTTTTCGTGTGGACCGCCGCTTTCATTGATAATTTTAGCATTGCCCAGCACCGAATTCGGAATGGTGATTTCCACATCGTCGCGTGTTAGTACCCGTGTGCTGCGCATGCCTATATGGGTGATCATGCCACGTTCGCCACTATCGAGATTAATGTAATCCCCCAGCTTATAGGGTGAATCGATAAGGATAAAAAATCCGGAAAACAGATTTGCCAGTGTATCCTGTGCTGCGAAGCCCACGGCAAGACCCACAATACCGGCAGAGGCCAGCCAGCCAATCGGGTTGATACCCCAAATCAACAGCAAGGTGTAGCTACCGATCAACATGATGATCAGCTTCGCAACAATATCAAGCAGCGGAATGGTGCGTTCCTCAACGGCATTGAATCGATGATGGTTGCGCGCCAATGCCTCCAGCAATTCACTGGATAAAAAGAAGAAGGCACGAATCAGAATCACCACAATGACCGACAGCAAAATCTTGATAGAAATGTCGGTACCGGATGGCAGTTTTGCTGCGCGCAGTGCCAGTGTCAGACCAAACAGGAATACCACCGAAAACAACGGGCGTTTCAAGCCTTCCAGTACGCGATCATCCAGATCAGTTTGTGTGTTCTTTGCCAGTCGCCCTATGCTGCGAACCATCAGCTCACGAAATAGAAAAGCCAGGAAGTAAAAGACCAGCGCAATAGTCAATGCACCTGCGATGGGGTATTGCGCCAACATTTCCCAGTAAGGTTGAAACTGGCTGGGTAGCCAATCACCGAATTCGGGTAAATTGTCGCCGAGCGGAGCCGTCACCGTGTCAGTTGCCGGGGAGGTGTCGTCGGTCTGTTCTGTACTCGCCATCGCTTGTGTGTGGGGTCGGAGAACGTATGCTATCGATCAGAACTGTGCATTGGAACCTTCTATAAGCAATATCCGGGCTAACCTCGGGAGTGTTGC
>CALFCE010000341.1 GCA_937951215.1 uncultured Granulosicoccaceae bacterium
CTTTCAATAGTTCCTGCGCGTTGGCTGTGGCAAGCTGGCTGCCCGCACACAGTGGATGCGTGCCCTGTATTGCACCACGGCCCGCCACAGTGGTCACCACCGGAGCGGGAATTTTCTCTGCCAGTGCAACTACCAGCTCGCCAAAATGCCGGCAACCGCCCCCGGCCAGTATCACCGGACGCTGCGCTGCCACCAGCGCCTGAGTGGCAGCATCAAACACTGAGGCATCCGCAACATCCGCGATCCATGTTGCCCCTTGTTGCCATGGTGGCTCGATTAGATCGGACTGCAGAATCGATAACGGAATACTGATATGGACCGGCCGTGGACGCTCGGATTCGAAGACCAGAAAAGCTCGCTTGATCAATTGATAAAGATGTTCTGCATCAGCAGCTGTCTCACTAAACGCCGTCAGTTCACGACTGACTGCACTTTGATCGCCTATCTCGTGCAGTCGCCCATGGTTCAGCTGGCGAGGGATCAACTCGGTACTATTTGCACTGATAGCATCGCTGGCGTCGGGCAATGGATCGTTAACCGGGGAGATGACCAGCAAAGGCACAGAGTCAGAAAACGCCTGACCAAGGGGCGTCAGAATATTGGTCACACCCGGGCCGGTTATTACAAAACACACACCGGGCCTGCCGGTGACCCTTGCATAGCCGTCAGCCATAAACCCCGCACCCTGCTCGTGACGCGGCAGTATATGCGTTATCGAACTGTCGGAAAGCGCTCGGTAAAGTTCAATACTGTGTGTTCCCGGAATACCGAATACATGATCGACACCATAGCTTTCCAGCAAACGTACAACGGCCTCACCTATCTTCATTAATCATACTTCCGGTTCGCGGTATGGGTCGTCGTCGTTGACGGTTCGATCAGCTTTTGCAATAGACGCAACAGCTCCTGCTGCTCATCGGCTGCCAGATGGGCAAGCGTCTCTTGCGACACCTCAGTGGCAGCCGGCAGGCATTTATTGAGTTCAGCCAACCCTGAATTGGTCACGTTGAGCAACAGGCGACTTTTATGATGCGGATCTTCGAGTCGATCAACCAGCCCTCGCTGACAAAGGCGGGACACAATCCCCTGCACCGTCGACTGATCGATATCCACCAACCGCCCCAACTGGTTTTGAGATACCTGACCGAGCTCGTGCATTTTTAGCAGCACTGAGAATTGAGGCGGCGTAAGATTTTCTGTCGGCATCAGACGATTGAAGTGGGCAGTGGCCAACTGATGCGCACGCCGCAATAGAAAGCCCACTTGATGCTCTAGAACATACGGCTTGTCGTTGTGATTGGACACTCTATAAAGGCAGTTTGTTAAGCTTCAACAACGCTTGCCATTCGCTCCGCAGGTGGCGTATTTCGCGAACGTGTGCAGCGCACTTGCCCATCGATGACCACCATACTGATGCCGGGTAAATCACCGAGTCGCACACTATCCAGAATATTTTTGCCGGCTGTGTGCTGGGCGCGATCCATAATCACAAAATCTGCCACCCGACCTGGCTCGATCAACCCACAATCCAGTTCGCGCTGTCGTGCCGTATTGCCGGTAGCAAAGCAAAACACGGTTTCCGCATCGATTTCACCGATACTGGAAAGCAAGGCAATCATGCGCAGAATCCCCAGCGGTTGGGCACCGGAACCGGCTGGTGAATCGGTACCCAAAATGATTCGCTCCGGCTGACCCAGCTCCATACTGGTACGCATCGCAAACAACGCCGCCAGCTCATTGCCGTTGTGAACGATTTCGACCGACCGTGAACAGCTTTCACACAGGCAACGAATTTGATCAAGCGGTAGCGCCGTATGCCCACCGTTAATATGACCAATGACATCAGCATCTGCTTCCAGCACGACATCAGCATCGATCAAACCCGAACCGGGTATCGAAGGGCCGCCGGTATGGATGGTGCTCTGGATGCCGTATTTGCGTGCCCACGCAACCATTTTCTTGGCCTCGTCTCCTTGCTTGACCCCACCAAGACCCACCTCCCCCAACAATTTGACACCCGCATCGGCCAGATCTTTAAAATCCTCTTCAACCATACCTTGCTCCAGCACCGGAGCACCCGCATGAATCTTGACCCCACCTGGCCTGAAGCTGCTGAACGCCCGTTGCGCCGTAACCGCCATTGCCTTCAAACCAACCACATCCTTGGGCCTGCCCGGCAGATGAACCTCGCCAGCCGAAATCATTGTGGTGACACCACCATTCATATAACTATCGATCCAGTTGATCTGACTCTGGCGCGGTGTCCAATCGCCAATAACCGGGTGCACATGACTGTCGATCAAGCCCGGACACACGGTGGTACCTTGCGCATCAATAGTGGTATCCACACCTTCGCTATCGATATCTGCCAGCTTGGCAACAGTATCGATTTTTCCATCGACACATAAAATGGCATCAGCGTCGAGCACAGGGTTTTCAAGCGCCCCCGACAACAGCAAGCCGATATTTTTAATCAGTAATTTTCCAGCAGGGACTTCCGGAGTCGTTGCTGCCATGATTTTTCTCCCTTGGTTTTATTGGGCCTGAGTCTGGTCGGTGTCTATAAAAAGCGTTGTTAACTAACGCAAGCCGTCTTTGCCTTCAGCTTCTTCATGGGTTAATCCGCCCACTCTCGGCAACGGCCTGCCACTGTCGGTAACCGACACACAAACCACCAGCTCATTGGCACGTGGCGCATCGGATACACGCACCTCCATGGCATCGAAGTGGCTGCGCACATAGGCCGCCTCCTTATGACCGAGTGGCACATCGATCGGGGTTCCCATGCCACCCATTTTTTTCGATGACGGTACCAGAGCGGCGCCTTTCTCGACCGCTGCCCGCAAGGGTGCGCCCAGTTTCGGATGCAGTATCGCTGCTGCATGCTCAAGCTCTCCAGCCTCACCCACCACCACAGCTTTTCCGTAGCTTTCAGCGGCTGGTGGCTCTATACCGAGGGCAGCTACCGCCTTGCGCCCCAGCACATCACCCATTTCTGCACCGATTTCCATCAGCTCAGTCAGGTCTTCGTGGAATTTCCCTGCCAACGGATTCTCGATCACGGCAATGGCGGTACATTTCCGGACCGCCGGATCAATCTGACGCCCCATCTCGCGCTGCGTTTCTTCTATGACCACTTGCATCTTTCTGACTTTGGCACTCATCGTTGTCCGTCCTCACCTTTAATGTCACTTACCGCCAAACCACCACTGCGAGCATGCACTCGCGGACCACAGCTCATTGCCAGAATATAGGCAATTTCATTTTTCTGCGGACCATCCGCCACCGTCACTTCGAATGAATCAAAATGGCTGCGCACATAACACGCGTTGCAATGAGTAATCGGGATGTCAATACTGCACCCGGGACCACCGACTTTCTTGCTCGATGGCACAATTGCCTTGGCATTGCCCAACAGCTCCCGCATCGCATATCCACCTGGCGCATGCCACAAGGCTCCATGCTCAACCTCGCCGTCCTCGCCAGTAATACTGCCCTTGCCGTAACCGTCGACCAAGGCCGGGTCATCACCCAGCGCAGCCAACAATTCCTGAGCAGCTGCCAGACCGGGTGGTTTCAGCTCTTCAATAAACCACTGTATATCTTCAACGAATTTTCCGGCAAAAGGGTTTTCCATCAACAGTGTGATGGCACCAATGCGGCGAGGTACATCAGCCACCGGTCCACCTTCATGGAATACCTCTTGAACCACCAACTGCTTTTTTCTGATCACTACACTCATCACAGAGGCCTCAACACTCGCACCGACGAACCTGTTTCCCCGGCCCGGTTAATAAAAAAAATCAACCAAAAAATACCACCCCAACACCACCACCCCAACAACACCACTAACACATCACCACAACACGACGCCACCAAGCCTGTCAGTAAACTCCTGCAGACAAACCACGACGCACCGACGCTTGATCCCCGAGCACCGATGCGGACAGACTCGGTTGTAATGACAAATCGCCAATGGATTTGCTTATACCTTGCAGAGAGATAAAAACACCGACGACCAAGCCACGCTGCACGAGCTGGCTGGCAAAGTCAGCACCGTTCTGCAAAGCCATCTCGATGTTGCGCATCGACAAGGGAGCGACATCGGTGACTACCTCGCGCGTACCCAGATCGGAATCTACATCAATCTCACAGGCAGGCAGTCTGGTGATGGTCTGTTGTCCGCCAGCGCTTGCATCGGCTTTGGTGTCTCGAGGCAAGTCGACGCTATTGGCAATCAAAGTAGCCGCCGCATCAGCCATGGCTGCGGTTGAGGCCAACACCGTCACAGCATCGGCAATACCCAGCGACAAGCTGCGCCCATGCCGCCCCGATGTCGCAATACCTGCTACCGGTTGCTCTGAGCTCACACGGCATCGTGTTGCAGCT
>CALFCE010000342.1 GCA_937951215.1 uncultured Granulosicoccaceae bacterium
GGCCTTCTGGCCATGCTGTCGTGGTTTCTGTTTTTGTAAGGCCATCAGATGTCCCGAGTGATGTTTTTGAAACCCAATTTTAAATCGCCGCAACCCGATATCTAGACATGATACTAAGCGTTCTAATTTGGCTACCGATCGTGAGTGGCATTGCCGTGCTAATGCTCGGCGAACGTTATGCTCGACAGCTGGCGTTGGCCTCCGCGGTGATCACTTTTCTCATCAGTCTGAGAATCTACTTTGGATTTGATGTGTCGACGGCGCAAATGCAGTTCACCGAGCAGTTCGCCTGGTTGCCTGCATTCAATATCAACTATCTGTTGGGAGTTGATGGCATATCAATGCCGCTGGTGCTGTTGACCACTTTTATCAACATCATTGTCATTATATCGGCCTGGGTTGTTATTAAGGACCGGGTTGCGATGTATCTCGGCTCGTTTCTGGTGATGACGGGGTTGATGATCGGTGTTTTCTGCGCTTTGGACTCAATACTGTTTTACATCTTCTTCGAAGCCACGCTGATCCCGATGTTCCTGATCATTGGTATATGGGGTGGTCCCAACCGCGTTTATGCCACTATCAAGTTCTTCCTTTACACCTTTCTGGGATCGGTGTTCATGCTGGTGTCCCTGATTTACATGTATCGAGTCGGAGGTTCCTTCAGTGTACTGGACCTGCATCAGATCAAACTTGATGAACAACAACAGCTCTTTATCTTCCTGGCTTTCCTGATTGCGTTTGCGGTGAAAATTCCGATGTGGCCGGTACACACCTGGTTGCCGGATGCCCACGTTGAAGCACCAACAGCCGGGTCGGCGGTACTGGCCGCTATCATGTTGAAAATGGGAGGCTATGGATTTCTGCGTTTCAGCCTGCCTATTACGCCCGATGCCAGTTCACGACTCGATGGTCTGATGATCTTCCTGTCGCTGGTGGCTGTCGTCTATATCGGATTTGTTGCTCTGGCGCAGCGAGACATGAAGAAGCTGATTGCGTACTCGTCGATCTCGCATATGGGCTTTGTCACTCTGGGCATTTTTATCGCCTTCAGGTTAATCGCCAACGGTGATACCAGCCATGTTGCGCTGGGCATCGAAGGCGCCATGATTCAGATGATTTCGCATGGTTTTATTTCAGCTGCGATGTTCCTGTGCGTTGGTGTTATGTATGACCGGGTTCACAGCCGAGAGATTGCCGACTATGGTGGCGTAGTCAACACCATGCCGGTATTCGCTTCCTTTATGGTGTTTTTTGCGCTGGCCAATGCCGGTCTGCCGGGCACCTCAGGTTTCGTAGGCGAATTTATGGTGATACTTGCCAGCTTCAAGGCCAATTTCTGGTTCGCGTTTCTTGCAGCAACCACTTTGATTCTGGGCGCAGCCTACACACTGTGGATGATCAAGAGAGTTCTGTTTGGAGAAATTGCCAATGCCAAGGTTGCTGCTCTTGAAGATATCGGGCAACGCGAGTTCATCATGCTGGCGCTACTTGCCGTATTTGTCCTGTTATTGGGTGTCTGGCCTGATGTTGTCGCTCACGTCATGCATGCATCGGTAGAAAACCTGGTGCAGCATATCAGCGTGTCAAAGTATTGAGTGAGTTGATATGAGCTATCCCCCCAATTTATTGACTGATCGAACGATGCCGTTCCCGATTAACTTCACCCGGAGAAAGTAGGTGGACAATCTACACATTGCTTCACCGGAAATATTCATGCTGGTGGCGACATCTGTCGTGTTGGTGATCGACCTGTTTCTGAAGGAAAGTCAGCGTGGCGTGACCTACTGGCTCTCACAAGCATCGTTACTTATCGCACTTGTGCTGTCGTTTTCCCAGATTGGTGATCAGGCTCTGACCGCCTTCAGTGGTGCTTACAAGCTGGATGCGATGAGCGCCAGTCTGAAGAGTTGGATTCTGCTGCTTGCCATTTTCGGTTTTGTCTATTCGCGCGACTATATAAAAGAGCGCGACATCGCCAATGGGGAGTATTACGTGCTGGGCCTGTTTGGTGTGGTAGGCATGATGATTATGGTGTCCTCCAATAATCTGCTCACTATTTACCTTGGCCTGGAATTACTGGCACTGTCTCTCTACGCCATGGTTGCACTGCATCGTGACAATGCAGAGGCGTCAGAAGCCGCGATGAAGTACTTTGTACTCGGCGCGCTAGCCTCAGGAATGTTGTTGTACGGTATGTCGATGGTTTATGGCAGTACCGGATCGCTGGATCTGGTCACCATCAGCAATGCTCTTGTGTCAACCGATGCCGGCAGTACCGGCGCTCGCTTTGGTCTGACCTTTATCATTGTCGGTGTTGCTTTTAAATTGGGTGCCGTGCCGTTTCATATGTGGGTACCGGATGTTTACGATGGCGCGCCGACTTCCGTTACTCTCTATATCTCGACTGCTCCGAAAATAGCGGCCTTTGCAATGGTCATCAGAATTCTGGTGGAAGGTCTGGGCGCACTGCATGCCGACTGGCAGATGATGCTGGCGATTCTGTCAGCCTTGTCCCTGGTGGTGGGTAATTTGTTCGCGATAGCGCAGGACAACATCAAACGCATGCTCGCTTATTCCACCATTTCACATGTCGGATTTTTACTGATGGGTATTGTGGCTGGCAGCAATGAGGGCTACAGCGCCTCGATGTTCTACGCCATCACCTACGCACTGACCACAATCGGTGCCTTCGGTGTCCTGCTGGTGATGTCGAGGAAAGGCGTTGAGGCAGTATTGCTCAGTGATCTTACGGGGCTCTTCAGGCGTAACGCGCTGGCTGCAACCGTGATGATGTTGGCGATGATCTCGTTGGCTGGTGTACCACCGTTGGTCGGGTTCTATGCCAAACTCTCTGTCCTGAAAGCTGTCGTCGGCAGTGGCTATGTGTGGCTTGCCGTGGTCGGGGTCTTCATGTCGGTAGTGGGTGCTTTTTATTATCTACGTGCAATCAAGCTGATGTTTTTTGATGAGCCTACCGATCTGACTGAAGTTTCGGCAGCTCCCGACGTCTCCGCTGTACTGGCTCTGAACGGATTGGCCGTGTTGGCTTTCGGAATCTTCCCCGGTGCGATCATGGGCGCTTGTCTGAAGGCATTTGCCGGCTGATCGGCTTGAAAATTGTATGTAGATAGCCAGTCGCTATGCGGGCAACGATCCGGGCTATAAATAAGGGTCAGATTTCTCTTGAAATTCGGACCAGTGGCCGCTAGTATACGCGCTTGACTGTTGCGGGGTGGAGCAGTCTGGCAGCTCGTCGGGCTCATAACCCGAAGGTCGTAGGTTCAAATCCTACCCCCGCTACCAATGATTTTGAAGAAAGGCTCCTTAATGGGGCCTTTTTTGTTGCTGATCGGGTCTGATGCCGGCCGTTTTTTTGGCTCAGCCGGTCTCCAGTGCCGGTGGTTCGGTTAGACAGGAATACGGGTAAGTAAAAAGATGCGCCGCGCAGAAACAGCGATTTGGGATCTGGTGCAAACCATCACCGATTCGATGGGTTATGAGTTTGTCGGTGCAGAAATTGGTCAGGCCGAAAACGGAATGACCTTGCGGGTTTATATCGATCGGCAGGCTGAAAGCGAGGCCCATAACCAAGCGCACAACGAGGACGGTGCTGCACGTGATGGCGGTGTTCTGGTCGACGACTGTGCGGCAGTCAGTCGGCAGGTTAGTGCAGCACTGGATGTTGAAGATTTAATCAGTGGCGAGTACTGCCTTGAAGTATCGTCACCCGGGATTAACAGGCCGATATTCGGAGAGCAACAGTTTGTTTCCCAGATCGGCGAGGAAGTAAAAATCAAAATGCTGCGTTCGGTTGGAACGCGCAGAAATTTTAAAGGTGTGTTGGAATCAGTCGATAGCGGCGAGCTTACGCTCAAGGTTGATGGGGAAATTTTCAATCTTGCTATTGCCGATGTCGAACAGGCCCGTTTGGTATTCAAGTTTGACTAAAGCGGGTTGAAATCGGAAACAGGTGGATTTGAGGCAAGCAGAGTTATGGGAAAAGACATACTGCTAGTAGTGGATGCGGTATCCAATGAAAAGGGTGTCGGAGAGCAAATTATCTTCGAGGCGCTTGAAGCTGCGTTGGCATCTGCGACGCGCAAAAAACATGGTGCTGACATTGAGGTCAGGGTTGCCATCGATCGCGAGACCGGTGACTACACCACTTATCGACGCTGGGAAGTGATCGAAGATGATATGGAGCAGGAATTTCCATTGCGCCAGTTGACTCTGTCTGCTGCCAGGCTTGATGAGCCGGAAATAGCGATTGGTGATTTCACTGAAGAGGAAATCGACTCTGTTGAATTTGGACGCATAGCGGCGCAAACAGCAAAACAGGTTATTGTCCAGAAGGTTCGCGAAGCCGAACGTGAGCGAGTGGTTGAAGCCTACAAGGAACGGGTCGGTGAACTCGTTATGGGCATTGTCAAACGTACCGAACGCGGTGGTGTCTACCTTGATCTTGGTGGCAATGCCGAAGCCTACATTCCGCGGGAAGATATGATTCCTCGTGAGGCGGTACGACCCGGTGATCGACTGCGCGGTTTTTTGAGTGATGTTCGATCTGAGCCAAGAGGGCCACAGTTGTTTGTCAGTCGCACCGCGCCAGAGTTTCTGATAGAGCTCTTCAAGCTGGAAGTGCCTGAGGTTGGGCAGGGCGTCATTGTCATCAATGGGGCTGCCCGTGATCCGGGAGCAAGAGCAAAAATTGCAGTGTCATCCAACGATCCACGACTTGATCCGGTCGGTGCCTGTGTTGGTATGCGTGGCTCCAGGGTGCAAACCGTCTCCAATGAATTGGCCGGCGAACGTATAGATATTATCCTGCACAACGACAATCCAGCGCAATTTGTGATCAATGCCATGGCGCCTGCTGAGGTCAAAGGTATAGTGGTCGACGAAGAGACCAACACCATGGATATTGCTGTTGAGTCGGAAAAGCTGTCTCTGGCCATCGGTCGTGGTGGTCAGAACGTCCGTCTGGCGGCTGAGTTGACGGGCTGGGAACTGAACGTCATGGATGAGACCGCAGCCGACGAAAAGAGTGAGGCGGAATCAAAAGTCAGCCTGCAGCTTTTTGTCGATCAGCTGGATGTGGACGAAGAAGTTGCAATGATTCTTGTGCAGGAAGGATTTTCCAGTGTCGAAGAGGTGGCTTATGTACCTCGTGAGGAGCTTCTTGATATTGATGAGTTTGAAGAAGACCTCGTCGATGAATTGCGCAGTCGAGCTCAGGACGCTCTGTTGACCAAAGCTATTGCCACCGAGGAACTGCTTGATGGCAAGAGTCCGTCAGAAGAATTGATGGCAATGGAAGGTATAGAAAACCAGATGGCTTTCAATATGGCCGCGCACGGCATTCTTACCGTTGACGATTTGGCAGATCAATCGGTTGATGATTTGATGATTGTCGATGAAATGGACGAAGAACTGGCGGCCAAGTTGATTATGAAGGCCCGGGAAAGCTGGTTCACCGATGAAGATCAAAATGCGCAGGAAGCAGCACAGTGAGCCAGTTGTGAGTTTCAACTGTGTTTAATCAGAAGTGTGGAATCGCTGAGACCGTCGTTTATTGGTATCGCGGCTCCGCACACGAAATTGTACCTGTTAGAGCTGCATTGGGCGGCTGGTGGTACTGCAAAATGTAGTGACTAGTCAAAACTAGCGGCTGAGGGTTAGAAAAAAGGCATGGCAGAGGTTACTGTAAAACAGCTTGCACAGGTTGTGAACATTCCAGTTGAGAAATTGCTGGAACAGCTTCAGGATGCCGGTGTTAAAAAAGACGGCGAACTCGACCTGATCAATGATGCAGAGAAGGGAATGCTGCTAACACACCTGCAACAGTCTCGCACTGGCGGCAAGGCAGCGACCGGTACTCCGGTGCGCAAAACGCTACGTCGCAAAAACGTCAGCGAGATGAAGTCCGCGGCCTCCGGCAAAAGCAAAGTCAGCGTTGAAGTCAAAAGAAAACGTTTGGTGCGTACCCCGGTTGCAGAAGAAAAAGACACTTCACCGGCAGTAGACGAAGCGCCGGAAAAGGATCTCGACGCTCAGCGCGATGACGACACCGATACCGCAGTAGAGGCTGCCAAACCTTCTGCGGACACCAGCACTTCTGAAGCCGTTGCCGGGCAAACCGACCCGACACCGAGCACTGCAGAAATCCCCGATTCGGAAGATCTTCCTGAAACTGAAGCATCCACTGCTGCAGCCGACGCTGAGACTGCTGCCGAGATTGGCAGTGCGGAACAGGAAATTGAAGATCAACTCAATGCCCAGGTCTCAAAAACCGCTGCAGAGCTTGCCGACAATCCGGAACCCCAGGCTGCAGCTGAGGTAGCCGAAGAAGAGGTTAGCGAGCCGACGACGATACAGCGCAAGTTGCAACAAAGTCAGGAACTAGAGAAAAAACGCATTTCTGCGGTAGAGCAGCAGCAATCGCAAGATACCGCGCGGCTTGCTGCCGAGCAGCAGGCAATGCGACAAGTGGCGCGTGAAAAGCGCCGTGAATCAGAAGAACAGCTGCAGCGTGACCGTGAAGAGCGACAGAAACAGCGGGAACTGGAAGATGCCCAACGCCGCGCTGCATTGGAAGCGCAAGAGGTTTCAAAGGAAAAATCAACCCGCAAGGATTCAGCAGGTGGTGGCAAGGGTCGCGGTCGCAGCAAGCCTTCCAACGACACTGACACACGCTACGGTCGCAATCAGCTACATGTAGCCAAGGGCAAATCAGGCAAGCGCAAAGGTAAAGCCAGACGCGCCGTGCCCGCCAATCTGGAAAGCAAGCACACCTTCGAGAAGCCAACAGCTCCGGTTGTCCGGGATGTAGCCGTACCTGAAACCATCACCGTTGCCGAGTTGGGCAACAAGATGGCGGTCAAGGCAGGCGAGGTTATCAAATCGATGATGGGTATGGGGGTCATGGCCACCATCAACCAATTGCTTGATCAGGATACGGCAATACTGGTCGTTGAAGAGATGGGCCATCGTGCGACTCCGGTCGGGCATGATGATATCGAAGCAGCGCTCGCCCAGGAGTTGTCTGGAACAGATTTCGGAGAGAAAACCACCCGGCCTCCGGTGATCACTGTGATGGGGCATGTCGATCATGGTAAAACCTCATTGCTCGATTACATCCGCGAATCCCGTGTGGCGTCGGGTGAAGCTGGCGGTATTACCCAACACATCGGTGCCTATCACGTTGATACCGAAAACGGCATGTTGACCTTTCTCGATACTCCGGGCCACGCTGCGTTTACCGCGATGCGTGCTCGCGGTGCGCAGGCAACAGACATTGTAGTGCTGGTTGTTGCAGCAGACGATGGTGTTATGCCGCAGACCATTGAAGGTATCCAGCATGCAAGAGCTGCCGGCGTACCCCTGGTCGTTGCCGTTAACAAGATGGACAAGGAAGATGCAGATCCGGAACGCGTCAGGAATGAACTGTCGCAACACGATGTGATATCGGAAGCATGGGGTGGCGATACCCTGTTTGTTCCGGTCTCAGCGTTAACAGGAGACGGTATTGATGAGTTGCTTGAAGGGCTGCTGCTGCAAACCGAACTGCTTGAATTGACCGCAAACCATGATGGCAATGCCTCGGGTCTGGTTATTGAAGCCTCGTTGGAAAAAGGTCGTGGTCCGGTCGCAACGGTGCTGGTGCAAAACGGTACCTTGAGGAAAGGAGACATCATCATCTGCGGTCAGGAGACGGGTCGCGTGCGTGCCATGTTCAATGAATCCGGCGAGCAGGTTGATTCAGCCGGGCCGTCAATCCCGGTTCAAATTCTCGGGCTTTCTGCAGCACCGAATGCCGGTGACGAAATGCTGGTCGCCGAAGACGAACGTCGTGCCCGCGAACTTGCTGAACTTCGACACAGCAAGCAGCGTGATGCCAGGCTTGCCGAACGCAAACCGGCGCGTCTGGAAGACGTCTTTTCACAAATTACCAGCGGTGACATGCCGACCCTGAACCTGGTGGTCAAGGCTGATGTAAAAGGTAGTTTTGAGGCCATCAGAGACTCGCTGGAAAAGCTGTCCACCGATGAAGTCGGTATACGCGTGGTCGGTGGTGGTGTTGGTGGTATTACCGAATCCGATGCCAATCTGGCAGCAGCTTCCAATGCCATTCTGGTCGGCTTTAATGTGCGTGCAGATGGCACGGCACGGAAGCTGGTGACAGAACATGACATTGATTTGCGATATTACAGTGTCATTTACGATTTGATTGATCTGGTCAAGCAGGTTGCCGGAGGTATGCTTCCGCCGGAAATCAAAGAGCGCATTATTGGTCTCGCCGAGGTCAAGGATGTATTCAAATCACCCAAGTTTGGTCAGATTGCCGGTTGCATGGTCGTCGATGGTGTTGTGCGTCGTGATGAGCCCATCCGCGTTCTGCGTGACAACGTGGTGATCTTTGAAGGTGAGCTCGAATCGTTGAGGCGTTTCAAGGACGATGTCAAAGATGTCAACATGGGTACCGAATGCGGTATTGGCGTCAAAAACTACACTGATGTGAAATCCGGGGATCAGATCGAAGTGTTCGAGCGCACTGAAGTTGCTCGAACGCTGTGATGCTGATTCGCACCCTTAGCCGATTGGCACTGATCGGTACCGGCGCGAAGGTCAGGATGTAAGTATGGCAAACGATTATCCACGCAGTTATCGCGTGGCTGACCAGATTCAGCGTGAATTGTCGGAGTTGATCCGGCTTGAAGTCAAAGATCCCGGCGTATCTAAAATGCTGACCATTTCCTCGGTCGATGTCAGCCGGGATTTGTCCATCGCGCGCGTCTACTACACCCTGTTTGACGAGGAAGAACTCAAGACAACGCAGAAGGGTTTGACTCGATCCAGTGGCTATTTGCGTCGCTGCCTGTCGCGCTCCCTGACCTTGCGTTCAGTTCCCGAGCTGCGTTTTATCTACGATGATTCGATTGCGCAGGGGAATAAAATGTCCGCGCTGATCGACAATGCCGTGCGCTCCAACAGTACCGCGGCAGATTCTGACGACCCGGTAGTTCAATCGACCTCCGATCAGGATGCCTCTTCTGCGGCATCGCCTGGCGATGAAAACACATAGCGCTTATTTTCACACCGTCAGCTAACTGCAAAAACGACTTTAGCGGGAAATTCTATGGGGCGCCGACGATCTGGTCGTGATGTGCATGGCATTTTGTTGCTCGACAAGGCGCAAGGTGTGTCATCCAACAAAGCGTTGCAGCAGGTCAAGGCACTCTTCAACGCACGCAAGGCTGGCCACACGGGTACTCTTGATCCGCTGGCAACCGGTATGTTGCCGGTCTGTTTGGGCGAGGGCACAAAAATCTCTGCTTACCTGCTCGATTCCGACAAGGAATACCTGGCTGGTGCGCGATTTGGAGTGACCACTGACACTGCAGATCGCGATGGCAGTGTTCTGATGAAACGCGATTTACCTGACGGATTTGACGAAAAACACCTGCTGCAATCGATGCAGGTCTTTAAAGGAGAAATACTTCAAACTCCGCCGATGTACTCCGCGTTGAAACATCAGGGCAAGCGGCTCTATGAACTGGCTCGCGAGGGAAAAGAAGTTGAACGCAAGGCCAGAAAGGTGTCCATCAATGAGCTGGAGTTGGTTAATCTGGAGAGTGATCTGGCGACCATTCGGGTGCGATGCTCGAAAGGCACCTATATTCGTACGCTGGTCGAGGATATTGGAGAGCACCTGGGCTGCGGGGCGCATATTGATTCGTTGCGCCGTCTGTCGGTATGCCCTTTTGACAACACCCCATTACTGACTCTTGAGCAGCTGCAGGGGCACATGGTACCCGGGGCAGAGCCCACGATACTGGATAGATTTCTGCTTCCTATTGATAGTGCAATCAATCACTTACGAGCTATCTCGCTTGGTGCGGAAAGTGCCCGGGACTTCCAGCATGGGCGTCCGGCCCACGCAGATCCCGCGCAGGCCACAGTCGAGGGTGCGTCGATCACTTCGGTGAATGACCTGTTGCGGCTGTATGATCCGGCTGGTCAATTTCTGGGGATCGGCGTGCTGGGCGACGAGGGCAGAATTTTGCCAAAAAGAGTCCTTAATCTATAGCGAGTTCTGCTAGAATACCCGGTTTTCACTCGGCGCCATTCGCGCTCTTGCTGTGTATCCAGAAGATGATGCAGCCCCAACAATCGATGATACAAGATCGGAGTTACCATTAATGTCATGTCTTAGTCCTGAACAAAAAGCGGAGATCGTCAAAGATCACCAGATCGACTCTACGGACACAGGGTCACCAGAGGTACAAGTCGCATTGCTGTCCGCACGAATCACCCACCTGACAGATCATTTCAAGCAGCACAAACACGATCACCACTCGCGCAGAGGTCTGTTGCGTATGGTTAACCAGCGTCGTAAGTTGCTTGATTATCTCAATAACAAAGATGCTTCTCGTTACCAGAATCTAATCAAGCGATTAGGCTTGCGTCGCTAGTCATTGTCATGCCGTTTGCGCATGGCCGCTTACTGTCTTTTGTCTGATACAGGAGACCTGTGAAGCCATGCAAAACGCGAGTTCCAGCAGGGATGAACAACAGCACGAGCTTGTTCGTCATCAAGTAAAATTAATTGTTGAATATCCGGGTGGGACGTTCCTGCCCCTGCATAGCCGGATGGCCGGTCTATGCAGACAATCCGAGGAAATTTTGTGACTACACATTCGAAAACGTTCCAATACGGCGACCAGACAGTAACCTTGCGCACCGGCGAAATAGCTCGTCAGGCGTCAGCAGCTATAGTGGCAAGCATGGGTGACACAGTGGTGTTGGTCACTGCGGTGGGGCGAAAAGAAGCCAAGCCCGGCCAAAACTTTTTCCCACTGACCATCAACTACCAGGAAAAGACCTATGCCGCCGGTAAAATTCCGGGTGGCTTTTTCAAACGGGAAGGTCGACCCAGTGAATCAGAGACCCTCATTTGCCGCCTGATAGATCGTCCCTTGCGGCCGCTGTTCCCGAAAGCCTTCACCAATGAAGTGCAAGTAATCGCGACGGTGATGTCGATGGATCCGGAAATTGATCCCGATATTATTTCGCTGCTGGGAGCCTCTGCTGCACTGGCGATATCCGGTATGCCATTCGCCGGCCCGGTGGGTGCCGCCAAAGTCGGTTATATCGATGGCAACTACGTGCTTAATCCCAGCCGCTCACAGCTGGAATCATCTGATCTGGATCTGGTCGTCGCCGGTACTTCCGGTGCGGTTCTGATGGTTGAATCAGAGGCCAAGATGCTGTCAGAGCAAGTCATGCTGGATGCCGTGATGTTCGGTCATGAACAGATGCAGGCTGCTATTTCAGCAATCAGTGCGCTGGCAGCAGAAGTGAACACGCCTTCCTGGGACTGGCAGGCGCCGCCTACCGACGAAGCTCTGGCCAAGGCAGTTGAAGACAAGATCAAGGCTGATCTGACCGCCGCCTACGCTATCGCCGAGAAGCAGACACGACAGGAAGCTGTTGGCAATGCGCGTGATGCCGTTGTTGATGCACTGGTGGCAGCGGAAGGCGAAGAGGGCTGGAGTTCTGATGATGTCAAAGGTGCTTTTTCCAAACTGGAAAAATCCATTGTCCGTGGCCGTATCATTGCCGGTGAGAAACGTATCGATGGCCGTGATACCAACACCGTGAGACCGATATCGGTCCATACAGGTATCCTGCCTCGAACTCACGGCTCCGCGGTATTTACACGTGGTGAAACGCAAGCGATTGTAACCGCCACTTTGGGTACCACCAGAGACGCACAGATCATCGATAGCCTGGCGGGCGAGTCGCGTATGCCGTTTATGTTGCACTACAACTTTCCTCCATTTTGTGTGGGTGAAACCGGTTTTGTCGGCTCTCCCAAGCGTCGCGAAATTGGTCACGGCAAACTGGCCAAGCGCGGAGTGCAGGCAGTCATGCCAGCTGAAGAAGACTTTCCGTATGTGATTCGAGTGGTTTCCGAAATCACGGAATCCAACGGTTCCAGTTCAATGGCCAGTGTATGCGGCACCAGCCTGGCATTGATGGATGCCGGTGTACCGCTGGTAGCTCCGGTTGCCGGTATTGCCATGGGTTTGATCAAAGAACCTGAAGGGCACGCGGTGCTGTCGGATATTCTTGGTGACGAAGATCATCTGGGAGACATGGATTTCAAAGTGGCGGGTACCGATGGAGGTGTCACAGCGCTGCAAATGGATATCAAGATTGACGGTATCACGCGCGAAATCATGGAAACCGCATTGGAACAAGCGCGTGAAGGCCGGCTGTTCATTCTGGGTGAGATGGCGAAAAACATCAGCACCCCGCGTGAAGATCTGTCTGAACATGCGCCAAGATTTATCACCGTTAAAATCCATCCGGAAAAGATTGCCGCGGTTATCGGTAAAGGCGGTGCCGTTATTCGAGCATTGACTGAAGAGACCGGTGCCACCATCGATATTGGTGATGACGGTGTGATTAAAATTGCCTCCAGTGACAGGCTGGCTGGTGAAGAAGCGCGTCGCCGTATTGAATTGATCACAGCGGACGTCGAAGTCGGTACCATTTACGAAGGACGAGTGCAGAAAATCATGGACTTCGGTGCTTTCGTGAACATCCTGCCGGGCAAGGACGGGCTGGTGCATATCTCGCAGATTTCTCAGGAGCGGGTGCAAAACGTGGCCGATGAACTCTCGGAAGGGCAGATGGTCAAGGTGAAAGTTCTTGAAGTCGACAAGCAGGGCCGAATTCGTCTGTCGATGAAAGCCGTGGAAGAAGGTGAGCCAGTAACCGGTTAGACCGGCGGTAACCTGGAATTGCCGAGAAACGCTTTGATCGTCTGAGAATCCCTTGATTTTTAGCGTGATCAACAGCAAGGGGCTGCGCCATTGGCGCAGCCTTTTTTCGTTATGACTCAGACCGACTCGCTGGATCGGCAATACATGCAGCTGGCGCTACAACAGGCCGAGTTTGCGGAGCAATCCGGAGACGTTCCGGTGGGTGCCATTGTTGTCGTGTCTGGCATTGTTATCGCCAGCGCTTGTAATCGAACCCACACTCTGCACGATCCGGCTGGTCACGCCGAGGTACTGGCTTTGAGACAGGCAGCGATAGTTCAACAGTCCCCAAGATTAGTCGGGGCGACCTTATATGCGACTCTGGAGCCCTGCATGATGTGTCTGGGCACCATGATCCACGCGCGAATAGATCGACTGGTTTACGCGGCCAGAGAACCGAGAACAGGCGCGGTGGTGAGTGCTTTTGAGCTCGCTGATTCGGCAGCTCACAATCATCGATTCGACATTCAGGACGGTGTGCTGGCCGAGCAGAGCGCGGCTCTGATGAAACGGTTTTTCGCTGCCAGGCGATAAGCAACCCATCGGCGGCTTACCGAATTAAACAAACCGCTGACCACAAATTGGCCAGCCGTCTTGGTGGCGACTCAAATTCTGGTGATCAATCCAGCTTGGGCAAGTTTCCCGTTCCCAAAACCAGTTGCAATAATTGCGACAAGCCCAGCAGGTCTTCATCGCAGTCACCCGGCATCATCAGATGCAATCCGACAGGCAGGGTGTCTTTACCTTTGGGAGCCAGGTGGTGAATAGGCAGCGAGCTTGCGCACATACCCATCAAGTTGGCGGGCTGCGTGTTCTGGGACGCCAGCAATGAGCGTTTATGTTCGGCCGGATTGGAAAATGTATCGATCACCAGCGGAACAAAAGGGCAGGTCGGTGATAACCATCCATCCAATCCCTCAAGACGCTCGCGTGCGATCTGTTCCAGCTCGTCAATTCGCTTCTGTGCCGAAAAATAGTCGATGGCGGCAACGTCGAGACCGGCGCGGGCCCGTTGTTCGGTTACCGGGTCCATTTTGGCAGCGGCGCTGGCAAAGCCGTCGCGCGTTAGTGTAGACAAGAGTTCCGCCGGCACGATGGCGGGAAACACAGTGGCTTTCTCGTGCGCTTCCGGAGATTCGCACGGTATCAAGGTGGCTCCGGCTGCTTCCAGCTTTTGCAGTGCAGTGTTAAAGGTTTTGCTGACGGTCTCGTCAAGGTTATCCTGGAAAACATCCTGCGGTATGCCGAGCGCGAGACCTGCCAGCAGATCATCACTGTCGTTGGCTTCGGGTGTTTCAATCAACGGGGCTTCGACCTTGCAAATCGATCCGTGCACGATGGCAGCATCGCGGGCTGTCCGGCACAGTGGGCCGATTGAATCCAGCGTCGGAGACAACGGAAACACACCGTCTGTAGGCCATAGCCCGACCGTGGTTTTATGTCCGTACAAGCCGTTAAAACAGGCTGGAATCCTGACCGACCCGCCAGTGTCTGTTCCGAGCGCAAAGGCCACAAACCCCGCGGCAACGGCGACTGCAGATCCGCTGGAAGAACCGCCCGGAATGCGATGTTCAGTTAAATCCCACGGGTTCCAGGGGGTACCCCTTGCGCTATTCATCCCGGTTGCACCCAGCGCAAATTCGACGGTTTTTGTTTTGCCAACAATGATGCAGCCGGCCTGACGCAGCTGCTCAACTATCGTGCCTTCATTCTCTCCAGGCAAACCTGCGTCATGCAAAGAGCCATTAGTGGTCGGGAAACCGCGCACCGCAATGATGTCTTTGACCGCTATCGGTACGCCCATCAGTGGCCCGAGATCAGTGCCACTGGCCAGTAAATCATCCAATGCCGCCGCTGTTGCGCGTGCATTGTCTGCGCCCAGGGTCTGAAAACACTGCAGCTTCGGTTCAAACTGATCTATTCGGTCGAGGCAATATTCCAGCGCAGCCGCAATGGAAACAGAGCCCTTGCGCAAGTCGCTTGCAAAGGCATCAAGTCCTTTGGCAAACGGATCACTGGACGACGAGCCACTGTTGGACGGGCCACTGGAAGACGGGTTACCGGCAGCATCGGGACGGTTTTCAGATCGTTTACTCATCAATCAGTTCTCTGAATTTATAGTGATAGTCTAGCAGCGCCACTGTGTTCGCAGTAGCGGCCTGGCTCGTCAGCCCTGGTATTGGCGTGGCCCGCATGACACTAACAGGATTTACCCAGCAGTTCTCCAAGCAGGCCTGCCATTACGTCGAGCTCCGCTTCTTTCGACAGCCGATGATCACCATTTTTTATCAAGGTCAATCGACCATCGTCGCATTGCAATCGATCCAGTAATTCTGCTGATAGCTGCCATGGCACATCTGTGTCGCTGCAGCCATGCATCATTCTGACAGGGCAGGTGATCGGAATGCTCTTGCCCAACACCAGATGCTGACGACCACTCTTGATCAGACGCATAGAGATGGGATACGGGGTTTCGTCATCGTAGGCCGAAGGACGATTCCAGACATCACCACTTTCCAGCATCTGCCGGGTATTGTCATCGATCTTTTGCCAGATCAGCTTTTCGGTGAAATCCGGTGCGGCGGCGACAGTGAGCAAGCCCGCAACGCGATGTGTTCGTGCCATTGCAGCCAAAACAGCAATCCACGCACCCATGCTGGAGCCAATCAAAATCTGAGGGCCAGTGCAAATCCGGTCAAGCACGTCCAGCGCGTCCAGCAGCCAATCGTCGATGCCGCAGTCTGCAAACAAGCCATCGGACTGACCGTGTCCGCGATAGTCAAATCGGGTGTACTGTATGGATCTGTCCAGGCAATAGTGTTGCAGGTATTGTGCTTTGTTGCCCTGCATGGATGAGTGGAACCCACCACAAAAGAGCACGCCAGGCGATGAACCTGGCGCATGAGCAAAGGCTACTCTCACCGCATTTTGCGCTAGCCATTGCGTTTTCAGAACAGGCGAATTGACGGATTTTGTGGCGCTGTTGGCAATCGGCGGTTTAGTCAGGGGTAACTCCTGGTGTCCGTTCTGTTTCCACCGGTCTGCCCATCCAGACCGGCGGTCCGGTTTGAGGCTGACACTATGGCATAATTGTGCCTTTAACAAGTTGAAGAGGCCTACCATGCCAGCTACACCCGAGCAGCCAGCTGCTGGCGACACTCACTCGGCTTCCAACCCAACAGGCAAACCGGTCGGCAGTACATCGGGGCCGCAGGTTGGGCTGTTTGTGTCCTGCCTCGTTGATCTCTATCGTCCCAATGTCGGGTTTGCTGCCATATCCCTGTTGGAAAGAGCCGGATGTAAAGTCAGTGTGCCTGCCTCCCAGACCTGCTGTGGTCAGCCAGCCTACAATACCGGTGATGTTTCAGATACAGCAGCGATAGCGCGCGCCACCATAGCGGCGTTCGAAGAATTTGAATATATCGTGGTACCGTCGGGCTCCTGTGCAGGAATGTTGCGGAAGCATTATCCGGAGCTGTTGCAAGATGATGAGCAGTGGGCAGATAGAGCACACTCGTTCTCGGAGAAAGTGTTTGAGCTGACAAGTTTTCTGCAAGAGGTGGTAAAGCTTGATGATATCAACGCGCGGTTTGATGCACGTGTGACCTATCATGACAGCTGTTCTGGTCTGCGAGAGCTGGGTATCAAGCAGCAACCGCGTAATTTGCTGGCAAAAGTGGACGGCGTGGTGCTCAACGAAATGGAATCGACGGATGTCTGTTGTGGGTTTGGCGGTACCTTCTGCGTCAAATACCCGGATATTTCAGAGCGCATGGTAAGCGACAAGGTAGCTCTTGCCGAACAGACAGGGGCTGATGTGTTGCTTGGTGGTGATCTGGGTTGTTTGCTGAATATCAGTGGCAGGCTGTCGAGGCTGGATCGGCCAATGCGGGTCTATCACGTCGCAGAAGTACTGGCGGATATGACAGATGTACCGGCCCTGGCTGTGGCAGAAACCGGCTTTGTAAGTCAACCTGAAGACGGGTCCGAAAAGACCTAGCCGGACGGGTTGCCAAAACAGCATTAATCAGCATTAACAAGAGCAGGTTTAACGGGTACTCACATATGCAGGTTCGTTCTCAGGAATTCAAACTTCGATCATCCGAAGCCTTGCTCGATGACTCTCTGCGCGCGGCACTGGGTAATGTGGTGTCTTCCGGCTTCGCGGCGAAAAGAGCATCTGCCGTTGCGCTGGTACCGGAATGGCAACGCATTCGCGATGAAGCCCGAGTCATAAAAGATCATGTTCTGGATAATCTTGACTCCTACCTGTTGCAGTATGAAAGCCAGGTACAGGCCAATGGTGGTCAGGTGCATTGGGCCGCGACCCCGGACGATGCCAACAAAGCCATAGTAAACATTTGTCGCTCTGTGAATGCCAAAATCGTCACCAAGGGCAAATCGATGGTTGGTGAGGAAACCGGTCTTAACGAAGCGCTGGAAGATGCCGGCTTCGATCCGGTGGAGACTGATCTGGGCGAATACATAATCCAGCTGGCTGAAGAGCCACCCAGCCATATTATTGCCCCGGCAATTCACAAGACCAAAGAGCAGGTGTCGGATCTGTTTCATCAGCATCACCAACAATATGGTTTGCAGGACAAAATCGATGACAGAGCCGATCTGGTTGCCGAGGCGCGCACCGTCCTTCGTAAAAAATTTCTGGACGCTGATGTCGGCATTACCGGTGCCAATTTTCTGATCGCCGAGACCGGGCAGCACGTGCTGGTGACCAATGAAGGCAACGGCGATCTAACGTCCAATTTGCCGAAAGTGCAAATCGTGATTGTCGGAATCGAAAAAGTATTGCCGACGCTGGAAGATGCGGCTTGCATGCTGCGGATGCTCGCACGCAGTGCCACCGGGCAACATTTTTCAAATTACACCAGCATCATGTCAGGCCCTCGTCGTGAAGGAGAGCTGGACGGGCCGGAACAATTTCATGTGGTGCTGGTTGATAACAAGCGCACCGGCATGCTGGCCTCATCACTCCATGAAATGCTGCGTTGTATTCGCTGTGGCGCCTGCATGAATCATTGTCCGGTGTATGGTTCAGTCGGCGGCCATTCCTACGGCTGGGTGTATCCGGGGCCGATGGGTTCCGTGTTGACGCCAGCGATGCAGGGGCTTGAAAAAACCCGCGACTTACCGCACGCCTGCACCTTGAATGGTCGCTGTGCTGAAGTATGTCCGATGTCCATACCGTTGCCGTCCTTGTTGCGTGAGCATCGCAGGGAAACTTTTGAACGGGGATTGATGGACCCGGGCATGCGTTACGGAATTCGTTTCTGGGCAGCAGTTGCAAAGCGTCCACGACTGTACCGGGCCGCCACCTCGATTGCTGTTAAAGTTCTCGCCACGATGTCGCGAGGTAGTGGCCGTATCCGCAAGTTGCCATTGGCCTCTGCCTGGACACAAGGTCGTGACATGCCAGCTCCGCAGGGCGATACCTTTATGAAGCTTTACAGGAAGTCCCGATGAACCCTCGCGAGCAGGTGTTACGCAATATCAGGGGTGCAATCAATGCTCGAAAGGGCAGGGCGGGTAACAGTGTGGAGTCGGATGCAGCATTGGCCGATGCCAATCCGTCCGGCGCTGACTATCAACTCCCCGCGGCTGTCAGCGAGTATCTGGACAATCGTGGAAATCCAAGTAAACCCTCACTCGGTGAGCATACCGATATGACCGATCGCTTGCTGGATCAAATGCAGCAAGTGCAAATCACCGTCACTCGTCTGCAGACCAGCCGCGAAGTCCCTGCCGCGGTGCAGGAATACCTGCAGGAACAGGGCATAGACGGTACCCTGATCGTGTCACCAGCTTTGAACTCAATGGATTGGCCTGCAGACACATTGCAGGGTGTGCCGCGTGCAGCGGCCGAGGAAGGGACATTGCTCACCAGTGTGACGCCTTGCCTGTGTGCGGTGGCGGAGACGGGCAGTGTGGTTACCCTGTCAGGCGATGCCACGCCCAACACCTTGAACTTTCTGCCTGATAATCACGTCGTGGTGATCCATCAAGATCAGATTGTCAACCATATGGAAGACGCCTGGAAGTTGCAGAGGGATTCACAGCAGGTGCCGAGAGCACTCAATTTCCTGACTGGCCCCTCGCGAACCGCTGATATAGAACAAACACTGGAGCTGGGCGCACATGGTCCACGCCGTATGCATGTGTTGCTGGTTGCCGAGTCGCGCCGATGAGCGCTGCCGGTCCATTGTGTTTTGCACCGGCAGGAGATATCAGCGATAAGCTGCAGAAAAAGCTGGCTTCGATAAAAGTGATATCCTTTGATCTGGATGAAACATTGTGGCCGCTGAGTCCGACCATCGAAAATGCCGAAGCCACCCTGTTTCAGTGGTTGCAACAAAATACTCCACGCATCACAGACCAATACACGCAATCACAAATTCTTGAGCAGCGCAGGCAACTCATTGCTGACAATCCTGAATTGCGAGGCGATGTGAGCTATTTACGGAAGCTCTCGTTGTCCAATCTGTTCAAGGAATTCAGTTATGAAGCGGAAACCGTCGATCAAGCCTACAAGGTTTTTGTAAAAGCTCGCAGCGAGGTCAGTTTGTTCGAGGGCGTGCTGCCACTGCTGGATTTTCTGCGAACTCATTACCGGCTTGCTGCCATCACTAATGGTAATGCAGATCTGGTCATCGCTGGTGTTGCACAGCTTTTTGTTGATGTTCAATATGCCACGCTGGACAATCCGGCAAAACCCGATGCCGCAATGTTTCTTCGTTGTGCGGACAATCTCGGTGTGCGGCCGGATGAGATTCTTCATGTTGGCGACAACCCGGTAACCGATGTTTACGGCGGTAACGAGGCAGGAGTAATGACTGCGTGGTTTAACCCGCATCGACAAAGTTGGCCAAGCGATCTTGATGCGGGTGATATCGAGCTGACAAGTCTGTCAGAACTGACACGATATTTGCCCGGCGCTGATTAACCCTCTGACTAGCCGTCGTCAGCAGGTCAGGGTAGTTAGTGTCATAGTGGTAAACCAAATACCGGTGAATCAACCGGCGATGGAAACAGTACAATCGACCAGCAGGTGTGATAAATGAGCAGGATTTTTTATGTAAACGGGGATTTTGTGCCGCAGGAACAGGCAAAGATTTCGGTTCTGGATCGCGGATTTTTGTTTGCTGATGCCGTGTATGAGGTCACTACCGTGTTGGCGGGTCAGTTAATAGATAACGAAGCGCATTTGCGTCGTCTGCATCGTTCTCTGTCAGAACTCTCCATGCCGTCACCCATCAGTGACACCGACCTTGTCAAGATGCAGCAAAAGCTGGTTGCACTGAACGAGTTGCAGGAGGGGGTGCTGTATTTGCAGATTTCGCGAGGTATAGCCGACCGTGATTTTGCCTATCCAGAGGTTGCCGAGCCGAGCCTGGTCATGTTCACCCAGAAAAAATCCATCATCGATTCTGCGCAGGCAGAAGCGGGCATTTCCGTCATCAGTTTGCCCGATCAGCGCTGGAAGCGCAGGGATATCAAAACGGTGGGATTGCTGGGTCCGTCCATGGCCAAACAGGCTGCTCTGGATGCAGGAGCACAGGATGCCTGGATGGTTGAAGACGGGCTTGTTACCGAGGGTACCTCTAACAACGCGTACATCATTAAAGATGACGGAGTGATTCAGACACGCCAATTGGGGCCCGAGATTTTAAGTGGTGTCACACGGGCAGCTTTGATCCGGCTTAGTGAGCTGGAAAATATGACGATCCTTGAGCAGCCGTTTTCCATTGCAGATGCAATGAATGCAAATGAGGCTTTTATCTCAAGTGCCTCGACCTTTGTGATGCCCGTTGTTTCAATTGATGGTCAGGCTATCGGGGATGGCAAGCCCGGGCCCATTACCCGTCGTCTGCGCAAGCTGTATATTGACATAGCCCTGGAAAGGCAGGCGTTTGATTCCGTGTAGCAACAAATTGTTTTAACGGTGAGGCTGTTCTGCCACGCATTGCCAATTCAAGGGTTCACATTGTCTCTCATGTGAAATAACGTGTCGGAAGTTGGCTTGGATGGGAACCAAAGCGCAAGCACATTGAAATTATTCGCATTGTTTACCAACTTCTCACAAATCGCTACCCTGCACGCGGTTAGAATTGAGTAGAACCCAAGCGCGTCGGAATTACGGCATGCGGCACTGCTTTTCCATTGCTGGCAAATTTTTTATGGGCAACATTCTGCCCCGATGCGTTTTCCTCGTCATCATTGCACTGTCAGGGTGTAGCAGCCCGTCCGTGGGTAATTTACCGAGTGACGGCGAATATATCCCGCCTGAAGGCCTGCCTTTTGCTGACGGGACTGCTGCCTACGCTGCGCAGAACGATATCTTTACTCTGCTGGAAGATACGCAAGTCGAAGGTCAGCTTTCCTACCGTCAATTGCCATCTGCGGAAACCCCGGTTGTTGATCCCAATGCCAGCGGGCCTGCGCCCGTCGCGGATAGCGATGTGCCTGCAGAGCAGCCACGATTTTTATTAACGCGCCAGCCCGGACATGGCTCTGTTTCCATTGACCCGGTCAGTGGCCAGTTCACCTATATACCAACGCAAGATTTCTTTGGTACTGATGTCTTTCGCTTTTATGTCGTTGCTGATGGTGCCGGATCGGCTGAAGCCACTATCAGCCTTGCGGTGACCGGGGTCAACGATACGCCTCTTATAAGCGGCGAAGTTGTCACCGTGGTGGCTCAGAACACACCGTATCGATCACTGCTCGAAGTCTTTGATGCCGACAATGATCCGCTGAATATAACCTTGCAGAACTTTCCGGAATGGTTGCTGTTTGATCAAAGTACCTCGACTCTTTATGGCACTCCCGGGCAGGCTGACGCCGGTCTACATGAAAATATCAGTGTTTTGGTTGCAGACCCAAGCGGCGAAATAGCGGTGTTGGGGCCATTTACGATCGAGGTTATTGATATCAATGACTCTCCGACTGTCAATCCGGATCAGTTTCCGGACACCCTGAACGGACAGGAAAAAATTGTCGTTAATTTGTTTCCTGATGATCCGGATGGCGATTTTGTGACCTTGGAAACAGAGCCTAACGATTTTGTTGATGTTACCGTCAACGGTGGCAGCATTACTGTAACGGCACGCGATGTGACCGAAGTCACTCGCATTAACCTTGTGGTTATCGCTATTGATCGGCTGGGGAGTCCGGCAAGAACAATCGTTCCGCTAACTATCTACCCTGTGACAATCAGTGGCCGCGGAACGACGCTTGCCGGTAAACGCTCTGGTGCCGGCATGCACCTGGTCGTGATGGGAGATGGTTACAAAGAAGATGAACAAAATACCTTTTTTGCTGATGTTGATCGCGTTGTTCGACTGATGCGT
>CALFCE010000343.1 GCA_937951215.1 uncultured Granulosicoccaceae bacterium
ACCGGCAGGATCATCACTATCAACACCAACAGCAAGGCCGGTGAGGCCAGGCCAAACAAAGCCCAGCGCTCACGCTGCGCATCGCGCTTCAAGCCTTCCGCATTGGGTTGTTCTGCAAGTTCCATCGTCGGTCGATTTATAGTAGAGGACTCAAGTCGGTTCAATCAGGTGGCCGTGATTTGATCTGAACTGTCATCGACAATCATCACCGTGTCTTTTGCGTGCAGACCTATCGTTACCGCATCCCCTTTGTTCGCCGTGGTATCAGCTGTCGCACCTTGGCGTACCGAAATAATATCGCCGTTGGCAAGGCGCACACTAACCAGTGTACTTTCACCCTGAAAGACCGTGTCTTCAATGTGCCCCTCAAAGCGGTTGATATCCGGAGCGGCCGTACCATCAACAATCTGCAAACGTTCGGGGCGTATCATCAGTACCACCCTGCCCTGATCCGGCACATCCGATTCACTGCTTAAGGCTGTTCCCGCATAGCTGGCAACCCCGTTGTTAACATCAACCGGCAAAAACACTGACTCGCCAATAAAATCCGCAATAAATTTATTCTGTGGCTTGTCATAGAGCTGGCGTGGTGTATCCAGCTGCATCAATTTTCCGTGATTGATTACGGCGATGCGATCCGACATGGTCAGTGCTTCACGTTGATCGTGGGTAACGTAGACTGTAGTCATACCGAGTTTTTCATGTAGCTGGCGCAGCTCGATCTGCATATGTTCACGCAGCTTCTTGTCAAGCGCCGAAAGTGGTTCATCCATCAGCAGAATTCTGGGCTCAAACACAATCGCACGTGCCAGTGCCACACGCTGGCGTTGACCACCGGAGAGTTGATCAATGCCGCGTTTACCGTAACCACCCAGCTGCACTGTCTCCAGTGCCGACTCGACCCGGTTATCGATATCGTTTGCCGACACGCCACGCAGTTTTAACGGGAAACCCACATTTTTAGCCACGTTCATATGCGGAAAAAGCGCGTAGTTCTGAAACACCATGCCGACATTGCGCCTGTGCGGAGGTGTTCGAATGACTTCCGAATCACCGAATTTGACACTACCGAAATCAGGCCGGGTAAACCCGGCCAACACCATCAACAAGGTCGTTTTGCCGGAACCGGATGGCCCCAGCAAAGTCATAAACTCACCACTCTGGATCGCAAGATCTACCGAATCGAGCGCGTGAACATCACCGTAGGTTTTAGTGACATTGGAGATTGTGATCGGCAGAGAGCCTGACGAATCAGTCATCGATGGAGTATCTCAACTATGTCTGGGCTGGATGAAAAACGGGCGTGTGCCTTACAAGTGGAAATTCTTGAAGCTGCACTGGCCCGCAGGTAGAAATGTGGTCGCGGGTTGGATAACTACAACCCGCGACCTGACACCGAACTATGTTATTCAGTCATCATGTCCTGATACATGGAGCTTGCGATCTGCTCCCACTCACCCCAGAAATCCAGATCCAGCACCAGCTGGTTCGCCGCATTATCAGGGTGGGAGGGCAGCATCTTGGCTTCTTCGTCAGAGATGATACCGGTTTCATAGGCCAGAGAATTGGTAGGACCGTAGGTAATGTACTTGGTTTGTTCAGCCTGGTATTCACCTTTACTGGCTTCAGCCAGGAACTTCATCGCAGCATCCTTGTTAGGTGCACCTTTGGGGATACCGAAGCAGTCAAAATCGATAATGCCGCCGTCGTAGTTATACTTGGCTTTGGCACCATCTTTAATCGCCACATCAAAACGGCCATTCCAGCCAGTAGACATATCCACTTCACCGTCTTTCATTAGCTGGGCATGCTGTGCGCCAGAAGTCCACCAGACAGCGATATGTGGCTTCAGCTCACGTATCTTGTCCAGTGCGCGTTGTATACCCTCTTCACTGGCAAGTACCTTGTAGACATCTTCCGGCGCAACACCGTCCGCCAGCAACGCAGGCTCAAGTGCGGTCCAGGCCTTGCCACGATAAGAGCGTTTGCCGGGGAATTTTTCAACGTCCCAGAAATCCGCCCAGGATTTCGGACCATCTTCACCGTAAGTTTCGGTGTTATAGGCAAATACGGTTGAGAAGATAATCGTTCCAACACAATGACTCATCGCCGTACCCGGCACCATTGTGGACTTGTCGATCATGTCGTAATCGAGAGGCTCAAGCAGGCCTTCCACGGTTGCACGGTTGGCAGTACCTGCCCCCATATCAACCACATCCCAGGTCACAGCACCCGCCTTTACTTTCAGTCGCAGATCAGACAAGCCTCCATAAGATTCTTCTTTCACCTCAATACCCAGCGCCTTACCTACAGGCTGGAACATCGCTTTGCTCTGCGCGTCCTGGTAAGAGCCGCCCCAGGAAACGGCGGTTACCTGCTCTGCCAATACGTTACCGGCCAGCATCAGCGATGCGGTGCCCAAGACTATGCTTTTAAACTTCATTTTGATCCTCCGTTGAATCACATCAAACTACCTGGAAACCCGGCTTGCGCTTGTCATTGGCAGCGGGCGACGTTGACAGACACTATAACGCTGTTAATTGTCGCTGCGAAACACCCACGTGAGTTTTGGTACATTTTGTCGCACTACAAATGGCCTACAACCCTAGAGCATCACACATCCGGTACCACGTGATCGATGGCGCCAAAAACCACGGCTTCTCGCGATAATAGAATCGATCATTAAATTCGGTCTGCTCAAAGGCAGGCGGATTGGTCTCACTTCCCAGTATTTGCCTGGCCAATCGGGTACCGGAAAAGCTGGACAGAGAAACACCACTACCACAGTAACCCAGGGAGTAATAAATACCGTTGTGATTCCCCATGTGCGGCATGGAATCAAAGGTGTAGGCAACGAACCCCATCCAGGAGTGACTTACGCGCGTGTCTTGCAGCTCTGGAAAGCGAGCAGTCAACTCACGGTGCAGTGGCACTACCGCTTTGACCGGATCGCTTTCGGTAATTGAAACCCTCGCACCGAACACGATTCTTTTATTATCCGGTGACGGCCGGTAGTACACCACCAGTTTTTTGGAATCGGTTACCACTCTTTGATCCGGAATCAATCGCTTCATTTGCGCTTCAGGCAACTCCTCGGTGGCGATGATATAACTCCCAATCGGGATCACCCTGCGGCGTAACCAGGGTACAAGATTTGTCGAGTAACCATTGGTGGCCAACACCACTTGCCGAGCTGAAATTTGTTGTTGTACCCCGGTGATTTTGTTTACCACGGTGGCCTTGAATCCACGAGTGGTACGATGCAATGCTTTAACCGGGCACTGGCCGATAACAGAACCTCCGGCACTCAGTACACGGTTTAATAAACCAGCATGGTAGCGTCCGGGATCAAGACAGCTATGATCTTTATACAAAATCCCGCCGTGATAACTATCTGAGCCGATATAGCTGGATTGTTCAGCCTGAGGAATAATATCGGCGTTTATAGTGACACCAGGTGGTTGATCCGCAAGCTTTGTTGCAAACGACTCATACACACGACTGCTGTGAGCACCGTAGAAACGACCGCAACGGCGGTAGTCGCAATCGATTTTTTCCCGCTCGATAAAGTCACCGATCCAGCGCAACGCCTCGTGACCATCGCCAATCACCTGCGCTGCCAACGCCGGCCCGTATTGGGCAGACAATTCGGCAAAACCGGGCTTGATGCTGGAACTGATTTGACCGCCATTACGGGTGCTGCAACCGTGGCCCGGTTGTTCTGCATCCACCACCAGCGTGTTCCTGCCGCCACGCACCAGCTCCAGTGCCGCACAGAGGCCGGTGTAGCCTGCTCCGATGACCAGTACGTCTACATTGGCCGGTAGTGAATCCATCGATGCAGGGTTCGGGGCCGTCGGGATGTTTTCCCACCAATAAGGCAGGGGTTTAAAATCATCGGTCAGCAGTTGTTTTGCTGTGTTTTTCTGTGCTTGGCTCATCAGCTTATTATGCCGAAAAACCGGTCCACACATCCCATTACCTTCAATCGACCAGGCTTTAACTGCATCATAATGTCAGGTGACGACCGATGAAGACCCACAGCCCTTTTGTCGCCGACCTTTCCGCAGTATGCTGAGTGCTCTGCAATTCAATTATCGAGGCCCATGCCAGCAGCAAAACTTCACCACACACGGGAGGGTAACGGACCGGATCTTCTGCTGGTCCACGGTGTCGGCAGTAACCACACCGATTGGCAGGCTATCTCTGAAAAATTGGCGCGGCGTTTCACCGTCTTGCGTTGCGACCTGCGTGGGCATGGCCAATCACCTGCTCCCGATGGTGACTGGACGATTAATGATCTGAGTTCCGACCTCATTGCGCTGTTGGATGCGCTGAATATTCAAAAAACTCACCTGGCGGGTTTCTCACTGGGAGGCCTGATCGCGCAACGCTTTGCACTTGATCACCCACAACGACTGCATAAACTCAGCCTTATCTGCTCGACCACCGGGCGCAGTGAATCAGAGCGTGCCAGCGCACTGGAGCGGATGCAAAAACTGCAGCAATTACCAGCAGAAGAATATATTGAACAATCCATTCACCGCTGGTTTACCCCGGAATTTATTACCGAGCGCCCCGATGTCATCGAACACAAAAGAACACTGATATCGTCGATGGATAAAGATGCCTATGCCCGGGCCTATAAGGTGTTGGTTGACACCAATCAGCTAACCGAGCTAAGCGGTATCAAAACACCAACACTGATCATAGCGGCCGAAAATGACATCGGTTCCCCACCACATATGGGACAAGCAATGCATCAGCGTATAGACGGCTCACAACTCGTGGTACTGCCGCGTTTAAAACACAGCGTCCTGCTTGAAGCACCTGATATCGTGGGTGGCTTGTTGAGAGAGTTTCATGGCTGAGCATCTCATTTAATATTCTATCGACTAAAGGTAAATGCCATGAATACCAACAATCAAGACGCCCAGCGTAGCCCTGATGAAACCGCAGTTATCGTCGGTGTCGGTAACGGAGTGTCAACCAGCCTCGCACGCCGTCTGCACAAGGAGGGGTACGGCCTGATTTTGGCTGCGCGTGATATTGAAAAATTAACAGCACTGCAAAAAGAGACTAACGCCACATTGCACACCTGTGATATCAGCAAACCTGAACAGGTAAAAGCGTTGTTCGACACGATAAAGTCTCGCATTGGTGTTGTGATATGCAACCCCTCGATGCAGGCTCGCGGCAAGTTTGTCGATCTTGATCCTGCCGAGGTCGAGCAAGCGATCAAGGTCACAGCCCTGGGCAGCTTTCTGGTCGCTCAGCAGGCTGCCGCGCGCATGCTTGAGCAATCAGCCAGCAATCACTGCAAAGGGACAATTCTGTTAACCGGGGCCACCGCAGGGGTAAAGGGATTTGCACAATCTGCCGCATTTGCGATGGGCAAGTTCGCACAGCGAGGGCTGAGTCAGTCAATGTCACGTGAGCTCCACCCACAAGGCATTCACGTTTGCTGGATCAATATTGACGGTATGATCCGTAATGAACACAGAGATAGAGCAGAACCTTCGGACAAGCCCGCCTCCATGCTTGACCCGGATGCGATTGCCGATACCTATCTCTCGATTGTTCACCAACACCCATCTGCCTGGTCTGAAGAAATAGCCATCAGGCCCTGGGTTGAAACTTTCTAGGGTTGAAACTTTCTAGGGTTGAAACTCTTTGAGGTTGAATCGTTTTGAGGTAAAAACACCCGCATAACCCTCTACAAACCACACAGATCAAACAGACTATGCTTGACCGGGATAAACGATACTTTTAATCAACCCATCCGCCTCATCAGCCTGCATAGCAAAAGCTTCTGCTGTACCCTGCAGCGGAAAGCGATGACTAACGAGACAATCCACGTCGACCTTGCCTGCAGCGACCAGATCTATTGCCCTGGGATAAACATTACCCATTCTGCGGGAGAACTTGATGGTTAGGCCGCGCCGTCTTGCGTCAGCGGCAGAAACTGCATCATAGAGATTGCCATCAGGAATCCCTACCAGCAAGACGCGTCCGCCAATTCTTGCAGCGTTGACTGCATCTCGAAAGCCAGCAGGTGAATTGGTTGCTTCAATCACTAAATGACTGCCACCACGGCCACTGGTATCGAGCAATGCTTCGACACTGGGACCAACCTGTGCGGCACCCAGTTTCAGGGCCAATTCGGTTCGGTGAGGCTGTGGATCAATAGCAAAGATATCGCCACAGCCAGTGAGCTTCAGGAGTTGCAAAATACCCAAACCGATCGGACCGCAACCAAGAATGGTGACACTTTCAAGCAAACGGGGTTTGGCAAGATCAATAGCATGGATGCAAACACCCAAAGGCTCCAGCATCGCGGCCTGATCAGCGCTCATGGTATCGGGTATGGGAACGATACTTTGCAATGGCACCTTGAGTTGCTGGGTCAGAGCGCCGTGATACGGCGGCGCTCCCAGAAAGACAACATCAGGACACAGGTTGTGATAACCGTCCTCACACCATTCACAACGATGGCAGGGCAAGGCCGGATCAACTGCGACCAGCTGCCCACGCCTTAAACCCATTGATTCGATATCCGAGGTCAAGCGGCCGGAAAATTCATGACCGGGAACGAACGGATCATCAATCCGGGCTCCACCAATGGCTCCGTCTTTGTAATAGTGCAAATCACTGCCACAGATCCCGACCGATTCAATATCAATAATGGCCGATTGACCATCTGCCTGCGCAGGCGTGATCTCGCCGATCCGAATGTCCCTGACACCGTGAATATAGGCTGCTGTGCTCATAAGTCCCAAAGCTTCTGAATTTTTTTAATCAAACCCATTAAAACATTAAGCGCATGATTTGTGTCAATTTTGGAACCAGCTACCGTTCTGGTTGCCTGACTAGTATCACTGCCGACAATGGCGAATCAATCTTAACTGTCAGCTGAGGGAGCCCCATGAATATTTCAACGCAAACTGCAGGAATCCGACAATCATCAATATATTTGGCATCGTTACATTGGGCATCGTTACCATGGGTCTTTCTCTGGCTCGCTTTTTCAGTCTCTCAACCGGCAGCGGCCTACGAAAGACCAGACTTTGCTGAACTCTATGAGAATAGCTCCGACTCGGTTGTAACGGTGCATACCTTATCCACACAGGCCACGGCAGAGGCACCCCGGATTCAGCGCGGGCTGGGATCAGGCGTGCTGATATCAACAGACCAACTGCTAACAGCTGCCCACGTAGTGGACAACGCGCGCCAGATCAAGGTTCGATTTAAAGACGGTTTTGAAACGGCTGCCTCGGTAGTTGCCGCCCTTTCTGCTTCAGACATCGCGCTTTTGCGACTGCACCAACCGCATCCGTCGCCGGTAATTGCAACTCTTGCGAACTCTGATGACACCCGTGTGGGTAGCCCGGTGTATGTCATCGGTGCACCTTTCGGTATCTCCCAAACCCTGAGCGTTGGGCATTTAAGTGGCCGCCTCGAGCGTGGTGAAATGGCGGGAGGTGCGGCCATTGAGTTCCTGCAGACCGATACTGCTATCAATACCGGTAATTCAGGTGGTCCCATGTTTAACGCAGACGGCGAGGTGATCGGTATTGTCAGTTTTATTATGACCAAAAGCGGTGGTTTTGACGGTATCGGCTTTGCCACATCCAGCAACACAGCGCGTCAGGCACTACTGGAAAGCTCGGGCATTCTGGCGGGTTTTGAAGGTATTATGCTTAACGAGAGTCTGGCCAAATTGCTCAACATACCAGCACCCGGATTGCTGGTTCACAGAGTCGTTGACGGATCGGTTGCCGACAAGGCAGGCCTGCGAGCGGGTACCGTACCCGCCAACATCGCTGGCAACAGTCTGATGCTGGGTGGCGATATCATTTTGGAGATAAACGGCCTGGTCTGTGAAACCCCACATGACTTCCAGCTGGTTCAGCAATCAACACTGAGCCTGTCTCATGAAGACTCTTATTCAATCAAGGTATTTCGCGATGGAGAAGTCATAGAACTGCTGGCGGGTGTCGAGATGGAAAACGCGTTTGCGATCGACTAGAGGCAGGCTGCTAGAATTCCCGGGCACCTATATCAAACTGAATGACACCGTCTCCGTTACCATCTCTGGCCTGTAGTTGTTGCTCAGGTCCAGGCTGGTACGGAGGGTCTGCTGGCAAGTCCGGGTGCGGGGTCAATGTGGGCCACCAATAACAACCCCGGAAG
>CALFCE010000344.1 GCA_937951215.1 uncultured Granulosicoccaceae bacterium
ATACAAGTGCAAGAAGTATCCGGCATGATTGGCCAAATGAGCATTCTTGAGTTCGGATGGATGGGCACCCGCCTCCGCGAGTGCGACCGAGGACTTTTATTCCGGACAGCAGTGCGCCCACGCGGGTATGACGTCCTGACCAACAGACTCTAAAAGGTACCTACGATGGATTATGCGGCAGTTGTTGCTGTGGAGATTTTCTATGCCGTAGCTGTGCTGGTACTCATTAGCGCCGGCTTGGCGGTGATCTTCGGCATGATGCGTGTCATCAATCTTGCCCATGGTGAGTTTCTGACGCTCGGTGGGTACGCAGCGATTGTGTCGCACAAAGCCGGCGTCAACATCTATCTATCAATTCTGTTGGTAGCACCCATTGTGGTTGGGCTTTTTGGCATCCTCGTCGAACGGTTGATTATCCGCTGGCTGTACGGGCGGCTTATCAATACCATGCTGGCGACCTGGGGGCTCAGCCTTGCGATGATGGGCGGCATGACCATGATTTTTGGTAATACAACCACTGGCATTGCTACCCCGATCGCCGGATTCTCATTCGGCAACTATCAGATCTCTGGCTACAACCTGTTCGTCATTGCCATGGCCTGCGCGGTTTCAATTGGTCTGTATTTAATGTTGAAATTTACCCGCGCCGGGCTGGTCGCACGTGGCGCTATGCAAAATACCGACATGACTTCTGCGTTCGGATACAACCCCTCACGCGTTTACCTCATTACGTTTACGGCGGGTTCAGCCCTGGCGGGTCTGGCAGGTGGCGTTATGGCGCCCCTGGTTGGTTTGAATCCGGCTTCCGGTGCAAACTATATTGCGAAAGCCTTTATCACAGTGATATCGGGTGGCACCTCTGTCGTTTCAGGCGCATTGGCAAGCGCTGGAATTTTTGGTGTGATCTCCCAAACAGTGACTTTACTCTCCACCCCGGCGGTAGGAGAAATTGCACTGTTGATAGTAGCCATTATTCTTCTCAGATTGCTGCCGACCGGTATAACCGGTAAATTTTTCAAGGGCGGCGTTTGAACATGGTCCGGGATGTTTTACTGCCGATCATCATTGGTATGGTACTGATGCTGATCCTGCCCTCCGTTCTTGACTCTTACACGTTAACCGTTCTGACAGCCTATGCCATGCTGGCATTGAGTCTGGGGTTTATCTGGGGTTACGCCGGGATTTTATGCTTTGGTCAAGCGGCATTTTTTGGTCTGGGAGCTTATGCCTATGCCATTGCTGCGATCAATTTCGGCACACCCTGGGGGCCTTTTTTCATCGCCATTATTATTCCCGCAATATTTGCAGCTGTGTTTGGAGCTGTGTTGTTTTATGGACGCCTGAGTGACGTTTATCTTGCCGTGGTCACACTGGTAATGACGCTGATCCTGTTTAAGTTCATGAATTCAAGCGCCGGTGAAATTTACAAAATCGGCAAGGCAAGGCTTGGAGGTTACAATGGGATACCTGGCTTTGAGACCTTATCACTGCCCTGGGATCCGTCAGAGTACTTATACGACGAGTCGCTTTTCTACTTTGCGTTCAGTTTGCTGATTCTGGTTTATGTGCTGCTGAGAATCTGCCTGCAGCGTCCGATGGGTCGAATCCTGGTGGGTATGCGTGAAAACGAACAGCGAGCAGAACTGATGGGATACGACATTCGGCTGCTGAAAACAATTGCCTTTACTATCGGGGCCGCGATCGCCGGTCTTGCGGGATGCCTATATGCAAACTGGGCCGAGATTGTGACCCCGTCTCTGTTCTCGCTAGGTCAATCTGCAGAGACCATCATCTGGGTGATAGTGGGCGGTGCCGGGACGCTAACCGGCCCCATCCTGGGAGCTGCAGTGCTGGGCTTTACCAAATTTTTGCTGGGCCAGCAAAGCGTCATCGATAACACTCTGGTGCTTGGTGTTATCCTGATTCTGGCTGTATTACTCTTGCCGCGAGGTATCTTTCCTTTTCTTGTGCAAATCTGGCAGGCACTGATTCGCAGACTACCCTCACCCGGAGGAGGCCGCGGTCGTCACAACCAGAATAACCGCAAGCAGCAACCCGACAGTTACCACAATGGCTAGTTTGGTCGAACTGGAAGCCAATCAACTTTGTATGCACTTCGGCGGAGTAAGAGCACTCGACAACGTCAACTTCACACTACGCCGCCAGGAACTCCGTTGTCTGATTGGTCCCAATGGAGCGGGTAAAAGTACCTTTTTCAAATGTCTGGCCGGGATGCTGAACCCAACTTCCGGCGAGATCAGAATTCGCGGACAACACACTAATGGCTGGCACCCACATCAGATCGCCAGACTCGGGATCGGCATAAAGACACAGGTTCCCAGCGTGATGAACAGTCTGTCAGTACGGGAAAATTTGTGGTTGGCTGCGGTACGCGGCAACTCCACAAAACAAGCTGACAATATCGTTGCTCAAATTATGGATCAGGTGTCCATAGCCGAACTGTCAAGTCAATCGGTAGAGACGCTGGCGCATGGAAAAAGGCAGTTGGTAGAACTGGGTATTGTACTGGCTGGCCAACCCTGGCTGATATTGCTCGACGAACCCGCCGCCGGCCTGACGGCCGAAGAGGTTGATCGCATGATCGATGTAATAAGGGAAATTAATCGTCATGCAGCACTGATCATTGTTGAACACGATATGCACTTTGTGCGCAGAATTGCCGAACAAGTGACGGTATTTAATCAGGGGCAGGTGCTCATTGACTCCAACGTTGACGAGGTCATGAACAATCAGGCTGTTCGCGATGTCTATCTGGGCAAGTCGCTATGAACCCGGACCAGCAAAATACTGAAACCGTACTCCAGGTAGACTCACTTCGAGCGGGTTACGGACGTATCCCGGTATTGCAAGGTGTCACTTTTGCGGTTGGTGATGGCGAAGTGGTCGGCATGCTGGGACATAACGGGATGGGGAAAACCACATTGCTGAAAGCGGTGATGGGTTTTCTGCCGGCAACAGCAGGTTCAGTGCGCTATCAGGGGCAAGACATCACCCATATGCAACCCCACCAGCGCAGTAATTTCGGTATTGCCTATGTGCCGCAGGGACGTGGCATGTTTGCGAACCTCAGCGCTCGTGAAAATCTCGAATTTGCCTGGAATGGCGCTGATGGTTTGTCGACAACACAGGCCATTGACAACGTGCTGGTGGATCTGCCTAGATTAAAACCGCTTCTTGACAGACAAGCAGGGGCATTGAGTGGCGGGGAGCAACAGATTCTGGCGCTGGCGCGCGCGCTGATCAGTAAGCCCGATCTTCTGCTACTGGACGAACCCACGGAAGGAATTCAGCCGTCCATCATTGAAGAGATCGCCGGTATCCTGAAAGGTTTGCAGCAAAGTCACGGATTGACGATCGTGGTTGTTGAACAAAATCTGGATTTCCTGCTGGCGCTTAGTGATCGTCTTTTACTGCTGGAAAAAGGATCTGTCTCCAATAGTCTAAGCGCAGAGCAAATGCGTGATCCCGCGTTGCTTAATGAGTTTGCAGGGTTCGGGACAGCAAAGGCCACCTCTCATAAACCCGAACATCAACAACAACAACCAGTAGCGCATGCGCCAGGCCAGGTTGCGGCCGGGCATTCGTCTGGCAACACCGCGCCACCTCAAAGCAAGCCGGCATCGACTCATGCAACTCATAGCCTGCCTGCAACGCAAGCAACAGCAACTCTGTCACCACCTGCCAGCCGCCTAAACCCCAATCCACCACAACCTTCAAACCTACCGCAACGTGAGGCCTATATGTCAATTCGTCGACCTACTCTGGAACAGATGCGCGACCTGGTCTCCGGCCTGCATATGGACATGGGCGACGAGGAAATGATTACCTACATGCAGCTGATGGAAGATACGCTATCAGCCTATGATCGCGTCGACAGCTTGCCCGATAACCTGCCACAAGTCGCTTATCCGCGCACACCAGGTACTCGCCCGGCAGAATCCGACAATCCTCTCAATGCCTGGTATTACCAATGCGAAGTCAGAGGCTCAATGGCGGGGCCACTGGCAGGCAAGCAGGTTGTATTGAAAGATAACGTGTGTCTGGCAGGCGTCCCGATGATGAACGGCTCATCTACACTGGAAGGTTACACACCCGACATCGATGCCACGATCGTCACTCGCATGCTCGACGCAGGCGCAACCATTGTCGGTAAAGCGCACTGTGAGTATTTCTGTCTTTCAGGTGGCAGTCACACCAACGCGACCGGGCCAGTACATAATCCCTACAAAATTGGCTATTCGGCGGGTGGCTCGTCTTCCGGGTCAGGGGCCCTGGTAGGCAGTGGTGAAGTTCCTATGGCGATTGGTGGCGATCAGGGCGGCTCGATTCGCATACCCGCTTCTTTTTGCGGCTGCTATGGCATGAAACCCACACACGGTTTGGTTCCGTACACCGGAATCATGCCGATAGAACCGACCATCGATCATGCCGGCCCCATTACAGCAACCGTTGCCGATAACGCACTGCTGCTGGAAGTGCTCGCAGGTGACGATGGACTCGACCCACGCCAGAAATCACCGCAAGTTGATCGCTATACAGCAGCTCTTGGAACCGGAGTTGCCGGGCTGCGCATTGGTGTCGTCCAGGAAGGATTCAATCGGCCAAACAGTGAAGCTGACGTTGATAGCAGCGTCAGACGCGCAGCCGACAAGTTCTCAGAGCTTGGTGCGACCGTCGAACATCTGTCAATACCCATGCATAACGACGGCCCTGCCATCTGGACTCCGATAGCACTGGAAGGACTGACCGATACCATGATGCATGGCAATGGTTTTGGCACTGGCTGGGAAGGTTTGTATACCACGAGCTTGTTGTCGCATCATGCCAACTGGCGCTCGCGCGCAAATGAATTATCTGCCAGCCTCAAGGTGAGTATGTTTGTTGGTGAATATATGCTGAAGCACTATCGCGGACAATACTACGCCAAGGCACAGAACCTGAGTCGTCAACTGTGCCAGGCTTATGATGACGCAATGCAACAGTTTGATCTGTTACTGATGCCGACACTGCCGATGAAGGCCACACCGCTGCCTCCTCCTGATGCACCCATTCCTTTGATCATACAACGCGCTTTTGAAATGGTAGGCAATACCGCACCCTTTGATGCAACCGGTCATCCAGCGATGAGTATTCCCTGTGGCATGAGTGACGGGCTACCTATAGGGCTGATGCTGATCGGCAAACATCATCAGGAGTCCACCATCTATCGTGCCGCTCATGCCTTCGAACAATCAGTTAACTGGCAGTCGCTGTAAATCTGATGGGCAAGGGAACCGACGCCAGACATTCCGCAAGCTTCGACCTGTCGCAGCCCCTGACTTCGCTATCGCGTGAAACCGGTGACAGCAGCCATATCGATGCCGAGCAGCTAACACCTCATCGGGGTCGCAGCTATGTGCGCGGAGGAAGTCATCCTTCTTTGTCGCGTCACCTGGTTTGGGAAATCTTGAATGAGGCTGCCCGGCAATACGGCTCAAGTGAGGCTGCAGTTTTCTGCGAAACAGGGACACGCTGGAGTTGGACACAACTACAACAAAAAGCGGAGGCGCTTGCGGCAGGCCTGCTCGCACTGGGCTTGAAAAAAGGAGACAGGCTGGCTATTTGGTCGCCGAACAACGAGCAATGGCTGCTGACACAATTTGCCACCGCAAGAGCAGGCATCATTCTGGTGACGATCAACCCGGCGTATCGCAGCTCGGAACTTGAATATGCCCTGAACAAGTCAGGTGCCCGCGCACTGATCATGGCAGATCACTTTAAAAGTTCTGACTATTTGGCGATGTTGAACGAGGTGGTCCCTGAACTCGCCAGTTGTCGAAAAGACAAGCTGGTATCAGCAAGAGTCACTTCTCTAAGAACAGTTATCAGGATTGATTCTGCAAGCCGCTCGGACATGCCCGATGCCAGGGCCTCGGGCACCTGGCATTTTGACGAGGTAATGAAGCTGGCTGGCCCTGCCAGCCAACAACGCCTGCAGGAGCTGGTAACAACGCTCGACCCGGATGACGCAATCAATATTCAATTTACCTCCGGCACCACCGGCTCACCGAAAGGCGCCACATTAAGCCACTACAATATTGTCAACAACGCAATACAAACAGTAGCACGCCTGCATTTGAATCATCAGGACAAGCTCTGTATTCCGGTGCCGCTTTATCATTGTTTTGGCATGGTTATGGGGACTCTTGGTTGCGCTACAGTCGGTGCCTGCATGGTATTCCCCGGGCAGGCATTCGATGCCGGACAAACACTGCAGGCACTTACTGTGGAACGCTGCACTGCTCTCTACGGTGTACCTACGATGTTTGTAGCGATGCTCGAGCACGAGGCTTTTGACAGCTCATCACTGTCTCAGTTACGCACTGGCATTATGGCCGGGGCGCCCTGCCCGCGACCGATCATGCAACGAGTGATCTCCGATATGAACATGCATCAGATCACTATCGCATACGGTATGACCGAAACCAGCCCGGTTTCATTTCAAAGCCATATTAACGATGATATTGACCAACGCGTTTCAACAGTAGGCAGAGTTCATCCCCACACCGAAGTGAAAATTATTGATACAGCGGGCCAGATCGTACCGCCAGGGACAGAAGGCGAGCTTTGCACACGAGGCTATTCGGTGATGCAAGGGTATTGGCAAAACGAATCAGCAAGCAGGCAATCCATTGACGAGGCAGGCTGGATGCACAGCGGAGACCTCGCCATTATCGATCAGTATGGTTATTGCTCAATTGTTGGCCGTGTCAAAGACATGATTATTCGCGGAGGCGAGAATATATACCCACGGGAGATCGAGGAATTTCTTCTCCAAAACGAAAAAATATCGGATGTACAAGTGTTTGGCATACCTGATGAAAAACTCGGAGAACAAGTGTGCGCCTGGGTTGTACCTGTCTCGGGTCAATTACTGACTGAATCCGAATTGCAAGGATACTGCAAAGGAAGACTCGCTCATTACAAGGTTCCACATTTTATTCGATTTAAATCCGAGCTACCGTTAACGGTTACCGGCAAACCGAAAAAATTTGTTATGCAAGATGAAATGATAAAAGAGTTGTCTGGAACAAACACATAAATATCCACTGAGCTTCAGCCCCGCTTAAGAACTCTTCATACCGCAGAAAAAATCATGCTCATCAATTGCTTGATGATCGAACTTGCAAAATCAATATTATCTCGACTATGATTTGTTCAGTCGACTTTCCAATATTGCAGTAGGTTTAAAGTCGCACCAAGGGAATAAACATTATAAAAAGGGAGATTCCGAAGTGAACGCAACTACTCGCCTATCCAAATCATTCCTGTCCAAATCATTCCTGTCCAAATCATTGACTATTGCCGGGGCTATGTTTCTCACGGCTCTGATTTCACAGCAAACCTCCCTAGCATCACCTCGCTTTGCCTCATTTGGAGACAACATTGCCGACCCTGGAAATATCCCTGCAATTCTGCAATCAGCCAATGACAATGGCTTGGGGCCTTTTGACACCAACTTTCCAGTTGATCCTCCCAACTTTGGAAATCGGTTTACCAATGGACTGACAGCGGCGGAAGTCTTGCCAGATTTGCTGGGTTTTAATGGTGATAACATTTCCCATAATGCTGTGGGCAATGCCTTCTCGGATAAGCTGCCAGTATCTCTTGCCGGTGATATTCTGTTAGGCAATGGCAGCTCAATTCCAGCTCCAATAGGACGTGAACTCACCCCCCTCAACGATACAGATGTTGCAACACAGGTTGACAACTACCTGATCACTAACGGGTCGCTGGGCCCGGATGATCTGATGCTACTTTATGCATCTGCCAATGATGGAGCGCTTGCACTCAACACAGTGGCTATTGCAATGCCGGAACCGGAGCAAGCACTGCAAGTTATCGACAGTGGTGCTCGTACCAATGCCGCCAACACTGCACAATCAGCAGAAAAGCTGCTGGATGCAGGTGCGGGCGCTGTGGTTGTGGTCGGCTTGCCCGATATTGGCCTGACACCAGCAGCACAAGCGGGTGGCCTGAGCGGACAACAACTTGCGACACTGTTTAGCAACACGACCAATACAGCACTTGTCACTGAGCTCAACGCACTTGATACAGGGGACAGTTTGCTTGTTATGGTAGACAGCTTTACCCTCACCAACGATATCGTTAATAACCCGGAAAAATATGGCTTGACTGATGTGTCAACCCCCTGCTCTCTCGCACCAGAATGTGCTTCAGCCAATGTCGATGTTCAAGATCAGTTTTTGTTCTGGGACAGCTTTTTTCCCACTGCCGGAGTACATCGTATAACAGCGCAATTTCAAGCAGACACCGTGCTCGCCCCTCGTACTCTCGCTGCACTACCTGAGACAGCTCGACTGAGTGTAGAGTCAATTTCCAGAGAGAGACTAAAAAGTCTGGCATCACAAGCTACCGCTGATCGCTGGCTTAAAATACGCCTGGGTGCAAGCTCATTGGAAAGAAACAGAGACTCACAGGTCATCGCTTACGAAGCAGATACAACGCAAGCGGAAATAGCCGCCGGTGCAAATATCAACAAACGGATAAAAACTGAACTCTCGGTTGGTTTTGAACAAAGCGATATCGCCTACAAAGGATTATCGGCAGGTTTTGATATGGACAGTGTCCAGGTCAGCGCCACGGGCAGGATGCAAACAGAGTTACTCAATTTAACAGCCACCTTTGTATACGCAAGCAACTCATTCGACGATATGCAACGGTGGACAGGCGTCGCCGGGCAGGTTGCCAGAGCCAGCACTGACGGAAACTCACTTGCAAGTACAGTCGAAATCTCCAGGGACATTGTAGTGGGTGACAGCATCGAGACGGAGCCATTTATCAGGCTGGGTCTAAGCGACATCAACATAGATGGCTATACAGAGAGCGGGGCCACAGGCTTGGATATGCAAGTCAACGACATAAATGTAGACAATTCATTCGGGGAAGCAGGGTTACGCGTTGGCTCAACTCTACCAAGCGGTCAATGGACCCTGGACGCGGAAGCTAGTTACCACCTCAACCTGGGAGATGATCAAAAGCGAATAAGCAGCTCTCTTGTCACACTTGCAGACTTTGAACGGTTAGCAGTCAGCGAAGCACCAGACAACGGCTTTTTGGAATTATCCGGCATCGCCTCTTATAAACCCACTTCCAATGTTGGCTTGTCGCTACAAGCCGGCTACCTCAAAGGTGATGAGATTGATAGTTGGTCAGTGACAGGCGGCTTGAATATCAGTTTTTAATTTACGAAAGTCAGTATGTGAGATAGAAGACAATAGCTGTCAGCTGTAGAAGTGTCAGCTACAAACACTATCGAACAGCCTCAATCAAACCACCTGCTCTCACCTGTACTGGCATCACGCCATCCCTTCAGTCGTTGGCCGTGCAATAGAAATGACTGAGCGCGATAAAGATGCAGTTAATTCGCTGGAGGTCAGTCTTGAATACTCCGAAGTCACCAATATTTTCAAGCAGACGCCGCAAGCATCTCGTCGGTCGTTGCTCTTGCTGCGCTCAATACCTCTTTGGCAAGCTCGGAATCCGGCAAGGTCCTGGCAAGTACCATCGCTCCAACACACATTGCTGCCAACGCGTGGGCATCTGCTCCGCGGGCTGTATCACCTTCTGATTTTGCACCCGGCTTTGATTGCAAACTCGATTCGAACAACCAGACCATGGCACTTAGCAGCTCCTGATAGGCTTGTTGCACCTTGGGGGTGGCACGAGCCACATCGGACGGCAATGCAATCATCGGGCACTGACCTTCCACATCAGAAAGATGTTGTACCGAAAGATAACTCTCTATCATTTGTTGCGCGGTTTCCGGTTTCAAGTTGTCCATTACAATCCCTGCATCAGCCCGCCATTGAGCACCTCTGCCATGTAAAAACCCCCGAATCGCTTCAGCAAAGAGCTCATCTTTTGTTTTGAAATGATTGTAAAAACCACCCCGCGTCATACCGACGGACGACATAACCCTGTCGATACTGACCTCATTGTAGCCATGAAGATTGAACAACCTGCGCGCAGATTCAACAATTTTTGCTCTTGTCCTGGCTTTCTGTTCTTTTGAAATCGGCATGAGTTTTCTCGAGCTGGAGTGGAGACTATATCCGGAATATTAAATATGTTGTTGAACATATATTAAAAATACTGACAATACAAAATACACCCATCTGCGAACAGAACTCATGAACTCCCTATTCGATGCACTACCCTATCTGCAAAACTATCAGTCTTCGTTTCTTGTCATAGCCCTGTTAGCACTAATGACAATGATACAAAACGGACTCACTGCACCACTGGCATTCGTCAGCGAAGAGCAAAGTCCGGGCATGCCTCTGCGTTTTGACCACTCCAAACTGAGCTTCAGAGTATTAAGAACACATAGCAACACCATTGAATCGGTACCCATCTTCTGCATAACACTTCTGGTAGCCATTGTTGCAGGCGTCTCAGCTGGACTAACCAATGGACTTGCCATTGTCTTTCTGACTGGAAGGTTTTTATTTTGGGGAATTTACTACAGCGGCATCGGAAAAGTAGCAGGGGGACCAAGGACAATGGCCTACCTGATCGGATTAATCAGCAATACGGTATTGGCCCTTGCTACACTCTGGGCGCTGATCTAACCGTTAGGACTAGAGGTCAATCTCGATCAAATCACCCTCTTTGGCAGCGCGGCTTTGGCAGAGAATAACGCTGTTCTCTCTTTGTGCTTTAGACAACACAAAGTCGCGATGCTCCACGTCACCTGACAGCAAACCACATTTACACACACCACAAAGGCCGTCTGAACACTTGACATCGATATTGATGCCGTTTTCAATCAATATGTCGGTTGCTATTCGATCAGCCGGGATCACTAACTCCTTGCCGGATCTGGCAAGTTTCAAGCGAAAATCATAGTTGATATAGTCAGGTTGCTCAGGTACGACGAAATACTCAAGATGCTGTGCTTCCTCCGGGAAGCCTGCCGCGACTGCGGCATCAATTACACTGTTCATATATCGCTCGGCACCACAGGTATAAACGTGCCAGCCCGCCTGGTAAGGTTGAATTATCTCGGCAAGATCGCACCGGCTACCTTCATCGGTAATATGCAGTGTGACTCTGTCCGCCCACGGTACAGAGTTTAAATCCTGCAAATATCCCATGGTGTCGCGCGATCTGCCGGAATAATGCAACTCAAAGTCACGCCCACTTTGATGTAACTCATGCGCCATGGCAATCATCGGCGTAATACCGATACCTCCGCCCATCAAAATGGAACGAGTTGCATCGGCATCGACCGGGAAATGATTAATCGGCCGCGAAATAAAGATCTTGCGGCCTTCATTAAAGATGCGATGCATTAATCTGGAACCACCTCTCCCCTCATGCTCGTTCAATACACCTATTTGATAAACTGAACGATCTCCGGGATTACCGGACATTGAATACTGTCGGAGAAACTCCGGTGCCACGACAATATCGAGATGCGCTCCCGCCTGCCATTCAGGTAAATCACTACCATCAAGGGTACGGAATTCGTACTTGATAATATCCTTTGCCATGGTCTCGGCTTTGGATACCACCACCTGAATGACCGGACTCTCACCCTCGGCTGTGTATACATGCACAAAATCAGATTTATCATCACGTTGCAGACGAGCCTTGTACTCGTCAGCAGTTATCATTGCCTGATAGGCTTCAATGCCAGCTTCGCGATCCATCGGAAACGGATAAGGATAAGGATGCGGGGCTAACGGTGCGGGGTACACGGCTAGCGTCTGATCTTCATATTTCAGATGCAGGTCTTTTTGCAACGATCGTTCGTTGACTGGTTTTTTGGTTGGCCGATAAGCACCGTCATCTTCAAGCTCCAGATCCCACCACCATTTCTTTACAAGATTGAGACTGCCATTGTTAACGGCGTCGTCAAGCTTGGCCAGAGCCGGTGCCATTCGCGGTATATTCATCGCGGCCCATCGAAACGGTTTCTCTTTGAATATACCCTCCAGATTCCACGGACAGGTTTTCATGCAGCGGCCACACATCGCGCCACCCGGTGTGGTGATACGGTAGCTTGCACACTTCTGACTATCGGATTTCCAGATTTCATAGCCATTAAACATCAGTTTGGGACCGGCAGTAATTGCACCTGATGGACACTCGCGAGCGCATTTGTTGCACGACTCGCAAAAGTTTTGCAAACCAAAGTCAATAGGCTTGTCATGCGCCAGCGGCATGTCGGTTGAGACCACTCCAGACTTCAGCCGTGGACCAAGAAAGGGGTTTAATATGACTTCGCCAATACGACTGACTTCACCAAGCCCGGCTAACAGCAACAAGGGAGGTTGCAACACCTCACCATCAAGTACCGAATGCGCCTTGGCCTTGTAACCCAGGTTGCGGATCTGTTTTGCAATGACGCCACCTAACAGTGAGAACCGCAAGTAGGCGCGCATCGACTGAGACACACTGATCCAGTCATCACCGGATGCACCTTCCATGGTTTCATAACCTTGATCGATGATCATCGATATGGCTTGATCATGCGGAGGATCGATCGGTGCACCACTGGCATCGTGCGAGTACCAGGTCCAATCCGGACAGCGACTGATACCAACCGCGTCAACACCGAGAAAGTAGCTGGTGGCTTTGATGAGCTGTGCTGCGACTGCTGGGTCAATGTCTGTTTTTGTTTGGTTTGGCACACCATCTTGCAACAGCACGAACGCACCCAAGGCACGTCGCTGCGCCATCGATGGAGCAGCCTTGCGAGCATAGTGGCCACCCTTGGCACCTTCCTGTAACGGCTTGCCCATATCTCCAAACTGGGCCCGCGCAAACATATCGGTGCGTTTAGGCACGCGAGCTACCCGCTCTTCATCAATATAGGTTGTTGGTGTATCTACTCGCTTCAAGGTCTCAAAGGGATGAGCACCATCGACAAAACGGCGTTTGGCAAAAGGCACGGCATTAGACGCATTTTTTGATGATGTGGTACCGAGCTTCCACGCCATGCCGAACGCCGAATCTGCCTGAACAGTCGCCAGTGGCAAGTCTGTAGCCAGTTCAAACGTTGTCGTTATCGCTGCCAGACCAAACCGATTGCCGATATAGGGGTGCTGCAACTCTCCGTTAACAACAGTGGCAAGACCCGCCATAACCGCCAGCTGATTAAGATCGACATCACTCGAAGACACAGTATGCGCCCGGGAATCAAAGCCCAGCACGCGACAATAGTTGGCCAGCACCACGGCAGTTTCTGCGGCAAGTAACCCAGCACGGTGCGAATAGGCGCCCTTTAGCCAGTCAATTCCAGGCTCGTCCTCGAGCAGATCACGCGGATTCTCATATAGCAACAGCAATGCATGAGTATGCGCATCAATAGTGGTGGGAGGCGCTTCCATGGACTCTTTCAGATCAGCCATGATCATATCGATACCCGAAGCCAGGGTTTTTGTCTGGCGGGTTTTCAGGTCATTGGCCAGTTGACCAATATCGGGGTTAAGTACAGGCTGCGACAGCAGCGATTCCCTGGTCAGCATGCAGCATCCGGCCACAGCGGCATCCGCAAAATAGGCAAAACCCTTCAGATGATTGGCGCGCTCTTGCGGATCTGACGGGCAATCAGCCTGCGCTTTGTTAACCAGACCATCCCGTATCGCATCAAGCATCGCCTGATGCTCGCGCATCGCGTTGATGATAGAGTGCGGTTCACTACTGTTGTCAAAAGAGAGGGGCTCAAACGCTGGCAGATCGCCAAGCTCAGCGTCGGGCTGCCTTAGCAGGCGTTCGCATGGATAAGGCCCAAGATGTACCGGGCGTTTTTTATCGGAGAATAG
>CALFCE010000345.1 GCA_937951215.1 uncultured Granulosicoccaceae bacterium
GTTGGGGCAGACTGGAATTTGAACCTTATTAACGCCTTGGGTCTGACATCATACTACGTTTATAGGATATTTTGCTTAATACCTGTCAGTACAGCACCTTTGGGGCCAAAAATGAATCGATACAGTATCCTTTGGTGTTAAGTTTGCACCAAGTAAAAATCGACAAACCTCTCTGCGAATACATCCATCGCCAGAAAGGGTGAAACCCGACAGCCTCTGATAGCTGGCGATCTATCCGGTTAAAGCAGAGTCGTAAGCTTCCTTCTCAATATCCAGAAACAGGTTCAACGATGACTGGTCTGCAAACGGTAAAATCTGGCTGATATAAGCACCACCTAATCCGTTTTTCCGATCTATCCAGAAAAAACTGTTAGCAAGACCTGCCCACATCAGCGTACCCGCCGGCCTTCCCGTATGCTCTTCACTCTCATTGATTTGAAAGGTCAGCCCCCAGGATTTTGGTTTGCCCGGAAAAAATTCTGCATTGTTGGAAAATGGAGGTGCTACCGTAACCAGCTCTTTGACCCGCAAATCTCCAATATGATTTTGCGCCATTATCTGCACAGTTTCTGCTTTCAGCACTCTGACCCCATCCAGTTCACCATCATTCAGTATCATGCGAATAAAGCGTCCGTAGTCGCCAACTGTACCGTGTAATCCGCCACCCCCCATTTCGAACTCCGGATTTTCCGGTGCTGGTAGCTCCATCGGAGCCAGCGAACCGTCAGGTAACCGGGCATGTATACCCGCCGCTCTGCTCAGCATATCCGGTGTGTGGGTGAAGGCTGTGTCTTTCATCTCCAATGGTCCTGTCAGATGATTAGCAAAATATTCACCCAGCCCCATGCCCGAGACTGTCTCAATCATTTTGCCTGCCCAGTCTATCCCGATACCGTATTCCCACTGTGTTCCCGGATCAAACGCGAGTGGGGCCTGCAATGCTTTATTCTCCAGGGTAAATAAACTCGGGGCATTCATCGTTGCCTGCCAGCGTTGTTCATTTGCATTCCAGATTTCATAGGTAAAACCAGAAGTATGCGTCAACAGATGGCGCAAGGTGATCGCTGTTTTGGGTGCCCGCATGATGGGATTGTCGTCGGCATCAAATCCTTCCAGCACCTGCGCTTCGTTCAACCATTCGCAAACATCTCCAGCCGGGGCATCAAGATCAAGCCGACCCTGCTCAACCAATTGCATGGCTGCCGCTCCTGTCAGTGCTTTGGTCATGGAAAAGATGGCACCGACGGTGTCTTCGGACATCGCAACACCAGAGCCGGTGACACGTTCTCCGGCACCGCCTTGCCATACGACGCCATCACGGTTAACCACAATTGCCGTGGCACCTGGAGCTGCGCCTGCGGCAATACCATCTGCCAGAATTTGATCAAATTTGTTAGTCATGTGTGCTCCTCTGGTTCCATTTCTTTTACGTTATCGTCAACAGGTGCATCAGGGCTTTCGTCAGTGTGTTTTTATCCGTTCTGATCAGATCTGCCGGTTTCACGATCTGGAGCTTGGCCCTGTTTGCTGTGCCGTGTCGGATATCTCGAAAAGGGCGGCAGATTGGGGTTTTATCGGGTACTGAGTTTTATCGCGCCATGTCAGGCATGATAACATTATCGCAATATAACGTTGTGAGTTTGAGTCTTGACACAGCCTGCGGGTAGGGGGTTGAGTGCCGTTGTCAGTAGCGCCCGGCTTTGGTCTCTGGTATCGAACGGTTTGGGCTAGGGTTGCCGGCAAGGGTTGCCGGGAAGGGTTTCCGGAGCGTTCGCAAGAAATCTGTGTCTATTATTTTAAATTAATCGCTTGAAGGTGAGAAAGTGGGTACACGAGAAATAGTCCAGGCCAAGCTTTCGGCAGTGGTGGCCGAGCATTCGCCAATGCCTTTCCCCGAGACCATTGACGATGATGATGAGCTGGACATATTCGGTCTCGATTCTCTTGCGTTTATGAGTTTGCTCACTTCAATCGAAAAAGAGATCGGTTACATACCCAAAGCCATTTTGGAGGGCGACCTCTATCCAGAGACCTTTGGTGAGTTAGTGTCTGCATACGACGCTTAGGGTTCCGTTGATGAAAGCCGCAGATCTTCCTACGCACTACAACATGTGCGAGATTCTTGAGCACAACCTTGAAACTCGTGCTGATAAAACTGCACTGTTAAGTGACGACCGGTCAATGACCTTCGGCGAAGTCTCTCGCGAAGTTAATCAGACAGGTAACGCGCTCCTGCGACTTGGCGTAGGGTTCGGTGATTGCGTTGCAATTCTTTGCCCTGATCGTTCTGAATGGGTAACTGCTTTCTTTGCAGTGACTAAAATTGGCGGTGTCGCGCTGGGCATGAACACGCTGCTGAAAACCGCAGAATACGATTACATCCTGGGTGATTCCCGAACTCGAGTGTTGATTGTTCATGACAGTTTGCTGGATGTTATCTCCCCGGTAGTTGAAAAACATGAAGCGCTTTTGACGGTCGTTGTTATTGGTGATAAGTCCAAAGGCGGGTACATCTCATTCGAAGACTGGATCGCCGCCGAAGAGCACACGCTTGAGGCAGCACGCACTCATCGCGACGACTTTTGTTCTCTGCATTATTCGAGCGGTACGACTGGTATGCCCAAAGGTGTCCTGCATTCTCACAAGGACTACCCGTTGATCGCTCAACTATCTGGCGTCGACGTCTTCGGCTTGACCGAAAACGACCGGACTTTCTCCGTGGCAAAACTGTTCTTTGTTTACGGAATTGGCGGCAACCTCATCTTCCCGTGGTATGTTGGGGCAAGTTGTATTTTGTATGCCGGTTCACCACGCCAGGTTGCGGGCGTTTTGAAGACGATAGAAAACTACCGGCCAACCACTTTCGTCAGTGTTCCCACTGTTTACGGTGCAATTCTCGCGCTGCCTGATTTTACCGAACGCTTTAACCTTGAGTCTGTCCGCCAGTGTCTGTCAGCTGGTGAAGCACTGCCGGCCACTGCCTGGCAGGCATGGAAAGATGCGACCGGGCTTGAAATTCTCGACACCATTGGCTGTACAGAAACCTATCACACCTTTATGGCTAACCGCCCTGGTGATATACGACCCGGCAGCAGCGGCAAACCTATCGGTGGATACGAGGTGCGACTGGTTGATGACGAGGGTGTCGATGTAGCGGACGGAGAAACCGGCAACCTGATGGTTCGAGGTGAATCCACAGCACTTTTCTATCTTCATCAATACGAAAAGTCCCGTCATGCTTTTCGGGGTGAGTGGTTGTTTACCGGAGATCGCTATTCGCGCGACGCAGACGGTTACTATTGGCACGCCGGACGCGGTGATGACATGCTCAAGGTCGGCGGCTTGTGGGTATCTCCTGTCGAGATTGAAAGTGCATTGTGTGAACACGATGCTGTCGCCGAATGCGCAGTAGTAGGCCACTATGATAACGCCCAGTTATTAAAACCCAAGGCCTTTGTTTGTCTGCACGACAGTGCCGATAGAACCGCCGATCAGGAGCGGGTACTATTGGGCGAACTACTGAAATTATGTGCGAAACGGCTCGATGCGCATAAACGTCCTCGCTGGATTGAATTCCTGGACGATTTACCAAGAACCGCCACCGGAAAGGTGCAACGGTTTCAATTGCGCGAGCAGTAGCTCATGTCGGAAACCTCTCATCCGGATTCTTTTCCCGATAAACCCACCTCGCAACTGAAGCTTGAAGAGGCCCGAGCAGAAGTTGAACGTCTGCGGGCTGAACTTGCCGAGCGAGACAAAGAAAATCATCAAAGCAGAACTATCCGGGAGCCGATAGCAGTGGTCGGGATGGGATGTCGCTACCCCGGTGGTGTAAGAACACCCGATGATTTCTGGCAGTTACTCAGTTCAGGTCGTGACATCCTGCGAGAAATACCGAATGAACGCTGGGATGTTGAGGCCCACTATGATCCGGAAATGACGGTTCCCGGCAAGATGTACGTTCGGCATGGGCACTATCTGGACGATATTGATCAATTCGATCCTCAATTTTTTGGCCTTTCGCCGCGTGAAGCTGAAAGTCTGGATCCTCAACAACGTTTGGTGATGGAAATCAGCTGGGAGACGCTCGAGCATGCAGGCATCGCTGCTGACAAGTTGCAAGGCGGTAAAACCGGCGTTTTCGTCGGACAGTATTGGGATGATTACTCAATGCAACGCATTTATGCAGCGGACAATCGAGAGCTGGACCGCTATGCACAACTCAGCGGGCTAAGAGGACTAACAGCTGGAAGAATTTGTCATATTCTCGATTCCCATGGTCCGGCAATACAACTCGACACGGCCTGTTCTTCATCTTCGCTGGCGGTTCACCTTGCCTGTCAATCGTTGCGTACGGGAGAAAGTGATTTGGCACTGGCAGGTGGCGTGAGTCTTATACTGGCGCCGGAACACTTGATCGGAATTTGCCAAATGCAAGCTTTGTCACCTGACGGTCGCTGCAAAACATTTGATGAAAGTGCTGATGGATTTGGTCAGGGCGAGGGCTGCGGCATGGTCGCGTTAAAGCGACTGGGCGATGCAGAGGCAGATGGGGACACGATTCTGGCGGTTATTCAGGGATCCGCAGTTAACCATGACGGACAAGCACGCACAGTAACCACTCCCAGTGGCCCGGCACAGCGCGCGATGTTGCAGGAGGCACTCGATGATGCCGGACTAGCTGCCCATCAGGTTGACTATGTCGAGACCCATGGCACTGGTACACCGTTGGGTGACCCGATCGAGGTGATGGCTATCGCGCGTGTTCTTTGTGACCAGCGGACAAAGCCTCTGTATCTGGGCTCTGTCAAAACCAATATTGGCCATCTGGATTCTGCCGCAGGGATAGCAGGCCTGATGAAAGTCGTGTTATCGCTACAACACGACACGATTCCCCCGCATCTCAATTGTACTGAACCCAACAGGCACATACCGTGGGACGATTGGCCGTTACAAATTCCCGTTAGCAATACAAGCTGGACCGGGAAAGAACGGTTTGCCGGCATCAGTGCTTTCGGAATGAGCGGCACTAACGTACACCTGATAGTCGGGCAAGCACCCAAAGTCTCGCAAACAGAAACAGCGCCCAAGAACGATGCACCAGCTACTCTATCAACCACAGCAGAGCGTGAGCAACTGTTGACACTGTCTGCTCAATCCCCCCTCGCGCTTGAGGAGTTGGCAAACCGTTATATAGCGTTACTCGATAAGACTAGTCAGGTCGAGGATAACAACACTTCAACATCTATTGCAGGTGACAAGACACTGCTTGAACGACTGTGTTTCTCGACCGCAACCGGACGATCACATTTACAACATCGAGCAGCGTTTGTTGCCGGCAGCCGGGATGACTTGTCCGCTTCATTGACAGAATTTGCCGAAGGCAATAGAGCTACTGGAGCAGCTATCGGTAGTATCGGCCGCAGAGCGCCCAAGCTGGCATTTCTGTTTACCGGTCAAGGTGCACAACATGTTGGCATGGGCAAAGCCCTTTATGAAACTCACCCCGGCTTTCGGCTGTGGCTCGATCAATGTGCAGTTTTACTGCAACCGCATCTTGATATCCCGCTGCTGAACATTATGTGGAGTGACGATGCCCTGCACCAAACAAAGTACACACAACCAGCTCTGTTTGCCTTTGAATACTCTCTTGCAAAGGTGTTGGAAGAGTGGGGCGTCGTACCAGACCTGTTGATCGGTCACAGCGTGGGTGAGTACGTTGCTGCGTGTCTGGCCGGTGTGTTTTCGCTGGAGGAGGGCATAAGCCTGGTCACAGCCCGTGGCCGACTGATGCAGTCACTGCCGGCTGGTGGTCAGATGGTCAGCGTCGTTGCTGATGAGGGTACTGTCCTTGACGCAATTTCCTCTCATCCTGAGGTCGCGGTGGCAGCCGTCAACGGCCCCATGAGCATTGTCATTTCGGGTAAGGGCGAGGCGATGGAACAAGTGGTTGAACAACTGCAATCACAACAAATTAAAACCACAAAGCTGAACGTATCACATGCGTTCCACTCTCCGATGATGGAGCCGATTCTGGAAGAATTTCGGTCGGTTGCTGCTGCGGTAGAATTTAAATCTCCGGATAAAACAATTATATCCAATGTTACTGGTAAACCTTGGGATGATGCTCAGCTCACCGCTGATTACTGGGTAGAACATTTACGGGGTGGTGTTCGATTCGCTGACGGCATAGCTTATGCCCAATCAAAGAAATTTCAGACCTTTGTTGAGATAGGACCCAAGGCTACGCTTCTTGGCCTCGGGCGTGCCTGCGTGGCACCTGATTTCGGAAGTTGGCTTCCCGGTATAAAACCCGACGCAGAATGGTCTACCTTGATCCACACGCTGGGCGAGCTCTATGTGCGCGGTGTCACAATCAACTGGCATCAATTTTTTCCCGATAGTCGCACCAGAGTGCAACTGCCGAATTATCCATGGCGTTATCAACGTTGCTGGACAGATGTGCTTTCAACCGGGAGCCAGGGCCCCCGGCTCCATCCACTGGTACACCGTCGCATTGAAAATGCCAGTAACAGCCATATTTTTGAATCCACCTTAAGTCCGGCAAATCCGGCGTATCTTGCCGATCATCGCGTTTTTGGTAACACCGTGTTCCCGGCCAGCGCTTTTTTTGAAATGGCGATGGTGGTTGC
>CALFCE010000346.1 GCA_937951215.1 uncultured Granulosicoccaceae bacterium
GCAGTCAGGGAACTGCGTTGGACATTTGCCCACGTTAATGGAATGAGAGATGAAGACATTGCCCGAGCAGCCGATCTGGGCGTGGCCCTCGCAGTACACTCACAGGCCAGAATGAGCAAAAGGGTATCTGATGCTCCGCGCATCGGCAGTATTGCGCGATCAGGAGCATTGTGGGGCTTGGGATCTGACGGTGGCATAGTCGCTCCCTATCAACCCTTTCTAACTCTTGAATGGGTAGTTACAGGTACCAATGTCGCAGGTGGAGAAAGCTGGAGTGAAGAGCAGCGCGTCAGCCGTGAAGAAGCTCTGATAGCGCATACTCGCAACAATGCAGAACTGCTCTTTATGGAAGAGCACCTTGGCTCGCTGGAAGTTGGAAAACTGGCAGATTTATTGATTTTGAACAAAGACTACCTGACCGTAGATGCCGATGAAATTTCCAAATTGGTGCCCATAGTGACCATGACAAATGGCAACATTGTCCATCAGGTAGAATAATCACAAGCCCCCATCAACCAACACAGGATCATGAACCAAAGGGCGCAGCTAATTCCTCACATACTTGTGGTTGATGATGCACAGGATATTCGCGAGTCACTGGGGCAGTACTTGCGACAGCAGTCGTTCAGTGCAAGTCTTGCATCGGACGCAGCGGAAGCGCGACGCTACCTTACCCAGGTGCGGGTCGATCTCGTCGTTCTGGATATCATGATGCCGGGTGAGGACGGGCTCAGCCTGTGCCGATGGATCGCTGAAAACACGCAAGTCCCCATTATACTTCTGACAGCAATGGCGTCAGATATGGACAGGATAATAGGACTTGAAGTCGGTGCCGACGACTACGTGGTAAAACCGTTTAATCCAAGGGTACTACTCGCGCGAATCCGTGCAGTCTTGAGACGAAGCCCAGAACAATCAACAGAGACTGTAGCCCGGGTGCGCAGATTCGACCGATGGACGCACGATATGAATACGTCCTCTGTCATCAACGAAGATGGCCTCCAACTTAAACTAACGTCTGCAGAAAATCGTCTGCTAAGCGTTTTCCTTGATAATCCCCAGAAAACACTGAAGCGGGGCTTGCTGCTTGAGCGGGTAATGAGCCGGGATGAGAAAGCCTTTGACCGGGCAGTCGACAACCAGGTGGTACGCTTGCGCAAAAAACTCGAACGTGATCCGTCCAATCCGGCCATTTTGGTCACCGAGTGGGGAATCGGTTACAAACTGGTAGCAGATGTTATCGACGTTGAGGCGCGCTGAAGTGCTGCAAAATTTTCTACCACGCAAGCTCGCCAGTCAGCTTCTGGTGCTGCTGGTATTGGCGCTTCTAGTAGCATTTGCTATTTCCACGGCAATTACGATTAACGCACAAACCCTCAATGATCGTACTGTTCGCGATCGGTTTGCTGCAGAGCGAGTGTATGAACTAACAAAAACAGTGGAAGCTCTTGCCAGAGATTCCAGACAACAGTTCACACAATCTGCGCGTACAAAAACAACTTACGTGAAAGTAGAGACAACGCCCGCCGTCTTGTTCACAGCAGATAACGAGCGCTCCCGTAATCTGGCAACAGAAATAATGGCCGCGATAAATCGAGAAAACGTACGTGCATCCGTTCTTTCGCGTAACAATTTTTCTGTGGTTGGAGATCCTCGTGAATCAGGCCGTAACCGGGAAGTCATCGCCGTGTCGGTACCGCTTGAAGAAAATGAGTGGCTCAATTTCAATTCTCGGGAGCCACTTAGCTGGTATACCAACGAGGAGGAACAATTCAGGCTCTTTTTGTTCGGCATTTCAATGATTTGTGTGACCGGAGTTGCCTGGTTTTTTGTACGAAAGTTGACCCAACCGGTGGAGGCTATTGCAGCTGCAGCACATAAAGCTGCCAACGGTGATCGCAGCGCACGTATACCTGAAGAGGGGCCCGCGGAGTTCAGGGAAGCGGCCAAGGCGTTCAATAGTATGCAGACTCAAATTGAGCTATTTGAAACTGAAAGAAATCGGACGATTGCAGCTGTCGGGCACGATCTACGGACACCAATCACCAGTCTTCGTGTCAGAGCCGAAATGATTAAACAACAAGATTTGCGAGAGCCGATGATTAATACTCTGGAACAGGTCTCGGTCATGGCAGATGGTTTAATCAGCTATGCCCGTCACCGAAAAGAAGAAGAGTATGTAGAGCAGCTGGATTTGCACGCGCTGGTCAGAAATTTTGCCAATGAGAACAACATCCCCTTTCATTCCCAAGTTTACCCAAAAGTAACCGCTGGCCCGGTAAGTCTCACGCGCGCAATACGCAACCTCACCGATAACGCAAATCGCTACGCGAAACTGGTTTCAATTACTCTGGATTCAATTGATGGAAACGCCATCATCTGCATCTGCGATGAAGGCCCGGGGATTAGCCAGGAATTGCTCGATACCATCCGAGCACCCTTCGTGCGCGGGGAGAATAGCCGTAATATTGATACAGGTGGCTACGGCTTGGGTCTGACAATTTCTCACGAAATCATTCGCTCTCATGGTGGCGAACTTATTCTGGAAAACCATGACAACACAGGTTTATGTGCAAAACTGGTGTTGCCATTGTCCCAGTAAGCAAGTATTGATTTAGTCCAAACCCTAATCCAGCTCGGCTTTCAAGGCGGTTTTGTACTGTCTGTCGTAAGCGGTTTGCATTACCTTCAACACTTTGTTCATGCCCAGCTTGTCCAATCGGCTCAAATAGGAATTCCAGCTTTTGTCCACATCCCTCAATCCCAGTATCCATTCCTCTTGTCTCTCCAGCATAAACGCCAGAATTTCACTCCAATAGAAATCGACCGTTTGTTTTTCCTCGCTGTTCAATGTAACCCCGTGAAAAGGCTCTAACAGGTACCCTCCTTTTTCATACATTTCGATACCGGCCAGCGCAATTTCATTAGTCCATTGCTTTTCATATTCGTAGTCTTGCTGGAACCCACGCGGAAGCTGAGCGCCAACCGACCAAAGCATGAAATTAACGGGCTCTACACTGTTTAATACTTTATCAGTAAAGACAGGCTTGCCATTGATCAATGTGTATTCACTACCTTCTACACCAAAATTGGCCAACCTTCGTCCCACTGGCGTAAACCAGAAATCGAAGTACTTGATAGTTTCAACAATATTTTTATTTCCAGCACCAATTGCCCATCCTCCCGACTTGACCGCTACTCTCCTGTTCTCCTCAAATTGATCACCACTGACTGTTTTGGGTGGTGCCATTGGGTAAAACTTGAAGCCGGGTACCTTTTCCTTGATTTTGTCGTTGTATCCTGCGGTCGAAGCAAACCAATCGTGTGTCATCCCTCCCAGATCAGAAGAGAGCAGATCCAGCCGGATATCACCCGATCGGTTATAGGCCTTATTATCAATCAGGCCCTCTTGATACCACTTTGCCAGATTGGAGATACCAACCTTGTAGTTCTCTTCAACATAGCCATGCCGGATGATACCCTCAGACACATAAAAATCATGTGCTTTATCGGTTCCCGACGTCCGCGCATCCCACAAGGTAACCAGTCGAACCAATTCGGGAATAGTTCGAGAAAAATAGGGAATTTCATCAGCAATACCATTGCCGTTGGGATCATCGTGTTTGAAAGCCGTTAAAACAGCATAGAGCTCATCAACCGTTTCCGGCACAGACAGGCCAAGTTTTTCCAGCCAGTCAGTACGTATAAAATAAGCGCGGGCAAACTTGCCATCGGGAACATACGGAATATGGTATAGCTTGCCATCTCCGGCAGAAACGGCCTTTAAAATATCCGGGTTCTCAGTGAAATATTGATCGATATTGGGAGCATGCTCCTTTATCAAATCGTTTAGTGGAACAAAATGGCCTGCTGGCCCATGTTGATTAAACTTCGCCCGCAATCTTGTACCGCCAACAATATCAGGCAGATCTCCGTTTGCCAGAAGCAAGTTAAACGCTTCTTCACCGGTTGTGGCACCGGCTGGTGTTACATCATTCAACGAAATGCCGGTTAATTCACTCGCACGCTTTTCAACAGGCCAATCATTATTATAAGACGCACCTTTCTTTTGGTGAAAATGAAAATGAATATCGAGAGTCAACCCGTTTTTTGATATTTTTGGTACTGAATCTGTCGTCTGTACGTTGGTGGATTCTGCAGCTCCCGAACTCAAAGAGCTCAACATCAGAACAGCGGCAGGAAGAGTTAGACAACAGCTTTTCCGTATCATTTGTAACATCCTCTTACTCATGATCTTGATTTCGATTAAGGCCTGATTATTCACCGGAAACCGCATAACCAGATACATGAAACAGGCGTTTCGATTTCTCTGCATCTATTACTTTCGAAAACTCCAACACCCATTCATCTATCGATAACTCGGCTTTCCACAGTTTGACAATAAGATTATCCAGGGTCGCAATAAGCCCCCTGTCACCCACATTTGCATGGGGCTTTATCGCCTGGCCAGGTTTGTTCAGTGTGGAATAAGCAAGTTGATTACAGGAGTCCAGCTCATTGACATCGATATCATTCAAGGTCGGCAATGAACCCTTCAAATAGTTAAATGTCTCATTAACAGCGGGATCTACAACGACGTCTACAAACAGTTTTTGACCCCGTTTTTCTTCAACGGATAGCACTTGCCCAAACACAAACATGTCAATCACCAGAACGATGTTGCCAGCAGTACCAGGAGCCGGTGCACACTGGAAATCCCGGCCAAGCCTCAAACCTATTTTCTTGAACTCACCCTTTGCCCAATCGCCCGTTACCAAAGCCATGGCCCTATTGGCCGCGACTGCAGCGACCTGTTGATCCCATCTACCATCACCGAATGAACGGGAGTATGTCGGGATCTCACTAAATGTCTTCAAGGCATTCAGGGTTTCCTTATTACCAAGCACAGAGGCATCGAGATCAAAATAAATTTTTTCAAAGTTTTTCTGTCCAGCTACACCCAACAGCACACTGTTAAATAGAGTACGGATTTGCCAAGGCTCATCTCCAACCGCCAAAGCAACCCTGTCTTCAGATTTCAGCTTTTCTGCATAGCTTAAGAATTTCTTCCACTCGGTGAAAATATCAACTGGAACCGACTCGGGATCACGTGTTTGGTACCAAAGCCAGTTTTCACTATGGACATTGACAGGAATAGCAACTATCTCATCATCGACGCTGACCATATCAAGAACGTTAGCTATGAGTCTTTGCCTGATTGACCCTGATAGATCTTCATCCAGATTATTCAGTAGTCCGAGATTTCGAATTTGAGAAACTTCCCACGCTGAATTCCATTGGGTCAGTGTTGGTGCATAA
>CALFCE010000347.1 GCA_937951215.1 uncultured Granulosicoccaceae bacterium
CCAATGAATTGGCACCGGAATCAGATACTGCTGAAGTCCCTATCCAACAGGTGCCATTGTTTAGCGTTTCGAAAACAGTGGATCTGACCTCGATCACAGCGCCAGGCACTCTTACCTATACGATAGAAATCCAGAACACTGGCAATATCACTCTGAATAATGTCGTGCCGGTGGACACATTGCCGGACGGTTCAGTGGGTGCGTTGACAGGCCCGGCAGCGGATATCGGCTTGCCCGGTGCGCTGGATGTTGGCGAGAGCTGGGTCTACACCACGACCTACAGTGCCCTGCAGTCGGATATTGATGCCGGTACGGATCTGGTTAATAGCGTGAGCGTGACCACCGATGAGACTGCCGCATTGGTGCAAACCGCAACAGCGAACACGACTTTTAATCAAACACCCTCGATGCAGGTAAGCAAGACCGTTGATCTGGTCTCGATCTCTGAACCTGGCACCTTGGTATATACCGTTCTGGTAGCCAACACCGGCAATGTCAGCCTGAGCAACATCAACGTTGTTGATTCCCTGCCGGATGGGACGCCGGCGACAATGACCGGTCCCATCACAGATATCGGTACACCCTCGGCCATTGATGTTGGCGAAACCTGGGAGTACACAGTCAGTTATAACGTCTCTCAATTTGAGATTGATGCAGGTGCACCACTGATAAACAGTGTCTCGGTCACCAGTGACGAGACGGATCCAACGACATCATCGGATACCGCCGTTACGACGATAGAGCGCTTGCCGTCATTTCAGGTGGTTAAAGCGGTGGATACGACGATGCTGTCTCAGCCTGGTTTATTGAGTTACGTAATCACCGCTGAAAATACCGGTAATGTCAGCCTGAACAATGTGGCCATTGTCGATACTCTGCCCGATGGCAATGTGGGTACAGTGACTGGACCCTCCACCGATGTTGGTATTCCTGGTGCTCTGGATGCGGGAGAAATATGGACGTGGACCGCGACATATCAGGCTACACAAGTCGATATTGACGCGGGAGCGACGCTGGTCAATAGCGTCACCGTGACGACTGATGAAGCGGGTAGCCAGTCCGATACCGCAGAAACCAATGTCAGTCAGATCTCTGGTATCGAGATTGTCAAAGCTACGTCCAATAATCTTTTCAATTCCGTTGGCGATATTCTTGATTACACGCTGACCGTTTCCAATACCGGTAACGTGGTGTTGTCTTCAGTACAGGTAACAGATGCCAATGCGGATCCAGGGTCGTTGGTTTGCGGGGCAGCGTTGCCAGCAACTCTGATGCCGGGACAGCAGTTGAACTGCACCGCGCAACATACAGTTTCCATAGCCGATATCGCCTTGACTCAGGTCGACAATCAGGCGTCGACCACTGCAGTTGACCCGCAGAACAACCCTGTCGCTGCAGATAGCCAACTGATCACCATCCCGATGAATCGTGTACCACCTGTCGCGGTGGACAACAGTTTCATTTCCCCCGTCACCGCGGTACCCGTGACCCTGAGTGCTACAGACAATGATAGTGATATGAATGGGGATCTGGATGTGACCAGTGTCAGCCTCGTTCATCCGTCAGCTGTTGATTCTGACCAGGATGGCGATGCAGATACATTGGTGGTGCCGGGTCAGGGGACTTGGGTAGTAGACAACGCAAGCGGGATCGTGACCTTTACTCCCGAATCGGGTTTTACTGCTGACCCCACGCCTGTTCCGTATGTGATCAGTGATGCCACCGGATTGCAATCCAATCAGGCCCTGCTAAGCATTGATTATCCGCAATCAGCGCCGATCGCCAAGGACGACAGCGTCAGTAATCCCGCTTTGGAAAGTCCTGCCAATCCGACTTCGGTAAATGTGATTGCAGACAATGGAAACGGGCCTGATACGGATCCTGAAAATGATTTAAACATTCTGAGTGTTGCTTTTACACATTCGAGTGCAACGGACAGTGACGGTGATGGGGATGCGGACACGCTGGACGTTCCCGGTCAGGGACTTTGGGTCATCGCAAACCAGACTGGAATCGTCACGTTTACACCTGCAGCCGGATTTCTGGCCGACCCGGATCCCGTTGGTTACACCATCAGTGATATCAACGGTCTGGTTTCCAATGAGGCATTTATCACGGTTGACTATCCGCAGACCGCACCGCTGGCCGTTGATGACGAAAAGCTCGAGCAGTCTCTGGGTCAGCCGGTGTTGTTGGAAGTGCTTGCCAACGATTCTGATCCGGAGGGCAATATCGATGCAAGTACGGTCAGCTTGATCAATCCTGAGGATGGTTCTGCAATGACCACTCTGACCGTGGTCGGGGAAGGTACCTGGGTTGTGGATGCAAGTAACGGCGATGTTGTATTTACACCAGTACCCGGTTTTCTCGCTGACCCGACTCCTGTCCAGTACACCGTTACGGACGGCACGGGATTGGTGTCGAATATTGCGAATATCACCATTACATTCGAAGAGCCGGCTTCTCTACAGGGTACGGTTTGGCTTGATAGTGATCGTGATGGTTTGATCGGTGAAGAAGAGGATCGCAAACCCGGTTGGACTCTTCGTATCCTGAATTCGGATGGCGTGGAAGTGGCGACCACCGTGACAGATGCCAACGGTGAATATTTGGTAACCGGCTTGATTCCTGGTCCGTACACGGTGGAATTTTACAACCAGGCTGGTGTGTATATGGACCAGGCCAGCACTGATGGACCGCTATTGGCTGGCCAATCTGTCAATCTGCCGTTGCCGGTTGATCCCAGTGGCGTGGTTTACGACAGTATTACTCGAGAAGCTGTTAGCGGTGTCACGCTCCATCTGCTCAATGGTGCGGGTGAAGTTATCGATACATCTTGTTTGTTGCAAAACCAACAAGGGCAGGTAACGGAAGAGGATGGTTTCTATGCGTTTGACATCATCCCTGATGCGCATCCAAGTTGCCAGAACGGTGAGGTGTATGTCATCGAGCTCACAACGGTTCCCGACAACTATCGAGAAGGGTATTCCTCCATCATCCCTCAACAGGTCGCAGCTGACTGTGGCAACAGCGCTCTTGGATGTGCTGTGCCGGCTACCTTTGATTCGGATGCACTGGAGACCAAGTGCACTGTGGATTCGATCCCTGGTTCCAATGCTTGTGAAGTGCAACCGCAACCAGGTTCACCAAAGGGTAGCGAGGACACTCGTTACTTTATTGAATTCCAGATTGCATCGGGTGATCGTAACGTTATCTTCAATCATTTGCCAATTGATGCCAAAGCCAATGATGCCGAAATTCTGCTGAGCAAGTCTGCGAATAAGCGGGAGGTTTCCATCGGTGGCATTGTGAAATACACCTTGACTGCAGAGAACACCAAGGATGTGCCTGCTCTTGGTGTACAAGTCACTGACACACCACCAGCGGGTTTCGTATTTGATTCGTCAACGGTAAACCTGATTCGTGCCGGCGCGGATGGAGAATTGGGCACCAGTGACGATACGGTCAATTCTCTGGCCAGCACGGGTTTACGCACAGTTCTGTTTGACAAATTTGATTTGGAACCCGGCGAAATTGTCAATATCGGATATTTGTTGAAGGTTGGAACAGGTGTTGTTGCTGGCGAATATGTTAATCGTGCCCGGGCCAGTGGACCCAATGGTGTTGCCAGTAATGAGGTTGTCGCGTCGGTGCTTGTGGTTGCGGATCCTGTGCTGGAACAGGCGACGGTTATCGGAAAAGTCTTTAATGATCGTGATGGAGACGGGATCCAGGATCCGGCTGACGCAACAGGAGTCACTCTGAAAAGTGACTACTACGGTTGGAACAGTCTGGGCTTACCTTCAATTCCCGGACGTAGCTCACTATCGGATGATCCTGCGAATAACGCGGTTATCGTTAACATGCCGCTTTCCTCTCAGAATCATTTCAGTATTTCGACATTGGAAGGTACGCGTATTTCAGTTGATGAAAACGGTACCGTAACCGAGGCGCATGTCGGTCAGAAAGCACGTGGGTTGAATGGTCAGGATTTGCGGGTGTGTACCCGACGTACTGTGGCAGAACCCACTTCGACAGAGGGCCTGACACTCAGCTCGATTGGTAAAGTCGAGGTGGTGGAAATAGTGATTTCCAATCACGGGATCAACGAACGTGGAGTGCCGGGTGTACGCTTGGCTACGGTAACCGGTCTGGTTATCGAAACTGACGGGTACGGTCGCTACAGTATCCCCGATGTAGACACCGGGAGAACAGCGACAGGCAGCAACTTTGTACTTAAAGTCGACAAGGCTACTCTGCCGGACAATTCTCGATTTACTACCGAGAACCCCTATGTTCTTCGTATCGTAAACAGCGGCTTGAACAAGATCAATTTTGGTGTTGCTTTTGATGACAGGGTCGATAGTTATTCAGCGAACACTGCCTGCGGCTATGGCCAGACAAATGATTCCTATCGAACCGTTGAGGTTAATCTGGGATCGATCTTTTTTAACACTGATGAATACACCATTCGTGATGATCAGCAGGGCATTATTCGTGATTTGATTTCCAAGCTCAAGGAATTTGGCGGTGGAAAAATTATTATCGAAACCAACACGGATTCCCGGGGAAGTCATCTTTATAACCTGCGTCTCGCCGAGAAGCGGGCTAATACCATTCGCGAAATATTGTCTGAGAATCTGGGTGAAGATATGTTGCGCCTGGTGTCGGTTGAGGTGGATCCGAAAGCCTACGGTACCGGTATGGATACAGGGAGCAGCAAATGATTTGGCGTCTATCAGTGCCATTGTTCATGCTGGGTATTTTGTTGTGCATCAGCCTGCCAGCCAGTGCTGAAGATAGTTCGTTGGAGAAAGCAGCAGCGCAAACTCAGAGCGAGACAGGCACAGAAGCAGAGCCGGCTGTTTGCAGTACAGCTGATTGTGAGCCATCGGCTCCTTATAGCCTGAAGATTATCAATCGTGGAGAAGCCAGCCCCCGTTCACCCAACGCAAGTCAGGAAAGCATGCAGGACAATCGTCGGGTGGATGTGACCGTTGCCCGGCAAGTCCCGGTAGACGCGTTGGCGAACAGATCTGCTGATCTGGCAGCCGGCGGAACCCTGTGGTTGAGTAAAGATCCCTCAGCACTGGATCGGGCGTTACAGGTGGGGGCTCCGGAAATAGTCGAAATCAAAGATGGCCAATTGATAAACCCTGTCATGTTCGAGGCTTACTCGAACTATGCAGCTTTTTTCGATAAATGGGAGTTACGCCTGTACAAAATCGGTTCGTCAAGCAGTGACAAGCCGCTGGCCGTTTTACCGTTGCCCGAGCCATCGCGGCGTACGACGATTGATTGGAACGGTGAGCTGAATTTTGACGGGGATATCAGTCACGGACACGAGATCGAGTATTCGCTGAGAGCCTACGATGGCAATGGGCAGTTTGATCAGACTCGGCAAAAAAACCTGCGCTTTGTTCGCGGCACCGAAAAACCTGAAAGAAAGGTGTTGCCAAAGGTGGTACCCGATGCCGTTATTTCGGATCAACTTAATCTTGAAACACTTGTCAACGACCCTCGCAGTGAATATGAGGCATTGGCCGTTCAGGGAATTACGGTGTCCGGTGCCAAAGTTCGTGTACATGGGCTGGATATAGCAGGAGTCAACGGGATCACTATCAATGGCGACGTGGTCAAACTCTCTAATACGGGTGGTTTTGCGGTCGAGTATTTGCTCCCGCGCGGCAAGCATACGTTTAACATATCAGCGGCAGATGACAGTGGTGCCGATTTTGATGAATCACTGCAAGTTGATCTGACCGAAGATTACTTTTTTATGGTGGCGCTGGCAGATCTTACGATTGGTGAAAATTCAGTATCCGGTAGTATTGAACCACTTGCGGTTGATCAGCATCACTATGGTGGTGACATTTTCGTCGATGGCAGGCTCGCTTTCTACTTGAAGGGGAAAATTCGTGGCAAGTATCTGTTAACCGCACAGCTTGATACCGGTACCGAAGATGTTTCCGAGATTTTTGATGACTTTCATCGCAAAGATCCGGCTAGCGTTTTTCGCAGGCTGGACCCGGACCAATACTATTTGGTTTATGGCGATGATTCGAATGTGTACAACGATACAGATAGTCAGGGAAAATTATATATAAAAGCCGAGTGGGACAAGTCTCATGTTCTCTGGGGCAATTTCAATACTGCTTTTAGTGGTGCAGAGCTGGCACCATTTAATCGAAGTCTTTACGGTGTCCAAGCCGTGCACAAAAGTGTGACAAACACAGATCTGGGTGATACCCGTTCAGAGTTCTCGGCCTTTGCGTCAGAGGCTCAAACTGCTTTTCGTCATAATGAGTTCCTGGGTACAGGAGGCAGTCTTTATTATTTGCGAGACAAGGATATCGTTCGTGGTTCAGAAAAAGTCTGGGTAGAAATTCGGCAAAACGGCAGCACCAGAGTGTTGCAAAAAATTGCCCTGGTTGCAGATCGTGACTATGAGATTGATGATTTTCAGGGCCGGTTGATTTTGAAGCGGCCCCTAACCGGAATTTCGGGTCAAACCGGCCCGTCCATTATTCGCGATGAGCCCTTGCCAGGAAATGATACTTTCCTGATAGTGGACTATGAATACATTCCGTCGGAATTTGATCGCGGTAATCTGAGCGCTGGTGTCAGAGCCAAGCATTGGTTCTCGGACAATCTTGCGCTTGGCGGAACATGGGCACACGAAAATCGGGACACTGACGATTACGATATTCGTGGCACTGATCTGACCTTGAAAAAATCTGATAACAGCTACTTCAAACTGGAGTATGCAGAAAGTGAATCCAGTCAGACAGCGGGTAGTTTCATTTCCACAGACGGAGGTTTGAATTTCACGCCGTTCAATGCCAACAGTGGCGTCAGTTCAGGGCAGGCTTATGGTGTCGAAGCGAGAATCCTGTTAGCCGATTTTGGCTCAAGGTCTGGCCCGCGTGCTGCCGAAAACTCAAGTTCGAATGTTATCGGTGACTTGAACTACTCAGCTGCCGGAGACGATATTATATTCGGGGCATGGGCCAAGCGAAGGGAGGCAGGATTCTCCACCGCCAATGTTGATAGTGACGTTGACACAACCGATGCAGGGGTTGAAGCGTTTGTTCAACTGGGACCTCGCTGGTCGGCTACAGCCCGGGCCACGCGTCTTGAAAAAGAACAACAAAGTCGCGACTCTGCAATTGCAGCCCAAATTGATTATGCGGCTACTGATAAATTGGATCTGGCTGCAGAGTTACGCTTCACGAAACAACAGGACTTCATTAATCAAACTCGTGGATCCGCGACAATTGGTGCGGGAAGAGCCGGATATGATGTTACGCAAAAGCTGAACTTTTACGGAGTAGCACAGGACACTCTGAGCCGTCGCGGAAGTTACGAGCGCAACCGACGTTTTGCTCTAGGTTCGGAATACAAGCCGACAGATCGTTTGAGCTTGAATGGAGAGATCAGCACAGGCGATCGTGGTCAGGGGGTATTGGCTGGAGCTGAGTGGTCTGTGAGTGATTCCTATAATGTTTACAGCAATATCTCCACAGCCAGAGATGATAACAACACAATCAATAACTCTCTCACCTTTGGTCAGAGAAAAAATCTGAGCAAGCGCCTGAAAATTTATTCCGAACACCAGTTTACCCGGGCTGATCAACGCGCCGGGATTTCCCATACAGTCGGCCTCGACCATGCCATCACTCGATATACTTCTGCCAGCATCTCGCTTCAGGTCGCTGAAATAGATGACGACAATGGCGGAACCACAGACAGGGACGCAGTGTCTCTCGGACTTGAGCACAAACGGGAAAAGTTACAGGCAGGCTCAAAGTTTGAATACCGACGCGATCGCAGTGGCATTCTGCATACCGAGCAATGGGTGGTTGCCAACAGACTGGAATACCGTCAATCCGCTTCCCTGAGATGGCAGGGCAAGTTCAACGCATCAATCACCGAAGACCTGCTGTCAGATGAGCAGGACGCAAGTTTTGTCGAAGCCGGTTTGGGATTCGCTTTTCGACCAGTGAAGCATGACCGGCTCAATCTGCTGGGCAGGTTGACCTGGTTGCGCGATTTGCCGCCGCTTTCGCAATCATCCGATACGGATGAAGCCTCGTTGATCGCCAGTCTGGAGGGGATTTACGATTTAACCCGCTATTGGGGGGTGGGTGCGAAGCTCGCTCACAGAGAAAGCCGAATCCGACAGTTTCGCGATGACGGGCCCTGGGTCACCAATGACGCATCGCTGCTTGCCTTGCGATTGCAATATCGTGTGCCATTCGGCCTTGATGTCATGGGCTCTTATCATTGGCTGAATTCGGCGGATAGTGAAAGCCTGCGTCAGGGCTTTCTGTTTGCCATTGGTCACCGTGTTGGAGATCATTTGAAGTTTTCTGTCGGCTACAATTTTACCGACTTTGACGATGACCTTACAGATAACAGCTATGACTCTCGTGGCTGGTTTATCAATCTGGTCGGAACTTACTAAATCCCACCCCCCCGAGTTAATCCACCGGTTAATCCTATCCGCATGGTTCCTCTCTGAATTTCTGCCTCTGGTGTGAGGATTGCGTGTGGCAGGGGAACCCGTGAAAAATTCTGAATCTGGTCTACCCTTACTAACCAGACGAGTTGTGCTCGGCATTCAGCCTCAGCGGCCGTGTCAAATTGGCGAGTAAGATAGAGCTACTACTTATGCGAGTTGAAGATCAATCTGCGAATTTGCAGACCGAAAATATGAAACCTGAAGCCTGCCAATCACTGCTGTGGGCAGAGGCTGACGACGCAACACCGCTGTTTCGGGGTATGCGTTCCATGCTTCTTGCTATGCTGGCAATAGTGACTTTTCTGTCACTGGGCGCCTGCTCCAGTCAGCGTGAGAAGCTTGGCGACAGCATTAACAAACGTATTGATCTACCCGCAGACAAAGGTAACTTTCGCAACCGATTGTATGCCGGGGCATCGATTGGTAACTCGGAGTTTGATCCGGATCTGAGTGACACAGATTTTACCGTGCAAAAGGGGTCTGCAGTGGGGACCCAGTTGAAGCTTGGCTATGATTTGCACCATATGTTCAGCGTCGAGATGGACACATCGGTTCTGGGTTCGGCTGAATTGGAATCAACAGCACAGGTAGAGTACACCTCATTTGCTGCCAGCGGCCTTATCTATGGTCTCGGCAGTTCTTACGATCGTTCGCGTCGCGAGAAATGGAGCGCTTTTGCCCGTGTCGGCTATGCGCTGAACAAGGTGGCTTCCAATGTGACCACGATTGACGGTCGTGACCTTTCCGGTCCCTTGCTCGGTCTTGGGGTTGAATACGGTTTCGCCAATGGGCTTGGTTTACGTGCCGAGATCAGTCGATTCAGCGAAGAGAGCAATTATACAAGCATCGGGGCGGTCTACCGATTTGGTCAGCCCGATCGTCTGATACCCCAGGTATTCGCTGCCAAAGAGTCCGAGCAGGAACTGGGACAGGAACCCTCATTGGCCGCAGCACACCCACGTGTCAGGGCTTCCAACAGATCTGCATCGTCGCTCAACAAACCAGTCAGGTCGATTATTGCCAGCGCCAATGATACTGACGCAGACGGTATTGACAATGAAAAAGACGAATGTGCCAACACGCCCAAGGGCACCTCTGTCGGAAACAATGGCTGTGGCTTGTTCGATGGTGTAATTGAAGGCATCACGTTTACCAATGGCTCCGCCGGGCTTGACGATGCTGCCAAACAGATTCTTGCCAGACTTGCAGTGAAACTCATGGCATTCCCCGAGGTAAGGGTTGCAGTGCAGGCTCACACAGACTCCAAAGGACCGGAATCCATTAATCAATCTGTGTCCGAGACACGAGCTCGCGCGGTTGTCTCGTTTTTACAGAAAAATGGTGTCGCAGCCGAGCAACTCAAGGCAATGGGTATGGGTGAGTCACAACCGAGAAATGACAATGAGACAGAACAAGGCAGGCTAAGTAACAGAAGGATTGAACTAAAGACCTTACCAGACCTGGATCTGGCTCCATCCCATGTAACCGAGCTGGCTGAACTTCCGGCTGCAACCGGTAAAAACTCGGTCCTGTCCGAAAACAAGCGGCCGGAAAAAAAGCTCCAGGCAAAACTCAAGCAAGTTGACAAAAAGACAAAAACAGCTAGCGCCGCCGCTTCCGAAAAGACAGTGGAACCCGAAATAGGAGCTGCGAAGGCTCAAGCCGAAAAGGAATCTGATGACGAAAATGCGATCAAGCTGATTCCCACCGCTGGTACCGTGGCAGGAGCCAGATTTAACGGCATTGTAGAAGGAGTTGGTTTTGTCGCTGGCGCTGTTGACCTCACTCCGGAGTCAAAGCCGATACTTAACGACCTGGCCACCAAGCTGAAAAAATACGCCGGTGCTCGAGTTGCCATCATGGCGCACACCGATGACCAAGGTGGTGAAGAAAGTAATCTTGATCTTTCAGTAAAGCGTGCGGTTGAAGTTGTAGAGTATCTCAAGACACGAGGTATAAGTGCTAAACGCTTGAAAGCTGAAGGATATGGTGAGTCGCTACCGATAGCACAAAACCTTACTGAAGAAGATCGAGCGCGTAATAGACGAATTGAACTACGCGTTTTGGCAAACTGACAACGTAAACTGACACAGTTTGTTACCCGCCATTGCTGTACAACATTGTCCAGCCTGAAATAACCTGAAATTTATCTATACTCCAGTTTGCGTCGAGTGCTTTAAGCGGTATGCACTCGCGAGCTGGTGTTGTGTGGTTGGCCTTTCATCGTGTCAGTTACCGGCAGCACAACAAGGAATACCAAAATTTCTTCTGATAGCCGCGTTGCGGTTGGTGAAACAGATTATGAAAACTAAATACCGTTGGGTAAAACTTTTGCTCCCGGCACCCATAGCACTTGCCGTGTTTACGCTTGGGCTCACACAGCCGCTGGTCTCACATGCAGAGAGTGCTGCGGTGATACCACAAGCATTGCTTGAGATGACAGACAGTGATGCGACTGGTCTGCCGACCCTGACTTCTCGAATCGGCCCGGATCATGATGGAGACGGAATCGACAGCGCCGTTGACAATGACGACGATGATGATCGCATCAGTGATGCTGATGAAGGTCTGATCGACGCCAATGGCGATGGTGTGCCGGATGCAGGTTCCCTCGATACCGACAACGACGGTATTGTTGACGGGCTCGACAGTGATAGTGACAACGACGGTATTCCGGATTGGGACGAAGCCGTTCCACACAGTAGTTCCGGCGTGTTCGCACCGGTCGATACTGACTCGGACGGACAGTTCGATTTCCGGGATCTCGATTCTGACAACGATGGACTGAAAGACCTGCTTGAAGCTGGTGGCACCGATGCAGATGGTGACGGCCTTGTTGACAACTTTTCCGATTCAACTGGTAAGGGTATCGATGATGCAATTCATGCCAGTAGTCTGCCTGTCTTTGATTCCGACATTGATGGTGATCATGATTATCGTGATCTGGATTCAGATAACGACGGTATTCTGGATTCGACAGAGGCAGGTCCCAATCCGGCAGCGCCTATCGACACTGACGGCGATAACGCTGCCAATTACCGCGAAACCGATTCCGACGCTGATGGTATTCCGGACAGTGTTGAAGTTATCAATGCGCAAACGCCTGTGGATACCGACAATGACGGCATGCCTGACTACGCCGACGTGGACTCAGACGGTGACAGTTTGCTCGACAGTGTGGAAGCTGGCCCGACACCGACCAGCCCGATAGATACCGATAACGATGGCGATCCTGATTATCGCGATCTTGACAGTAACAATGACGGTACCCTGGACGGTGCAGGCAGTTCCGGACCGGCGACTAACGGGCCAGACACCGACGGTGACGGTATACGAAACCAGGAAGATCTGGACGATGACAACGACGGCATTACCGATTTCGACGAAGGCGCTCTGGATGCGAACAATGACGGATTTCTGGACGCGGGATCTGCTGACGCTGACGGCGATGGCACCCCTGACGCCTGGGATCTTGACAGTGACAATGATGGCATACTCGATTTATGGGAGGGGGGTACCAACCTCGCATTGATGTCATCTCTGGATCAGGTGGTAAACGGAGCAGTGGATATCTCTTTCCCTGTTGGCAGTAACGGTATCGCCGATGCGCTTGAAACCTCACCCGACTCCGGAGTACTGATTACCTTGCCGGTCGCGGATACCGATGGAGATGGTAATGCAGATTTTCGTGACGTCGACAGTGATCAGGATGGCATCTTTGACCTGATTGAAGCCGGTGGAATTGATACTGACGCGAACGGTCGCATTGATGGTTTTTCCGATAGCGACGGCAAGGGTGTGGATGACAACGTGCAAGCCAACGCACTGCCCATATTTGATACCGACAACAACGGTACGCCCGACTGGCGCGATACTGACTCGGACAGCGATGGTATTCCCGATGCAATCGAGGGTGGGAATGCTCCCAATCTGCCCACCGATACTGATGGCGACGGAGCGGCTGATTATCGGGAAACAGATTCAGACAACGATACGATACCCGATGCCGTTGAAGCTGGTGGCAATCCCGGCGCTCCAGTTGACACCGATAATGATGGAGCTCCGGACTACCAGGATCTTGACAGTAACAACGACGGTACACCGGATAGTTCCGCAACACCGACACCTGCCAGCAACGGCCCGGATACAGACGGTGATGGTATCCGCAATCAGGACGATCTGGATGATGACAATGATGGCATAACCGATTTTGATGAAGGTGCCCTGGATGCCAACAATGACGGATTTCTGGATGCCGGTTCAACCGATACCGACGGTGACGGCACACCGGATGCCTGGGATCTGGATAGCGACAATGACGGCATACTCGATTTGTGGGAAGGCACCACCAACCTGCAACTGATGGCTTCGCTTGATCAGGTGGTCAACGGTGCGGTTGACATCTCCTTTCCTGTTGGCAGCAACGGGATCCCTGATGCGCTAGAGACGTCACCTGATTCCGGTGTGTTGATTACGCTGCCGGTGACTGACACCGATGGTGACGGTACACATGATTTTCGTGACCTCGATAGTGATGGTGATGGCATCTTTGATTTAATCGAGGCTGGTGGCACCGACAGTGACGGTAACGGACGAATCGATAACTTTGTAGATTCAGATGGTAAAGGCGTTGACGACGGTGTACAGAGCAACGCGCTGCCGGTATTTGATACCGATGGCAACGGCACACCGGATTGGCGTGATACAGACTCTGACAGTGATGGTCTTCCCGATTCGGTTGAGGGCGGAAACCTGCCCAATCTGCCGACTGATACAGATGGCGACGGTGCAGCTGACTACCGCGAGCTGGATTCAGATAACGACACGATACTGGACAGTACTGAAGCCGGTGGTAGCGGGACCAACCCCGTTGATACTGACAATGATGGATTTCCGGATTTTCAGGATACAGACAGTAATAACGATGGTACACCGGATAATGTATCAGCACCTCCTGCGAATCCCAATCCGCAACCTGCTTCCAACGGGCCGGACACCGATGGTGACGGTATCCGCAACCAGGACGATCTGGATGACGACAACGACGGAATCCCGGACACTGAAGAGGGAGCGATTGATGCTGATGGCGATGGCTTTCTGGATGCATCTTCTCTGGATACCGATGGAGACGGTACACCTGACGCCTGGGATCTGGACAGCGACAACGATGGCATTCTGGATAACCAGGAGGCCAGACTGGATCTGCCTTTTGTCCAATCACTCGATCAGGTAGTGAACGGTGCCATTGATATTGGAGTGCCGGTAGGCAGTAACGGTCTTGCCGATATCATCGAAACCTCGCCTGATTCCGGCATCATCAATTATTCCATCGTTGATACCGATGGCGATGGCACCCGTGACTTTCAGGATATCGACAGTGATAACGATGGCATCAACGATCTGGTCGAAGCGGGCGGTGGTGACCTCAACAACGATGGCATGATTGACGGGTTTGTCGATAACGACGACAAGGGTGTGGATGACTTTGTGCAGTCCAATGCCCTGCCGGTTTTCGATACCGACTCCGATGGCGTGGCAGATTTTCGCGATCTGGATTCTGACAACGATACCATCCCCGATGCTGTTGAAGCCGGCCCGGTTCCCAATATGCCATTGGACACTGATGGTGATGGCGCCGGTGACTACCGTGAGCAGGATTCCGATGGCGATACAATTCCGGATAATGTTGAAGCCGGCAACAACCCGCTGGCCCCGGTAGACACTGACAATGACGGTGCACCTGATTTTCAGGATGTTGACTCTGACAACAACTCCATACCTGACAACCAGGAGCCGACGGCTGTTGTACCCAATCCTCCGTCGAGTCCGGATATGGACGGTGATGGTGTGACCAACGACATCGATATCGATGACGATAACGACGGTATCCTCGATGTCGATGAAGGTCCGGGTGATGCCGACTTCGACGGCGTAGCGAATCAGTTCGACCTCGAGTCGGATAACGATGGTTTGTTTGATATTCAGGAAGCCAACCTGGCCCTGTCACATGCCATTAGTCTCGATGCTAACGGTGACGGGATAGTTGACGGCAACAGTTTCGGTCCCAATGGCTTCGCTGATGTGCTCGAAGACGCACCCGAATCTGGTAATCCGATCTATGTGCTGGCAGATGCGGACGTAGATGGTGTGCCTGACTTTCTCGATGTGGACAGCGACAACGACAGCATTTACGACTCGCTTGAATCCGGACATCCTGATGCCAATGTTGACGGACGCATTGATTTCAGCGGCTCGGTAACGAACTCTGGAGTGGTAGCTGGCGTTGCCGGTGGCCCCTACATCGATACTGACGGCGACGGAGTCGTGGATTTTCGTGACCTCGATAGCGACAACGATGGCATTGTAGATCTGATAGAGGCCACAGGGTCTGATATCGATGGTAATGGTCGCATCGACGGCTTTACCGATTCCAACTCGGATGGCGGTGATGATGTTCAGGCGCAAAATCCGGTGATACCACCTGATCAGGACGGCGATCGCATTCATGATTTCCGCGACCTTGACAGTGACAATGATGGTCTGTCAGACCTTATGGAAACAGCCGGTCCTGGAAACGATGTTGATAGCAATGGTGAAATAGACAACTTCACTGACGGAAATGGTGATGGTCTGGATGACGTTGTGGCGTCTCAACCGCTGATTCCGATCGATACCGATGGTGATGCGTTTGCCGATCACCTGGATCTCGATAGCGATAACGATGGTCTGTTCGATTTGGTGGAAACCAATGGTACCGATGTTAACCAGGACGGTGTCATTGACACCATGACAGACACTGACAACGATGGTATTCCTGATGTTGTCGACGTCGATCAGACCAATGGTGTCGATTCAGATGGCGACAGCATTGACGATTCTGCAGATGCATCAATTGTTGGCGGGCCTGATACTGATGGTGATGGCATCCTGGACGATGCTGATCCGGATGCTGATGGTGATGGCTTTGCCGGCATCGTCGATGACGGTGCTGTATCAAACCAGAGCTTTCCCGATTCTGATGGCGATGGCATCCTGGATTTTCAGGAAGTTGAGGGTAGCGTTAATCCCAACTCCGGAGCTTCCAGCGCCATTGTGCAAACTGGCTTGAGCGGTACCGGCTTCGGTTGTGCCATCGGTCTGGCTTCTCTTTCCGGAACGGCCTCGGGTATTGATCCTTTGCTTCCTCTGTTGGTAATACTGTCTATGATAACTTTGCTTTTCCGACGTTTCCGTCACGCCTCTGCAGCCCGGAGAAATGTCCCTTCGTCATCGCCGCCTTCGTCAACGACGATCAATGGCAAGACGGTCGCCGTTGCAGTCGCAACAGCCGTATTACTCAGTGGTTGCGGGGCGTTTGATTTCAGCGGCAGTGACAGTTCCAGTGATTTCAAGCGGCGGATATACCTTGGCGCTGGTGCTGGAGTCACAAGACTGGAGCCGGATGCAACCCGGGTACCGGGTGTCAGTGTTGAGGAAACTGACACCCGGTACCCGGGTGTCAGTGTTGAGGAAACTGCCAGCTCCGGAGGGCAGTTGACTCTGGGAATGGATCTCAGCAATCGATTTTCGGTGGAGCTGCATGGTGGTGACCTTGGCGCAGCCGAGATGTCTCCTGGTGGTGAAATCGGCTATCAGGTAGGTGGTTTGAGTGGTGTGGTTTATGCGATTAATGATGAATATGATCGTGGCCGCCGTGAAGGGTTTAATCTGTTTGGCCGGCTCGGGGTTGGGAGCATGAAAAACCAGGCCGAGGTGGTCAGTTTTGAACGAGTCAATGATTTCCATTTGCTGGCGGGTATCGGGCTCGAGTACGGTTTCAATTTCGGACTCGGTGTGCGTGCAGAATTGGTGTCATTTGATGAGGATGCCCAATTGGCACAGTTAGGGTTGGTCTATCGTTTTGGGGATGCAGGTGATTCGAGACCTGCACCGCGAGTGGCTCCGGCACCCGAACCGCTGCCGGCACCCGCACCCACAGCAGCGCCAGTGCCTCTGCCGGTTCCATCTGCACCAGCAGATTCCGATAATGATGGCGTGCCGAATGCAGTCGATGATTGTCCAACAACCCTTGTCGGAACACCGGTCGATAATCAGGGCTGCGCACTGTTTAACGGAGTCATCGAAGGTGTTAATTTCGAACCGGGTTCAGCGCAACTGACTGCGGATGCGATTGACATACTGGAAGGCGTTGCGCAGACACTCCAGGCTTATCCTGATGTGAGGGTAACGGTCGAAGCTCATACTGACAATCAAGGCTCGGCCAGTTCGAACCTCGAGTTGTCGAAACAGCGAGCTATCAGCGTAGCCAAATTTCTGGTAGAGCGTGGAGTAGGCGGAAACCGATTGCAGCCACAAGCATTCGGGGAATCAAAGCCTCGTGCCAGTAACGCAACAGCAGAAGGCCGTCGTTTGAATCGACGGGTTGAGTTGAATACGCTTTAAGCCGCAAGAGCTTAAGTCGGAACAGTTGCCAGCCTGCCAATCTGTCAGGCTGGCTGGCGCTTCAACTGCAGTGGTAATACTCCTCTCTTGCTTGATACCGCTCGTCGCCGATCTCTCCTCTGGCATTTTCCCTTCTTTATAATCTCTCTCTCATTGTTCGCTGGCGGACTGAGTAGTAGTCCGCAGTTTTTTTTCTGTTCACCTGATTCTGTTTCGAATTTGCTGCTTGGAGAAGCGATATTTTGTTAAATATCGCGACGCCTTTCAGTGTCTTCAGATGATTTCATGCATACTCTTGGGCAGTGGGCGCGCTATACCCTGACTTCCGGGTTTCGGGTTTGTTGCAAATTATGGTCGGATTGGCACTGTTTGGAGAGCCGGTTGCAAGCACCTTCAGGTCGTTTGATTCTCTTATATCTGGTGTTTCCGATGGGCTTGTCAATATTGATGGGTTCCACTTCTAAATCTGTGGCCAATTCAGTGACGCATGCAGACCTGACTGGAGCTCCTGGTGCAGAAACCGAAGCGGGCAGGGCCGGTCTTCTTCCGGGCTCAGTGGTGACTAATCAACGAGGAAATCCAGACAATACCGATTTTGATCTCGATGGTATTCCCGATGATATTGATGTAGACGATGACAATGATGCTATTCCGGATATCCTTGAAGGAAACGCGGATAGTGACGGTGACGGCCAGCCTGATTGTCTTGATCTTGATTCAGATAATGACGGCATACCCGACCTGACAGAGTCAATTGCCGATGGTTTTTTACCGGGCTCGCTTGATTCTGATAAAAACGGAGCGGTTGATAGCGGGGTATTTCTGGGTGCCAACGGTCTGGCAGATCTGGTTGAAACCAGCCCGGATTCGTCATCGATAACTTTTAATTTATCGGATTTTGATGGAGATGGCGTTGCCGATTTGCTCGACCTTGACAGCGATAACGATGGACTTTTCGATATTCTGGAAGCGGGTTCGAGTGATCTTGATGGCGATGGGCGAGCTGACGGTTTCTCTGACTCTGATACAAATGGATATGCTGACAGTTTTGGAAATGGATTGCCTTTGATCGCAGACAGCGATGGTGATGATAGCCCGGACTTCCGCGACACTGACAGTGATAATGATGGTTTGTCTGATCTGCTGGAAACGGCCGGAATTACGTCAGACATTGATAATAATGGTAGTGAAGACGTGTTTATAGATACCGATCAAGATGGTGTGACTGACAACCGCAGCACCAACCCGCTGGCCTTTGTCGATGTGGATGGTGACGGCTTCGCCAACCATCTTGATCTTGATAGTGACGGTGATGGTTTATTTGACTTGATTGAAGCTGGAGGGGTGGATCTGGACAACAATGGCCAGGTCGATGATCCATCACTCGAATCAGACAGTCTTGCCGATCCGGCGTCTGTCACCGAGCAGGCAAACAGTCCGGCGGCCGAAGAAGAGAACGCAGTACAGCCAACCGAATTGAATTCCACGGAAAACGGATCAGGCGAAGTCGACGCTGATGCGGGTTCAATCATTGTCCTTACCGCTGCGCCAGATGGCAACGCGTTGGGATGTACAATTCAAACAGGTCGTGCAACATTCAGCTCCGAACAGGGTCCCCGCTGGTTTGATCCGACATTGCTGGTGTTGCTGGTCCTGAGCCTTCTTCGTTTGTCGGGCAGGAAACTGCGTTTGCTCCTGGTATGCTCAGCATCGCTGCTGCTCACTGCCTGCAACTCAACGGGATTTACTCCCTATGCAGGCATCGGCGTCGGTGGCAGCAGTCTGGAGCTTGATACCGGTGACTCTGTGCTGGAGCTTACCGAATCCAGTGATGTGGCTGCAGTTGTCACGATTGGCACTGATGTGTTTCCGCGTTTTGCTGTTGAAGCTCAGCTCGCTGATCTGGGCTCTGCGCGACTTAATAATAATGATGAGGTCGGTTATCAGACACTGTCTTTGACCGCTACCGCCAGCGCCTTGCCGGGGCGCTCCGGATTCAACGCATTCCTGCGCGGTGGTGTTGGCATGTTGCGCAACATCGAACCGGACAATGCAGCCATTGAGGTGGACACCAGGAACTCAGCCCACTTTGTGACAGGCATCGGAATTGAATATCTATTCAATAATGGAGTCGTCACGCGCCTGGAAGCTGTCGGGCATGACGCCGATGCTCAGCATGCGAGTCTGTCTCTACTCTATCGGTTTGGCAGGACTGATAGCGGTGGCAGCAACCCTCCCATCTTTTCGGTAGAAAACGACCCGAAGCCCACTCCGGCTACCGAACCACGAAACCTCGATTTGCAGGCCAGTACCTCTGCTACTACGGCCCAAAGCAGCATCTCCCGTGATCCTGTTCCGCAAAGCAACCGCGCGCAGAACAATCAGGCTGCTGTGGATAGCTCGAGCTTGGCGCCAACTCCATTGCCCGATATTCGCCCACGACCAAACCAGCCACCCCGAGTTGTGCGGCCTGTAACGCAGGCGGAAGAGAGAACTGCGGCTGCCAGCGAGTCACGACCAGCAACACCCCAACCAACAACACCGAGAGTGACAACCACTCCCGAAAGCCCGGTGTCAGCACAGGCGGGAAGTCGTGAATCTCCGGAGCTTGGAATCAGCAAACGCACCACGGTGGTCGATTTTGCTGTTCCGGCAGTCGAAGTGCCAGAACTTGAGAGTTCTACCCGTGAAACCTCTAACGATATTGGGCAGTCGGTCGTTTCGTCCGAGAGTGCGCCTGTCCGGTCTGAGCCACCAGTTGCAGATCAGCCCGACGAAGTTCCGGCAGCTATCACAGCTTCACTGGAACAGGACCTTGATGCTGATGGAGTGGTGGATGCCCTGGATGATTGTGCCGACACGCCTTCTAGCTATCCGGTTAATGGGAAAGGATGTTTGCAGTACCAGGGTATTGTCAGTGGAATCGGGTTTAACCCGGAGTCCGATCAGCTTTCAGCCAATTCTACACCCGCACTTGACACCGTGGCTGCAGATTTAAAGAAATATCCAGAATTGAATCTGCGAGTGCAGGTGCTAAGTGAACAAGATAACGCTGCAGCGATCTTGCTCGCCCGTAAACGAACACTGGCTGTGATTCGCCACATGGTAAAGCAGGGTGTCAGCGGTGCCAGACTGAAGCCCATGTCACCGTTAATCGAATCCGGGTCAGCCGCAGCTGATTTTTCCAACCCGGTAGTGTTGCGTACCATCCTGCAATAAAGCCGGGTGTTTTGAATTGTTATGCTGTTCGACAGAGTCGCGATAAATTGGCTCCTGAGCATCGCGAACACAGGGGTTTTGGTGACTCTCGTCACGAAACAGCACAAGTTGCTTTGTTAGTATCGAATCCCTAAAGAGCCTTGTTGTCCGGGGCCGTTTCAGTAGTTTCTGACCTTATCTCCCACATGGCTGTGGCTTGGTAAATTTAAAACAGGTAATACACATGTTTAAACGAAAGCAACCCGATCCGCTGAATGCTGCTGTTAAAGGCACTTTTAGCAGTAATGAAAACAAGCTTGGCCTGGCCGCTCGTTTGTTGCCGCTGGTATTGTTCGTTCCTGCTTCGCAGCTTTGGGCCGCTGATACGGGTGATGCTCCAGCCAGCTACGGACCTGCGGTACATCAGATTCCGCCAACCCCCCCACATATTGGTTTGCTGCCACCAGATGATGATGCTGCCAGTGGTGGTGCAGGAGCTGATGCAGACGACACCGACGGGATCGATGATGAAGACGGTGTATTTGGATTCCCGGTCCTGACGCAAAATGCCAAAGCTTATACCACCAATGTGTTTGTTTCGAATCCGACAGGAAGTGTAGCCAACCTTGTTGGATGGGTTGATTTTAACGGTGACGGAGTCTTTGACCCTGAAGAGTCTGCGGTAGCTACAGTGCCTCCAGGAGCTGACAATATTAAAGTCAAGTTGCTGTGGCCCGATCTGATCGGTGTTACCAGTGACTTCACCGGTGATACCTACGCACGCTTCAGAATTTCTACCAGTGTCATCACGCCGTTCGACGCAACCGGTACTTTCCCTGATGGTGAGGTTGAAGACTACCGATTGACGGTACTGCCAGACGTTGATGGCGACGAAATTCCGGATTCGGAAGATCCGGACAATGACAACGATGGCATTGACGATATCGTCGAGGGTATTGGTAATGATACTGATGGTGACGGTATTCAGGATTATCTCGATCCCGATTCTGATAACGATTTGATTCCTGATTTTGTAGAAGCAGGAAGTAATCCGAATAATCCTGTCGACAGTGATGGTGATGGTACGCCTGATTATCTGGATCTGGATTCCAACGACGATGGCTCGCCGGATAGCTTGTTGATTACCGGTGATCTCGATGGTGACGGGATAACAGGAGAAGTCGAGGGAATTGGTGATGCAGACGGTGATGGCATTACCAACCCGTTCGATATTGATACTGATAACGATACGATCCCTGATTTTGTTGAGACCGTAAATGACACTGATGGCGATGGTGTTCCCAATTACATCGACCTGGACAGTGACAATGACGGTATTCCCGATATCGTGGAAAGTAATTCAGCAGAACTTGATGTTGCCGCGCTTGATACCGACGGCGACGGTCGTGTTGATCCGGGCAATGTGCACGGTAGCAACGGTCTGGTCGACGCGGTAGAGAGTGATTTCGATTCAGGAGAGCTGAACTTTGTACTGGCTGATTCTGACGCTGATGGTATTGCTGATTTTATTGACAGCGACAGTGACAATGACCAGACACCTGATTTAATTGAAGCCGGTGGCACTGACGTTGATAACAATGGCAGAGTGGATGACCTGGCTGATAGCGATAACGATGGCATCGTGGACTCGGTTGACGTTGACTTTGTCACAGGTGCTGTTGACGTGGATCAGGACGGTATCATCGATAGTGCCGACGCCAGCTTCGTCGATGAAGACGATACTGATGTGGATGGTATTGTTGACTCTTTCGATCCTGATGCAGATGGCAACGGTTTGATTGATTCTCCGATTAATACCGACAGCACCGGCGGTGTTTTGCCGGATGCAGATGGAGATTCCATTCCGGATTTTCAGGATTCTGTCGATGGCACCAATGACGATGCGACCAATGGAAATGGCGACAGCCCGATCGTAGTCGGAACACCGGCTACGCAAACTCCGGGCACACAAATTCCCGGCCTCGACAATCCGTCGAATGATGATTCCGGAGGCAGTGCCGGCGAAAACGTCGAGACGGGCCTGAACGGGGTTGCTGGCTGCAGCATAGCCCCGGACAAAGCAAGTGCCTTTGATCCGGTGCTCGCATTTTTGGCGCTGTTTGCTGGTTCGTGGCTCCTCATCAAGCGACAAAGCCAAAATCTGAGGCGCCGGTTTCAGGCGATTCCCATCGTTAAAAACAAA
>CALFCE010000348.1 GCA_937951215.1 uncultured Granulosicoccaceae bacterium
GCCATCGAATCCCACCAATGATGAGGGGACAAACCAAGTCACAAGCGAAACGACAAATGACGGTGCGGTTGGTGACGAGCCAATCTCACCTGATAACGGTGTCATGCCTGTCAATGATGACGCCACTTCTCCTGCTGAAAATGTCAGCACCATTGATGACACAACTGATAGTGAGCCACCGATGACACTTGATGACGAGATGGACCCCGTCACTGATCCTGTGGTTTCATCTGTTCCTGTTGATTCATCAGAGATTGAAGCCACACAATTGGAGGGGCTGACAATCTTGCCTGATATGGCTGAAGATCTACTCGCTTCCGTCATTGAATCCGTCAACGGCATCCCGTTTTCACCAGAGCTTGATGTGGCTAAAGCAGTTCACCCTGATGGCACTTTCGGCGCAGACTCCGTTAACACCGAAGCGGGTTTGATTGCATCCGGCGCAATAGATGGCGCTGCCACTTTTAACTGCGAAAATGGCGGTTTCTATACTTATCGTGCAAGCAGCGACGAATTTGGTGGTGGCGAGGGAAAGTTTTTTAGCTGCTCTTCCGATAGCCTGATTGGTGGAGCCCTTTTAGATGGTGGTTTCTCCCGAACTCAAACTGTCCTTAACGGCCCCATTGAGAGCTCTGCCCGGTCTTCAACGATGTTCACAAACCTTCGCAGTGTAGATCTGGACGGCAATCAACGTTACTTCAGCGGCCAGGTAAGCCTCTCAAAAGGAACCATCAATGACGCGACTCCAGCCGTTTTTAGCCACAGCGAAGCTCTCACGGGACTGGAGCTCACTACTTTTAGTGGCTCCGATGGAAGTGTTACCCGGATCAAGGGCACCTATATTCTGTTAGATGCTGTCAGTTCTGCAGATCCAAACGCTACCCTGAAAGAACCCATGACCTATGAGGCTTTCTTTAAGTTAACTTCACCACAAACCGGAGGTACGGAGCTTTCGGTCCGCACAAATGCACCGTTCAGCACCATCGAACCAAAAAGCGCTGGCGAGAATGGTTGCTACGAATCAGGGACATTGGAAGTCATCGCTGAAGACGGCAGCGCGATGATCATGCAATTGGACAACGGCGACCCAAACACTTTTCAACTGGATGTTAATGCCCTTAACGGCAGCACATCACTGACAGTTTCATGGGAAGACAGATTCGAGCTGTCGAGGTTTCCTGTTAGCTCAACTGAAGAGCCTGATAACATCAAATGTACACGCTAGAGTGCTTTTTAGCTGAGTACCACTTTATCAAATTCCCGTGGCTCACTCGTCACATCCATGCGTTCGATGGTATCCAGCCTGATTCGCTTTGCTTGATCATTGGATAACAACAGCAAAAACTCCTGACCATCTTCTACTGCGGTATCAATTGCTTGGCCAACGCAGGTTGAGCCGTCACGCAATGTCAGTGATATGTCATAGCGATGCAGACAGGCGATCTCAAAGTGGTCGTAGAGATGACAGGCAATCGGCTTGTAGCGTTGTTGAGTATTCAATAGCAGCTCCTTAGAGAACGCCAGAGATCCAGGAAATTTTGTACACTGGCATCAAATCTTTATAAAGAGCAAACAAATCAACTGATATAAATTTTGAAGATTAATTGATCTATATAAATGAGCATTCCCGCCTTTTACAGAAATTCGAGTACCGATGCGATCATCAGGATCATGCGGGATTCAATGTTTTTAATCAAAAGGATATTCTGCTTAATTTAAATCAAGTTCGCACGACTGGGTGAACTATGTGACATGATCTACAGATCCATAACTCATTGAATATTCCAAATTAATAAGATATCTTCACAAGACAGCAGCTATAAATCGCTGCATACACTCACACAGCTGGAGTCTCGAAGATGAACGAATCAATTTTTGATCACGAACATCTACGCGATGAAAAAGGCGAATGGCGCCCGGAAGGGCCCATTGTGTCAGCCCCGATCAGTGCATGGCCTCCTCAGCCCATGAAAACCCTGAACTGGCTCTTTGGACGCCCAGGCTACATCTGGCCGGAAAACATGTTCTGGTTTGCTGTGTCATTGGTGACTTGGCTGTTTCTGACACCATCACTCGCCGCAATGAAAACTTTCGAGCTATGGTGGATCGCAGCGATTCTGCTTCGCAACTATATGCTGGTCGGGCTTGTATTTGGTGGCATGCACTATTGCCTTTACATCCAGAAGCGCCAGGGCGATAAGCTGCGTTATAACACCAAACCATTTGCGACTAACAGCAAGCGTTTTAAATTCGGGCATCAGGTGCGCGATAATATGTTTCACACGCTCGCCTCTGCCGTGCCCATATTAACGGCCTATGAGGTCATCACCTATTGGCTGTTTGCGAACAACTACCTCGGTTTTTTTGACCTTTCCAGCCCGATAGCGTTTTGGGGCTGGTTTGTACTTCTGTTACTGCTGGCACCCATTTTCCATATGGTGCATTTTTATTTCGGGCACAGGCTGCTGCATGTGAAATTTTTCTACAAACACTTTCATTCACTGCACCACCGCAACATACAAGTCGGCCCATGGTCAGGCCTATCCATGCATCCGATTGAGCATGTTATCTATTTCTCGACAGCAGTCGTACAGTGGCTGATTGCCTTGCACCCGCTCAACGTCCTGTATCAGATCCAGTTGGCCTCTTTCCAACCGGCACCTGGACACAGCGGTTTTGAGAAAATGCATGTTTGCAAGGGCCTGGACCTCGCCGCTGGCAGCCGTTTTCACTACCAGCACCACAAACATTTTGAATGCAACTATGGTGGCAGCGTCATGCCATTGGACAAGTGGTTTGGCACTTTCCATGACGGCACCAAGGAAGCCGATCTTAATTTGCGAGAAAAGCTCAGAGCCCGCCGCAAGGCAAACGCCATCCCCGGATAGTCCCCATCCCGGATAGTCGATGACCGGATAGGCAATAACCGGATAAACGAAACAGGATGGGCAAAAAACGGTACGACGGCGGAATTCCCTAACGCGGTGTGTTGCCATCGCTGATAAAAGCACCTCCAATCAGTTGATCGATTTCCGCCATCACGCTGCCAGGTAACGGGCCAATTCCAACCGCTGCTGCCAAGCCTTCTACCTGCTCAACGGTTCTGGCTCCGGGGATGGGAATATTGCTGGCTGACTTTCCCCATAACCAGCCAAGTGCTCCTTGCACCGGGCTGCGCCCACCCACCTGCAACAACTCTTTGACCGCATCAAAGCGCTTGACCTGCTCGGGGTTTGGTTTTCCGTCGATATAGTAGTTGGTCCAACTCTGCTCCGTTGCTCTGATATCATCGGCTGGCATCACAGACTCAACACCGTACTTCCCTGAAAGCAAACCCATCGCCAAGGGTGATCTAATCAGTGCATAAAGGCCCGCTTGCTGAACCAGCGATTGCATTTTCGGTGCATCCATTAACACATGCATCGCATGCTCAACAGCCGTGAAACCATGCCGGGCTTTCATTGCCTGAACATTATCAACATAGTCGGTGCTCCAGCCGTATGCTCTGATTTTACCGAGATCGCAGGCGCGATCCATTTCATCAAACAAGTGACCTGCCAGCTCAAGGGCGACCTGATTGGGATGGAGCAACAATAGATCGATAGTGTCCCGCTTGAGTCTGCTCAGGCAGGCATCAATGGCCGGTATAACAGCCTCCGGAGCCAAAGCCTCGCCGATGATGGTCCGGGATTGCTCATCTATCTCCAGGCCAATCTTGGTCACCACCACCGCTTCCGGATGATTGGCAAGAGCCTTCGACAATAAACGCTCTGAATGCCCGGCCCCATAGGCTGCAGCCGTGTCAAAAACAGTTACGCCATTCGCAAGCGCAGCATGAATCGCTTTTATCGATTCGCCATCATCAGAATTGGTATAACCAAGCGAGCCGCCATCAGCAGCATACATTTCACCACCAATGGGCCAACACCCCAGCCCCAAGGGCGCTACTTCAGTATTCAAAAATTTCATAGTTGTGACCTGTTTGATTTGTTGACGGGATAGTCCAACAGAATTTGAGCATTATTCGATTGCCACATAAACGACTTTAAATGTAAAGTTCATTTCATGGATGAAACGAACTTCAATTGGGATGATTTGCGGTTATTTCTGACCGTTGCGCGATCTGGCGGCTTGGCTGCGGCAGAGCAGCTCTCGGGCAAAAGTGCCCCGACGCTGGGCCGCAGGATGTTGGCCCTTGAGCGCCAACTGGGTCAGGAGCTGTTCAAACGACGCGCCCGGGGATATGAGCTCACCGCAGAAGGTATTGCATTGGTCAATGCTGCAGAAGCAATCGAATCCACCGTCAGCCCGCTACTGGTGGCCGCCAATGACACCGCCCCACGTCGTGTGAAAATTTCCGCAGGCACCTGGACTTGCTATTACCTCAGCAAGTCGATTCAGGGTTTAAAGGGCAATGATTCCATCATTCTGCAATTCGTGGCGGACGAACAGTTTCTTGATATCGCCCATCGGGAGGTATCCATAGGGATCAGAAATCAGCGCCCAACACAAGTTAACCTTGCTGGGCAACGCATCAACAAGGTCAGATTTGCTGTTTATGCCAAACAGAAAAACACTAAAACCTGGGTCGTCGGGCTCTACAACACTCCCTCGACTGCATGGATTCGGAATACACTGGGCGACAGTCAGGTCATCGAAGTGTCACACCCACGAAACGCGTTGGACATGGTGCTCGCTGGAGCTGGCAAAACAGTTTTACCAACCTTTATCGGGGATAATACAAAAGGCGTAAAACGCATTTCTGAAGAAATAGAAGAGCTGGAACACAGCCAATGGCTGGTCACTCATCACGAAGACAGACACCTGCCTGAAGTAAGGGCAACCATCAATCGACTTCTATCCGTGCTGGGCACTAATCCGTGATCAATAAAAGAACGAATGGGTTATTCGGCCACTTCTATTCAGCTTCCGCTGGATTGACCATTTTTTGTTACTGATATCGAAACGGGCTTAATTTCCAAAGGGAACTGCACCACAGGCCTTGGTGGTGGTGCCGAGTAAACAGAGAAGAGTGCTGCATAAGCAGAAGTTGTAGGCAGTCTGTTGCCAGACACTATCTTAAGTTTGATGCAATCGAGCCTTTGCAACCGCCTGGCTATGCTGGGTATCAGCCGGCCTCCAGCTACGGTTTGGCAAACTCAGCAAGATTTGCTAAATGCACCTGTGACACGATAACCGCCGAACCTGAGGAAGCAACACCATGGCTTTAAGTTACGAACAACGCGTTCTTCGTGTGCTGCAATATATACATGACAACCCGACGTCAGACTTGTCTCTCGACGCTCTAGCTGAGGTGGCGACCATGTCGCGATTTCACTGGCATCGAGTCTTTCAGGCCATGACAGGGGAGACTTGCGCGCAAGCTGTTCGGCGTATTCGCTTATTCCTTGCTGCAACCTGGCTCACCAATAGTGAACAGTCAGTTCAAGATATCGCTGCCAAAGCCGGTTACCCCAACTTGCAGAGCTTTACCAGAGCCTTCAACGATCGGTTTGGTGTTCCTCCCGCTGCGTTCAGAAAGGCAGGCCTTCCGGGTCCGCTGCAAACGACTCAACTCCGAGGAGAATTTATTATGTTTACCGTTGATACAGACACCATGCCACAGCGTGAGCTGGGAGCCATTTTGCACAAAGGTTCTTACACAAACATCGGGCAGTGCTTTGAAAAGCTGGCAACGCTGGCTGGCGAAAAGAATCTATGGCCCGTCGTCAGAGGCATGATTGGGGTTCACTACGATGACCCGAACGTTGTAGAGGAATCCGAACTACGCGCCCATGCCAGCCTTTGGCTTGCACCGGGCACGGCACTGCCAGAAGAGTTGGAAGCCGTTGTGCTGCCAGCCGGTGACTGTGCGATCCTCCACTACAAAGGCCCGTACACCGCCATTAAGGTCGCCTACGATTATCTTTATGGCGATTGGCTGCCAAAATCAGGTCAGGAGCCGGCCAATGCACCACCGTTTGAGATCTACCTCAATAGCCCAGCCGATACACCAGAGGCTGATCTGTTGACCGATATCGTGCTGCCCCTGGCAAGTTAAGCTGTACTGTGCCGGATTCAGAAAATTGATCCGGCACAAACTGCAACCCTGGACTTACACAATCGTCTAAAACAACTTCCAGATGATACCGGCTACGACACAACCCAGCAGCAGTAAAACACTGGCTAACTTTACCTTCGGAGAGATACCCGTTGTGGCGGGGATGTTTGCCGGTACTGAATCAGGGCAGCCGAAACGCAACGCCATCGGTCCAAGCGAGATAATATCGCCGCTCGAAATAAAACGGGAATTACAACGTTCACCATTAACAAAGGTACCGTTCTGCGACACCGCATCACTGAGGCGCCACTGGTCATCCTCAATAGATAGAGTGGCGTGAGTTTGCGAAATACCCTCGGCGGATAATACGATATCCTGGTCCTCAGAGCTGCCCAACTTCCAACTCGTACCCTCACCTTCCAACAGGACAATTTGTCCTTTTCTGGGGCCGTCCAGATATTGCAGGCAGGGGGCTGACGGATCAAACGGTTCTATGGCCTCGTCCTGAGGGGTGTCGACGTCTACCTCCTGTTTTGCAAAATCGGATAGAAAAACGGTATCGCCACCCACCAGATTACCCGGGTTCCAGCGCGTTTTGGATCGTGGTTTGGGTCGAGGTCTTAGTTTCCTGTTTCTTGGGTTTAAGTTATCCGATTTAACCGGAATTGATTCATAACAATACAACTCACGGTCAAAAATCACTTCGTCAAGATGCTGCAGAATGACTTCTCCCCTTACCAATTTCCGGTTTATAAGAGTGCCGTTGTTCGATTCAAGATCTTCTATAGTGACTTTCTTGTCGTCCCTTACCAACCGAGCATGCTTACGCGAAGCGCCCAACTCCGTTTTAAGCACGATATCGCAAGAACTTGCTCGACCCACGCTCATGGTCCCTTCAATCGGGAAAGTGCTGTTGTCAGAAACACGACGCAGCCTCGGGTAGCCGGGATTTGCAGGGGCTTCTACCTTTCCGGGCAGTTCATTGTGGAAAAACACAAAGCATCTTGTCTCAAGGCTTTCACGAGCCGGTGTTTGTTCGTTACAACCCGGCAGATCGATGGCGGTGTGCAGTGTAAAGCGGGTGTGGCCTCGAAGACTGGAATCAAACGTTTTAATCAACAACGCCTCATCCATCTGCATTTCCGGATAGTAGTACCACTGGTGTGCAGGGTTGTGAAGCGCTTGTTGAAGTTCACCCACCCGCTCTTTTGATTCTCGCCGCACCGGTACCAGGTCGGTAGAACTGGTTGTTAACGCATCGCAGAGCGCCAGGGGAGAACGCAGCACCGGCCCATTGATCGATCGCCACACATTGACGATGGCAAACCGTTTTTGCAGCAAAGCCTCAACATCCTCATCCGTGCC
>CALFCE010000349.1 GCA_937951215.1 uncultured Granulosicoccaceae bacterium
TTCTATTGAAAAACCGGATTGGGAAAACTTCATGTGGCCACAAGAGCAAATGCAGGATGAACTCGCTCGATTCTGGTCACCCATCAGCCACCTCAATTCAGTATTGAATAGCGACGAACTCCGGGAGGCTTACAACGCGTGCCTGCCAAAACTGAGTGAGTTCAATACCGAGCTTGGACAAAACAGCGATTTGTATGAAGGCACCCTGTCCATCCGCAACTCCAGCACTTTTTCTGATTTGACCGCTGCTCAACAAAGACTGGTTGACAACGAACTTCGTGGGTTTCGATTAAGCGGTGTTTCGCTTGAACAACAGGATAAGGAACGCTACATGGAAATCTCGTTGCGATTATCCAAATTGCAAACACAGTTTTCAGAGCATGTTCTGGATACCACCAATGCCTGGGAAAAACTGGTTACCGATCAATCGGAACTGGTTGGTTTGCCGGACTATGCGATTGCTGCTGCCAAAGAGCGAGCAGAGAAAAAGAACAAAGATGGGTGGTTGTTAAATCTTGACTTCCCGACTTACTACGCGGTGATGACGTTTGCCGATAATGTCGATCTGCGACAGGAGCTGTATACCGCTTACAATACTCGAGCGTCTGAGCAAGGGCCACATGATCCTGATCTTGATAACACTCAATTGATAAAAGAGATTCTGCAGCTAAGAGCCGAGAAATCCAAGCTGCTGGGTTTTGATAGCTATGCTGATTTGTCAGTAGAAACAAAAATGGTTGAGTCACCCCGGCAGGTGCTGGATTTTCTCAGTGACCTGGCCTCACGGTCCACACCTTTAGCCAAAAAGGAAATGCAGGAGCTTGCCGAGTTTGCGGCAGATACGGCTGGTATCAAACAATTGGAGGCGTGGGATATCAGTTATTTTTCAGACAAACTGCGACAGAAAAAATATGCGATATCGGAAGATGATTTGAAACCCTATTTCCCTATCGTCAAAGTTATTCCGGGAATGTTTACCGTAGTAGGAAAACTGTTTGGACTGAAAATAGAGCGTGTTGAAAACACCGATGTCTGGCACGAAGATGTCGAGTGTTATCAAATCCACGATAGCGATAATCATTTGCGCGGTGAGTTTTACATGGATAACTACGCTCGCGAGAACAAGCGTGGTGGTGCGTGGATGGATGTTTGTGTTTCGCGTATGCGGTTGTCCGACGATAGTGTACAGGTCCCCATAGCTTATCTGACTTGCAATCTGACCCCGCCAGTAGGTGACGATCCTGCGCTATTGACGCACAACGAAGTCACCACTTTATTTCACGAGTTCGGTCACGGTTTGCATCATATGCTGACCATGGTAGACACCGCGGGTGTGGCTGGCATCAGTGGTGTGGAGTGGGATGCGGTTGAGCTACCAAGCCAATTTCTGGAAAACTGGTGCTGGGAAAGAGAAGCGCTCGATTTAATTAGCGGCCACTATCAAACAGGTGAAAAGATTCCAGATGAGTTGTTGGAAAAAGCTCAGCGTGCAAGAAATTTTCAGTCCGCGATGCAAATGGTGCGTCAGCTTGAATTTGCAACCTTTGATATGCGAGTGCATAAAGAATCATCTCAGGGATCAGTGGTTGATGTGCAAGCGGTGCTAGATGATGTGAGATCGCAGGTCGCTGTCATTCCAACACCTTCCTTTAATCGTTTCCAGAATGGTTTCAGTCATATATTTGCGGGTGGATATGCCGCCGGTTATTTCAGCTATAAATGGGCAGAAGTTCTGTCTGCTGATGCTTTTGCACGATTTGAAGAGGACGGTATTTTCAACGCCGACACCGGTGCGTCGTTTATGCAAAACATACTCGAGAAAGGTGGCGTCACTGATGCCATGGAGTTGTTTACCCGCTTTCGTGGTAGAAAACCTGATATCAGTGCCTTGTTACGGCACAGCGGTCTGGCCGCCTGATCGAAACGTCGTCTGTGAAATATCATGATCTGAGGGATTTCATTCAGGGCCTGGAGACTCGCGGCGAACTTATCAGGACGCACACGTCGGTCAGCCCCAATCTTGAAATGACCGAGATCTGTGATCGCGTTTTGCGCAATGAAGGGCCAGCCCTGCTGTTTGAAAACCCCAAACACGATGGTGCAGGGGACTCTCTGAACTCACCCAAAATTCCTGTTCTTGCGAATCTGTTCGGTACTCCGAAGCGGGTTGCGTTGGGAATGGGAGCGGAATCCGTAGAATCTCTTCGTGAAATCGGCACTTTGCTGGCCTTCCTGAAAGAGCCTGATCCGCCAAAGGGTTTGAGTGATGCATGGCAATCCCTGCCAAAATTCAAAAAGGTGCTTGATATGGCACCAAAGAACGTTCGCAAAGCGCCCTGTCAGGAAGAGATTTTTGAGGGCCCTGATGTGGATCTCTCGCGTTATCCGATCCAGACTTGCTGGCCCGGAGATGCGGGTCCGCTGATTACATGGGGCTTGGTGGTCACGAAGGGGCCGAATAAAAAGCGCCAAAACATGGGCATCTACCGACAGCAGGTCATTGGACGTAATCGAGTGATCATGCGTTGGCTCAGTCATCGCGGAGGCGCGCTGGATTTCAGGGAGTGGCAACAGCAACATCCTGGCGAACCCTTCCCGATAGCGGTTGTATTGGGAGCAGACCCCGCGACAACGTTGGCGGCTGTGACACCGGTACCCGACACCTTGTCTGAATATGCGTTTGCCGGGCTACTCAGGGGACAAAGGACCCAGCTGGTCAAAGCAACGCAATCCGATCTTCAGGTTCCCGCATCTGCAGAAATCGTACTCGAAGGGCATTTGCGACCGAATGATATGGCCGAAGAAGGCCCATTTGGTGATCATACCGGCTATTACAACGAAGTCGACAGCTTTCCGGTATTCACCATCGATACCATCACGCAGCGCAATAATCCTATCTACCACTCGACTTATACGGGTCGTCCCCCTGACGAACCGGCAGTGCTGGGTGTGGCGTTAAACGAAGTGTTTGTCCCGATACTGCAAAAACAGTTTCCTGAGATTGTCGATTTCTATTTGCCACCGGAAGGATGCTCATATCGAATGGCTGTTATTAGCATGAAAAAGCAATATCCCGGACATGCCAAGCGTGTGATGATGGGGATATGGTCTTTTTTGCGACAGTTCATGTACACCAAATTTGTCGTAGTGGTGGATGACGATGTCAATGTACGCGATTGGAAAGACGTGATCTGGGCGATAACCACACGTATGGATCCGATACGGGACACCACCATGATCGACAATACACCGATCGATTATCTCGACTTTGCCTCTCCGGTATCGGGGCTGGGATCCAAGATGGGGCTTGATGCAACCAATAAAATGCCCGGCGAAACCCAGCGTGAGTGGGGTAGGACCATTGTGATGGACGAAGCCACCAAATCCCGGATTGATCAGATCTGGCAAGAACTTGGCATAGGTTAAGAGAAACCCCGTTATCCGTCTGACGCTGTGTGTCGAGATACTATCCACCATCAATCCACTAATAACTGGCCGTACGGCTCATGCTTTGAGAGGGTGATGCGACGCTGCGTTGTATTGCTCATCCCTTTTTGCACTGCCGCGTTGATGCTCGGTTCCAGCCAGCTTGTTGCCCAGCAAACCACTTCCCGGTCTACTTCTCTGCCTGGCACGATGCAAGGCGTTGAAGAAACCGCTGGCCAGCTTGAGAATCTGGTGAAATCACTGGATGGAAAGCGTCAGGAGCGTGAACTCCTCGCTACTGAAATAGACGGTTCTCCGGAAGATCGGTTTCCCGAAAAACGAGCTCGCGTCATAGCCCTTAACGAAGAAATCGAAAGGCTGAAGGTCACCTATGAACTGGTGGCGCTCGGTGAAACCAATACCGGTTTACTGACTACTGAAAACGAGGGTGTCTTTGATTGGCAGCAGGAAATGGTGGAGATCGCTAAGCCTGTATTTGACTCTTTGCGAACTCTGACAGAAAAGCCAAGAAAGATATCAGAACTGAATCAATCGATTGCTCTGAGCCTGGAAAAACAAAAAGTGGCAACGGCTGCTGTTGATCGTTTGCAGGCTCTGATTGAAGCTGACAACAGCGATTTGAACTCGGCACAACTGAATTTGTTGTTGCGCGACTGGAACTCCAAAATCGAGTCCATCGAACAGCAGCTTCTGTCTGACCAGACACAACTGAATATTCTGAAAAACGATAAACAACCTTTATCGACAAGTCTTTCAGAGTGGTTTTCCGGTTTTATTTTCGGGCGCGGATTAACACTGCTTCTGGCATTGTTCTGGGCCATTTTGACGTGGGGCTTTTTACGTTTCTGCTGGTGGATTTACAGAACTCGATTTACCAATAAAAAAGTGCGTCGTAAAGCGACCTGGTATCGACTGCTGTCTTACAGTTACTACCTGTTCAGCTTTGTTCTTGTCTGGATTGTTGTGATCGCTGTGCTCTATACAAGGCAGGATTTCCTTCTCCTGGCCATGGCTTTGCTACTGACAGTCATTGTTACCCTGAGTCTTCGTCAGGCAATCCCGCAATACATAAAGGAAGCTCGCTTGCTGCTGAATATTGGTAGTGTCAGGGAAGACGAAAGAGTGATGTACAAAGGGTTGCCATGGCAGGTTAACTCGATCAATCTCGAGTCGGTTTTCTGGAACCCGGCACTTGAAGGGGTGATACGACTGCCTATTGAAAACCTGTCCGGTTTGATATCGCGACCGGCGACTGATGACCTGTGGTTTCCCAGCCGTAAAGGGGACTACCTGCTTCTACCTGATGGCACTTTTGGTCAGGTATTGTTGCAAACGCCTGATATGGTGCAACTGAGTGCTAAAGGTGGCGCTTCATTAACCTATGCCACTGACCAGTTCTATACCATGAACATCGTTAATCTTTCGGCATTTGATACGTTCGGTGTTGCAGTGACCTTTGGTCTTGATTATGAATTGCAAGCTATCAGCCTGTCAGAAGTGCCAGAGGTACTTGAAACTGCGTGTCTTAAAGCGTTGGAAGAGGCGGGTTTTGCCGAAGGCACAAACAGCATTTATGCAGGGTTGAAATCAGCCGGCGCATCATCGCTTGATTTTCTGATTTACGGCAGTTTTTCAAGCAAGCTTGCCGGGAACTACTACACGCTGGAAAGAACAATACAGCAAACCTGTGTTGCCGTTGCAAACGAGCGGGGCTGGAATATCCCATACCCACAACTAACAGTACACACTCAAACTCCAGTGAGTTGAGATTTTTTGTTACACGAAAAAACGAACGGCTAGCGCTGCCGATACGCTCACAATTGCTGACGCTGTCATTCCCCAGGTGATATCCACCAAACTCATCTTAAGCGACCAGTTTTTCAGTGTTGCCAGATTGGTCATATCGTAGGCTCCAAATGCGAGCCCACCAACACCCGCACCGGTTAGTGCTACGGAGAGGAGAGTGGGGGCTTCATACGGACGTACTGCAAGCCAGACAAGCCCAGCTGCAAAAAATAAGTAAAACGTAGCAGCAGGCCATAACAGAAAAGGATCGCGTCTGAGGTCTCCCATCTCTCTCTTGTAAAATTCAAGCGCAACCAACCCCAGCCAAAGCGCATCCAGTACAAGAAAAGTGAGTAGAGCTGCTATGTACGCAATCAGAAACGTCATTCACCAATCTCTATTGTGTCCACAGCTTGGTCTGCGGATAAAATTGTGACCAGGCAAACCAGAAAGCCTGGTGACCGCCGATATCCTTGCCCGAGGCATCCACCGCTTTGACGCCGCCTCCCTCAAGTATCAGCTGGATATTCTCATAAGAGACGTCTTCGCCACGAGTCAATGCCAGATAGGCTTTACTCTGCTGAAATGCTATTGGCACACCGGTGTTGGTTATCGCTCCAACGATATCTTCATGCACTGGCAATCGGGGATCCACATCTCCGATAGGAAATATCGGGCCATTGGCATCACGCCCGTTTCTGAAATCATGATCCCGACCCAGAGCCAGTTCCTCCTTTAGAACGGTCGTTTCGGGGTAAGCCTGTTTCCACTTACCCCATTCTGTGGTTACAACACCAGCCTGATTCAGCGTAATATTTTTTTCGGCCAATGGCCCGGTAACCGCCTTGCCCAGAAAAGTATCGAAGACAGAATAGGTTTCAATATCGTACATCACTTTGTTGGAGCGTATTAACAAGCCGGAGGTACGAAGTATCGGCCGTTTAATGTTCTCGGGCAATTCGTCTGTGAAATAAGCCTGTGCTGAACCGCACAGAGTACAGTACGGTATACCAAGGTCACGACCACCCAGTGTATCGTTGACCATTTCGCGTACTTCCATAATTTGTCTGGGATAAGCACGTGCCTCGCCATTGATCACAATACCGAAAACAATATCGTCATCGTCCAACCAGCTTCCACCGGCAGCATCGGTAACCCCGGGGTTGTCGGCAGCAGCAATACAATTACAGGGTTCATCGGTGGTATCGTACGGCCGGTCATCAATTAATACACCACCCCATGAGACATGCCGCCAATCGATGTCTCCTTCTACAAAAATATTTTGCCATCCAGAGATGATTGAGGTGAATATCGTCTTT
>CALFCE010000350.1 GCA_937951215.1 uncultured Granulosicoccaceae bacterium
GGATAGTCTCTGGGATAGTCTCTGGGATAGTCTCTGGGATCAGAGAGCCGATAACTGTTGCAGTGCATCCTGCACGATGGCTTCAATATCATCGATTATATCGACAGCGACAACACCCGCCTCACCGCGCGGGTCTTCAAGGGTATCGAACTGACTGTCGAGCAAGGCTACCGGCATAAAATGCCCTTTGCGTTCTTGCATGCGCTGCAATATCAGCGCTTTCGACCCGCTCAGGTAGACAAAAAAGGTATCGTTGTGAATTTTACGTAGCTGATCGCGGTAGCTCTTTTTCAATGCAGAACAGGCAACAACAACAGAGCCCGATTTTTCCCTCTCGGCGATTGATATGCTGACAACCTCCGCAAGCCAGGGCAACCTGTCTTCATCGGTCAACGGAACCCCGCTCGACATTTTCTGTTTATTGCTGGCCGGGTGCCAATCGTCTGCCTCGATAAATCCGGCATTGATTTTTTCGGCAAGCTCTCGCGCAACGGTCGACTTACCGCAACCGCTCACTCCCATAACCACAAAAGCCCCGCTGCTTACCATGATCTGTCCGACTGTTTGTTCATCCTCGCACGAGTCCCGATACCGTAAACACTTAAGCGACCAGCTGCTTTATAAATGGCTTCACACCCGCAACGCCCTCGTTTTCCAACACACGAATAGTCTCTGATCCGACGACTGCGATATCTGCTTTGCCACGCAGAAAATCCACATCTTCACGGGTTTTAACCCCAAAGCCGACAGCTAATGGCAGATTGGTGTTGGCTCGGCAGCGATCCAGATACTCAGCAAGATCAGCAGAAAAAGCGGTATCCTTGCCGGTTACCCCTTTACGCGCCACTGTGTAAATAAACCCACCGCTGTTGTCATTTAAAAACCGCATGCGTGGCTCGGGCGTGTTCGGCGTAAATATATGCACTGGAGCCAGACCGGATGCCTGCATGGAGTCGAGATAATCCTGTCCTTCGGCAGGTGGTAAATCCGGAATGATACAACCCTTGATACCAATAGACTCGCAATGCTTTACAAACTGATCTACCCCGTGACAGAAAAGAATGTTGTAGTAGGTCATAAACAGAAACGGGATATCAAATTCACGGCTCAGCTTTTCAGCCACTTCCAAAGCTTTATCAACCGTGGCACCAGCTTTCAACGCTTCTGCGTTCGCACGTAGAATGACGGGGCCATCCGCCATAGGCTCAGAGAACGGTATCTGCAATTCCATCAGATCAACACCCGCTTCGACCATGTCCTCGACCACCCTTGCCGAGTCGTCGAAGCTGGGATAGCCCAAAACAATATGCGTCATTAAAAGCAGATCTTTTTTCTCGCGTGCGCTACGGATCGCTTGTTCGAGTTGAGTAGAATCAGGCATCACTGATCTCCTGTTGATAGCCACGAGCTTTATCGATAATAAATTCCCGCCACTTTGGATCGTTAATGGCATCTGCGACTGTGAATATATCTTTATCGGCACGGCCGGACATATTGATCAGTATATTGTCATCTTTGGACATCATTGGAGCTTCCCTGTACGCCTGTGCAAACGCATGCGATGACTCCAGTGCCGGGATCAAACCTTCACGTCGAACTGTGCGTTGCATTGCAGCAACCACTTCATCGTCAGTAGCGGCTTCAAATCGCACCCGCTTGCTCTCATGCAGATGACTGAGAATGGGTGAAACTCCCACATAATCGAGTCCTGCCGAGACGCTGTGAGTATCCTGCATTTGCCCGTCACGATCTTGTAGAAAGTAGGTTTTATAACCTTGTGCAACACCGATGGTCGCTTCATCGTAGGCCAGCCTTGCTGCATGTTGCCCGGTCCCCTCACCTCGACCGCCTGCTTCCACTCCCACCAACTCGACCCCGTCATCATCAAGGAACCCGTTAAAAATGCCCATCGCATTGGAACCACCACCAACACAGGCATAAACACGTTTTGGCAAACTACCCGTTCTTTCCAACATTTGCTCGCGGGCTTCAATACCGATAATGGACTGGAACCAGCTGACCATTTCGGGAAACGGATGAGGCCCGCACGCAGTACCCAATACATAATGGGTATCGTCCATATTGGTCACCCAATCGCGGAAGGCTTCATTGATAGCGTCTTTGAGTGTTTGACTGCCGTCGGTCACAGCAACAACAGTCGCTCCCATCTGTTCCATCCAGAAAACGTTGGGCCGCTGGCGAGCCACGTCATGTGCTCCCATGTAGATGGTGCAATCAAAACCGAACTTGGCAGCCATCGTGGCAGTGGCAACCCCGTGTTGACCCGCACCGGTTTCCGCAATAACCCGCTTTTTGCCCATGCGTCTGGTTAACAGCCCTTGCCCCATCACATTATTGGCTTTGTGAGCACCGGTATGATTCAGGTCTTCCCGTTTTACATACAGACTTGCTCCGCCGAGCTCCTCCGATAAATTATCGAGACGTGTGATGGGTGTTGCCCTGCAGGAATAGGTCGACATCAGCTCCAGATATTCCTTCCAGAAAGAAGGATCGTCACGCGCCTGCAGATAGGCCGACTCCAGTTCATCAAAGGTGGATACCAGAATTTCCGGAATAAAGGCTCCACCAAACTGGCTGTAGTAACCGCTATTTTTCATGGGGTATGTATCTCAGTTAGTCCCGTAAACGATGCTGATTCTTAACACGATACTGGTTTAAGCTTGACCAAAATGCGCAGCTCCAGACTGAGCTGGATACAGGGTTTGCGAAAACTCGAAACAATCTGTGCGACAGAGAATGTCGGCATGTAATACGTTTTTCAGTTCACCAAAATGTAAATCACGTTGCACCAGCAAAAGTGGTGTTGACTCAGGTACATCCAGGTGACCAGACTGAAGCTGGTCGGCCAGGGTAACCGAGAAAGTCTGATCGGCAGACGTCGGTTCAAGGTAATACTCTTGTCTGACCAGATTTGAAATCGACTGGTGCTGCGGTAGGTGTTTTTCCAGTCCTGCAAAAACCTCCGCATCAAACCAAAGGGTTTCATACAACACAACGACTTGATCAGCTACCGCTCGACGTTCGATTTTCAGGGTTTCAACTTCATTGTCACCCGTCAAGCTGGCAGACAACTCGGCAATCGGACCCAGTACCACTGACAATTCAATGTCGAGCTCACTCTGTTTTAGCGCTGCACTGGTTCCAGCCAGTGAAAACAGATCGATTGATTGTGACGGGGGCAATACAAAAGTACCGGAACCACGCCGGCGCTCCAGCAAGCCCTGACGCACCAGCAGGTCGGTTGCTTGCCTGACCGTTGGGCGGCCAATGCAATAATGATCGGAAAGCTCATGCTCTGAGGGTATGCGTGTGTTAACACCATAATCTCCCCGGGATATACCGCCTTTCAGGCGCTCTGCCAGCTGGCGGTACAATGGAATTGGGGAATTCGGATTCAGAATCATGTTCAAGCACCGAGCCTCTTCAAGCGACAAACCTGAGGACTGTGCAGCCTGCGTCATTAGTTATAACGAGAATAATTCAATATTGGTCAGGTTGTCAATACAACTTATAAAACGCTGTCTTTCCATCAACTCAATTCAATCCATAACTTATCCCGCCCCAGCCTTATTCCATCCCAGCCTTATTCTGCAGGGACTATCTGTATATTCTCCCAGCGCTGGCCTGTAGAGTGATTGATCACAATATAGCTGCCAGCCGCCACGACACACTGACGTCCACCCTCGCAGAGGGTAGAAAAATCCGTCGCAGATTGCACCTGATACCAGCCATCGTCCGGCCAACTGAGGGTCTGTCCGGCAACTACGAGCGTACTGTTGCTGCTTGCGGCCGGGACGGAAACTCCGCTATCTGAGCCAGTCACCATGATGTTTTCAAAACGTTCACCAGTCGTATGGTTAACAACAATATAACTTCCATTCGTAACCTGACAAGCGTTGCCACCTTCGCAAACCGTCGAGAAATCGGCAGAGGATTGAACCTGATACCAATCAGGACCCGCCCACGAAATAACAGAACCGTTTACCTGCGGCCTGCTCCCCAACGTTGTGGATGCTGACGGCGACTGGGGTGAAGTAACACTTGTCGTGCTGCCCGGAGTGGTGCTATCTGGGATCGTGCTGCCGGGGATCGTGCTATCCGGGAGCTGAACGGTGATAGAGGCAGCTGCAGAAAGTTCACCTGTTTTACTTTTGGCTATGATTTCGTAGAAATGAGTCGAGCCCGCAACCAGAGCAGAATCATAAAAGCTTGTACCATCAAACTCCGCCACTGTTTCGCCATCACGCAGCACGATATAGAAACGTGCCGGCACAGGGGTAATCACCCGGTTCCAGAATAATTCGAGAGAAGTTGATGAGTAAACCTCTGCACGCAGTTCTTCAGGCGGGCTGATGTTGCCGGCCAACGGGGATTGAACTGATGGTGTTGGTAGTTGGGTATTCGAACCACCCGAACCATTTGCCGATACACTGTCATCGGCTTGAACCGTAATTTCTGCCGGTGGCGAACGATTGCCATCCAGATCGATTGCAATGACTGAATAGGTGGTGGTTTCACTGGATAACCGACTGCGATCAAAGTAGCTGCGAGCGTCTCGAGTGACCAGAATTTCGTCGTTACGCGAAACCTCGTATTGAAATACAAATTCGTTATCGTCAGCCGCATCCCAGAATAGCTCCAGTGACGTTGGCGAATAAATCAAAACCCTCAGATTTTGTGGTGCACCGGGTGCTTGAGCTACAGCCCCTTCCGGGGCCTGTGGCATCGTCACGTTAATGCGTTCCGTCCGCATCAGCTCGGTATCTAACTGAGTGAACAAAAAGCCTGCCGGAGTGAGTCCGTTGGTGACAAAATATTCGTAGCTTTCCCCTGGCATCAAACCCACATCAATATAGCTGCCTCCATCGACAACATCATGAATTTGACCGTTGCGCCAAATCGTGTTGTTTCCCTGCCGCAAGTCCCAGAAAAGTTCCAGTGAATAGGGGCTGTAAATTTCTGCTCGCAAATTATCAACTGCTCTATTATTCCACCCCAGTGGCTTTACTATCGGTAAGGACTCAACCCCTGAACCATTGACAGATCGCACCGACATCCAGTTGTCGTTGATATTCTCAATATTATCGAGAGTCACCTCTCTGTCGTCTGGCCCTGCAAACATCAAGGCTTGATTGTTAACTGATACACGATAGCCAACGATATTAGCTTCAGCTGCGCCCTGCCAGACCAAATCAGCAGAGTCCGGCCCCATGCGTACAAACGCACCCAAAGGTGCGGGCGGACGGTTGGGTTCGTCCCGTCGCCCCACGATCACTCTTCTTCCCGTAACAATGTCGGATAAACCGTCGCCATTAACATCAGTCGCAAATTTTCCATGGAAAGCCGAATATGACTCACCCGACCATTGTGAAATGGAATAAAAACCCTGATCAGGAGTAATGTCATCGACAAGAATAATCGGCGGGCGGTTGCCAGCACGGCCTAACAGAACCAGATTACTGGCGTCGTTCTGGGTCGCGATATCGCTGACACCGTTGCCGTCGATATCTCCCACCGAATACATCGTGTCACTGGTTAACACTCTCAGGATCGATGATTGTTTATTTGATTCGGAAAGAAGGGTAGCTCTCCCGGCCGGCAAACTGTCAAAACCCGTGAACCGGGGAAGTGCACCAGCTGCGCCATAGAACACGACACCTTCCAGTGGTCCCGGGGAAGCTCCCGGAATGAATCGCTCGATGATTCTTACAAAAATATCGTCATAGTTGTCACCATCGAAATCCCCAATGGCAGAGACATAACACCTGCTATAGCCCTCACAGTTGGTGATCGTGGTTTCACCCTGCTGTTGATTCAAGTGAGTTACGATTCCGGGTAGCTGTGGTGTGCCATAAATGACCCAAACATGATTGGCGCCCGTGTTTGTTTCCTGCACAATCAAATCATCAAAACCATCTCTATTAACATCGCCAGCTGGTTTCAGTTCAGTTCGGTAAGAATGACTGCCCAGAGACGTAATTTGATCAGAAGGCGTAGTTGAAAACGTTTCGAGGACCAGAGGATACGGCTCTGATCGACCGGCCAGCACACGAAACGAAACACCCGTTTCAAAACCGGAATC
>CALFCE010000351.1 GCA_937951215.1 uncultured Granulosicoccaceae bacterium
CAACTAGCAATTGCAAATGCGGTAAGTTCGGCAGGCGCTGATTTTATCGAGTGTCCGGTCGGTGGCACAGTGGCTCCAGCCTTGAAGGGTCAACTGTTGGGTCTTGCAGGTGGTACTGAACAAGCCTGGCAGCGTGCGAAACCTTTGCTGCAGAAATTATGCAAACGTGTTGACCATATTGGCGATGTGGGTACAGGCTCACAGATGAAGCTTGCGGTAAACCTGCCACTGGCAATCTACTGGAATGTATTGGGGGAAAGCTTCCGACTGATTGAAGGCACTGGCATGGGAGGCAAGGATTTCGCCAGTCTGCTGGCCGACTCGTCAGCAGCACCCGCCGTGCTGCGCAACCGGCTTGACCTGATCGCCGATGCCCTGGATGGATCCAAGCCGGAAGGTACTTTCGATATCGATGGCTTGACCAAGGACTTGGCCCTGGCCTTACGCTGGGCAGAAGAGAACAAAGCCAGCTTGCCAGTAGCAAGTACGGTCATGCAAAACTGCAAACAAGCTCAGGCTGCTGGCCTTGGTTCACTGGATGGGGCTTGTTTGGCTCACTTTGTAAAGGATTGAACTGGACACCCATATATTAATCGTGAATTGAGCTGGGATTGAACTGGACACCCATAATGAACTGGACACCCATATATCAATCGCGAATTGAGCTGGACTCGAATTGAGCTGCGAATTGAGCTGGACATCCATCTAGTTGAAGGGGACTGGATGGGTCGAACTAGACACCCACAGATCATTTGCGAATTAATTGAACTGGACACCCATTAATCACCCGAGTAACCGGTGCACCTGACAATATAAAATTTCCTCTATCACTTCGCGCTAAAATAAAAAATATTGACAAGTTCGTTTAGTTGAGCGATCTTGATATTTCTCTTCAACTTTTAGCTAAAAGGATTTGGCTATGACTGTTGCACGGCGGGTACATTTTCGTCCCGACATCACTCCTTGGTATCACTGCGTTACGCGCTGTGTACGTCGATCTTTCCTTTGCGGTTTTGATAATCTCACTGGGAAAAACCTCAACCATCGTCGTGGCTGGATTGAGAGGCGGGTATTGCTTCTTGCTGAGGTATTTTGTATCGATGTCGCCGCTTATGCGGTGATGTCCAATCACTATCACCTGGTCGTGAAGATTGATACTGCCAGGGCAGAATCCTTAACAGCTGATGATATTATTCATCGTTGGCTCAAGCTCTACAAAAGCCCTCTCGTAGTAAAGCGTTATCTGGCGCATCACATCCTGTCAGCGAAAGAGCAAAAGCAGTTGGATGAAATAGTTGCTTTATGGCGAGATAACCTCACTAATATAAGCAAATTCATGGGAAATCTAAACGAACACATTGCCAGACGAGCGAATAAGGAGGATGAGTGTAAAGGTCGATTCTGGGAATCAAGATTTAATCTGCAGGCCGTTCTTGATCTACCAGCATTGCTCCGTACTCTTTGCTATGTTGATTTAAATCCGGTGAGGGCAAAGATGGCGAAAAATCCTGAGTCTTCAGGCCACACATCGATCAAGCACCGCTTGAATAGAAAATCCAAGATTAATAGCTTATTGCCTTTTGCGAAGAGCACTAGTCAGTATCGCAATGAGGTTTCTCCCTTCTCAGCGGCAGCTTATATACCGATTACCTTGGACGAGTATCTTGAGTTGCTTGATTGGACTGGGCGCCAGCTAACGAAGGGGAAGAGGGGTGCGATCAGCGAGAATGAACTGCCGATTATGAGACGTATCGGTTTTACGCCAGAGCAATGGATTCGAACACAGAAATCACGTAAGGCCTGGATGTACAAAGCCCTCGGAAAAATAGCGTCAAGTAGGGCGTTTGCGACAGCCATTGGGCAGCAGTGGGTCTGGCGTGACAAGGACATGAGTCACTAGATATAAAGCACCTCATAATATATTTTGGAATGTTCTGGTTTTAGGGGGGTAAATGCCTCATCGGACATTCCAGGGCATTGGTATCAACCCACGTTTGCAGAAACGTAAGTGGCTAAATCCAGTTTCAGTTTCTAGCTTAGGATCGAAATAGATCAACGTATATTTCTTGCCTCGAGTCGCCAGTTGCGAGTCTTGTTCATATAACTTCCAACACTTTAGCGAGTAACCGGATTTAGAACGAGTGATCGGTACGGTGTTTCATGAATCAATTATTTTTACTGCCCAGCAATATTTTTACTGCTCGACAATGTTGTCTGGGTGTCCAGAAATTCTTCCGCAACATTTCTTTTTAGTGGGTGTCCAGAACGACTTCCAGAACGACCGGTTCAAATATATTCCCTGAGCTTATGGGTGTCCAAAATTGAATGATTTGTGCATGTCCAGTATTTGAGGTTTCGCGTAATTTATGGGTGTCCCATTTACATCCCACAGAACAGCGCCATCACACATAAAAGCACTCACCCTTGGCTGGGTCTTCCGAGAAAAGGTGTAAAGTAAAGCCACCACTTTTTGCCCACACACGGTGAATCAGGTTGTCGTATTGGCCTTCTTTGCCGTTTTCCCAGAAGCTGTCGCCTGCTGCAAGTAGTCGATGGTCTTCGGGTTTGACTCGTTTGCCTACGGTGCGTTGGTATATATCCATGGCAAACAAGCCACCGATAACATGGTAAAAAGTGAAAGCTGGGTGTCCATGAATCGGGCTGAGGGAGCCTCGCTGCCAGCGGCAAATGATACCCGTCCAGCCGTCCCTTATACCAATCACATGTCTGCTATATTCTGGATGACAAACGAGCTCTTCCAATTGACCCGTTATCAGGCTGGTCTTTGCAGTCAACTTGGCAGCCAGATTCGATTCAGCTTGCTGCTTTTGATCGATGGTGCTGCATTCTTGTAGTTTGCGAGCTTCGAGCAAAGTTTCAAAAAGGCTCTGAAACTGTGTGCCAGCTTGAAAGGTCTGCTGGAATTGCGGTTTGGAATTTGAATCAGCTTTCATAGTGCCACTCTCGCTTTAATTCGCTTGCTTCGGCAATCCAGTTGTCGAAAAACTGCGAAATGTCAGACTCGGTGACGTCCTTGTTGGCGATGATTAGTCGAATGGTTAATGCCTGGTTTAAATAAGCCTGGTTGACCATTGATTTTCCGGATTGCATCAGCGATTGCCTGACCTTTTGGTTGAACTGGTTCAGCTCTTGTTCGTCACTGATGCCTTCGGGTTTGCTTCGGAAGCAGATATTGTTTATCCAGCGTGGTGCTTGTAGTTCCAGCTCGGGCTCCGTAGCTATACGTTGTTCTGCCAGCGCAGAAAGATCAAGGAATTGATCAATGCGACGTTGGAAGCCTTCTTTTCCATAGAATAAAAATTCGAGCCACATTTTCAATGCATCAACCCGACGCCCGCACTGCAGGGAGTCAGGACCCAGATCATGGTTTGTGTCGATGCTCTGTTCATTTGCATCGATGGCGTCATGAAAAATATACGAGGTATCGCCCAGCCGGAATGCGTTGCGGAAAGCGTCGTGCTGTTTTGTAAACAACATTGAGCACATTAGTGGCACACCCAGCATCTTGTGAGCGTCCCAGGAGAAGGAGTCGGCCTGATCGATACTTTTTAGCAGTGCCCCTTGTGAAGTCGAATATCTGATAGCGCCACCCCAGGCGGCATCAATGTGAAACCAGCAGTTGTGTCTGCGGGCGGCGTCTGCAATGTCTTCAATAGGGTCGAATGCTCCACGCACTGTGGTACCTGCGGTGCCGACAATAAGCAACGGTTTGTGGCCATCGTTGGTATCTTGTTGCAGATGACGATGCAATTCCTGCATATCCATCGCACCGTTTTCATCAACCGCAACCTTGACTGCGGCATGCAGCCCCAAACCAGACATCATCAGGGCTTTTTCCATCGAATAATGTGCGTCAGCGGAAATATACACGCGAGGTTTGGTACCAGCTGGCAGACCCGTCTGCTGGTAATCGGGGAAACGTCGATGCAAAGCCAGTAGTAAAGCCAGAAAATTACTATTGCTACCACCGGTTGTCATTTGAGCTGCCCAGGTTTCCAGGCCCAGGTGTTGGCGGAAAACAGAGATCAGTTCGTTTTCGATCACTGTGGCAAGCGGTGCCACTTCGAAGGTGTACATGGAAGTGTTACTTATCACCTCAACAATGGCACCTATCATGGCGGGATCTGATTGCCCGGCCCAGAGCTGATTGAAATACTGCGGATGTGCGGTCTTGACACTGTTGTCCAGGTAGCTGTCAACGACATCCCAAATCAGGTTCCAGGATTTCTTGCCAGCGAGTGACGATTGGTTTGTTACTGCTTGTTGCAAGTCAGTGTAACTGGGCTGTTGATTAACCGGGCCCTGTTTCCTTCGCCGTGCATGATCGCTCATTACTTGAGCAAGCTCCCGGTAAGGTGTTTGTAAACCTGAATCCAACATGTATGCGAAACCCGAAATCGTAGTGACTTGTATTATGGAATTCGAGTAGTCGTAACGTTCAGAGTTCCGTGGTTTGGATCACACAGTTTGGAAAATTACTGGCTTGATAGCGCGGAATTTTTAATGGAACTTTTTCCGGCCGCGATATGACCAGAAATCCGCATCAGATCGCTGATTTGATGCACACACGTTATAGACTGGCAGGCGTTACCAATCATTAACATGGGGCAGATTTAAAACGTAGAGAAGTACTCGGCGTGTTCCCATTCAGACACAGATGACAAGTATCGATTCCATTCGGCTTTTTTCAATGTTGTCATATAAGCCACAAACTCATCGCCCAGCCTGGATTTGAACAGATGCGATTGTTCAAAGCAGGCGATTGACTCACCCAGATTGTCAGGCAAAGCCTTGACCTTTTTGGCATACGGATTTGTCAGTTCGGCAGGTGGCTCTTTACGATGCTCGAGCCCGTCAATGCCGCAAAGGAGTTGTGATGCCAAGGCAAAGTAGGGATTGGCAGAGCTGTCAGCCACGCGATTCTCCAGACGACTGGTGCTGCTATCGGTTGATAACAGCGATCTCAGCATCGCGCCACGATTATCATTGGCCCAGCCTATCTGATTTGGCGCAAGCTGGTAATCGGAGTAGCGTTTGTAACCATTGACGGTGGGAGTCGTCATCAAGCAGGCCGCATCGGCATTGTCCAATAACCCTGCGATCCAGTGGCTGGCTGTGGCAGAGAGTTGCTTGTCTGTATCGCAAGTAAAAAGGTTATCTCCGGT
>CALFCE010000352.1 GCA_937951215.1 uncultured Granulosicoccaceae bacterium
CCCCTTTTTTAGCGTCACTGTCTCACTTCAATGGTCTAACAATAGTCAAATCTCAACAACGATGTTCCCGACATGCTGCTTGTTAATGAATTCAGTTTGCGCCTGATGGAGCTCTGAGAGTGGGAATTGCGCCGCCAGCAAAGGTTTGATCTCTTCCCGCTCGATATAACCCACCAAATCGGCAAAGACACCAGCAGGTACCACTGTGGCTCCACTAAAAACCAGATCCTTCAAATAGAAAGTGCGCAAATCAAAATCCACGATTGGGCCGGCGATCGCTCCAGCACAGGTGTATCGCCCTCCACGGCTTAGCAAATTAATCTGTTGTTGCCATGCTGCGCCGCCAACAACATCAGCCAGCACCGAAACCGAATTAAAACCAGCTGCCTGCAGTGCTTGACCCCAGTCCGTGCTGTCACGCGGCAGAATGGCATCAGCACCCAAATCAAGCAATTGGCTGGATTTGGCAGCACTGCAAACTGCGATGGCAATACCACCGCGACGTTTCACGAGTTGCACCAGCGCCGAACCCACACCTCCAGATGCACCGGTGATTAACACCGTATCGGAGGCAACCACATTCGCACGATTGAGCATATTTTCAGCTGTGACGTAACTGGTCGCAAACGTCGCCAACCCGGCATCGGTATAAGAGGACTCGACAGCATGCACCTGTCTGTAATCAACAGCAGTGTACTCTGCAAAACCGCCATCACATTCCGAGCCGAAGTAACCACAATCAAACAAAGAGGCATTCGGATTGTCATGATCACGAACCCAGGTGTCGACCAATACGCGACTTGATTGCAACTGCTCCAACCTGGCCGCTGGAACAGCGGCACCAGCTGCCACCACGGTGCCCACCACATCAGCACCTTGAATTCGAGGCAGACTCAACGGTGCGCCACCCCAGGTAGCATCGTCTGCACGAGCATCTTCAAGGACACCACCCGTAGTCGCTGTGCTGACCGAGCTTGAGTACCACCCGGTTCTGGTGTTGACATCAGTGTTATTCAACCCGCAAGCCGACACTTTGATCAGCACTTCCTTGTCACCGGGAACCGGATCAGGCCAATCGGTATGCCAGCGGAGTTGATCAAGCTCTCCGAATCCGTGCAAAACAAAAGCTTTCATTAGGTGCGCTATCGATCCCGTGTCAGGTAATAGGCGCACAGTATAGGGATAAAGGTGACCAGCACAACCACCATTGCGACAACATTGGTAACGGGACGCTGGCGCGGCCGGACGAGTTCTTCCAACATCCAGATAGGCAAAGTTGCTTGTTGGCCTGCGGTAAACGTGGTGACGATAACCTCATCAAACGACAAGGCGAAAGCCAGCATTCCTCCGGCCAGTAACGCCGTGGCGATATTGGGCAGAACCACCAAACGGAAGGTCTGGAAACCGTCAGCACCCAAATCCATGGAAGCTTCAATCAATGAACCAGATGTTCTCCGAAAGCGAGCCACAGCATTGTTATAAACCACCACAATACAAAAAGTGGCATGCCCGAGCACAATGGTCCACAAAGAGAAAGGAATGTCAGCAATATTAAATGCCGAACGTAGCGCTATGCCAGTAATGATTCCGGGTAATGCAATCGGCAAAATGATGAGCAGTGAAATAGATTCTCGCCCAAAAAAACGGCTTCTGGATACTGCAGCTGCGCAGCAGGTACCCAGCACTAGCGCAATGGCGGTGGAGATGCTGGCCACGGTCAAAGATAACTTCATCGCTTCCCAGACATCCGGACGATTCCATGTCACGCCCAGCCATTTCAAGGTAAAACCGGGCGGCGGCCAGACGTATGTTTTATCTTCTGTCGTAAACGCGTAAACAAAAATTAGCAGTATTGGAAGATGCAAAAACAATAAACCAGCGATCGCTGCCACTTTTAAGGTGGTGGGTGCACCCCGGTTGTCATTAGAGCGCATCAAATGCTCCAGCTCTTCGAGCACACCACAGGTACACCATCATGACGACAACCGGAAACACCGTGAAGGCCGCCGCCAGCGGAATATTTCCAGCTATACCCTGATGAGAATATACAGCTTGCCCGATAAACAGGCGCGAGGAACCGATCACTTGCGGGATAATGTAATCCCCAAGCGTCAGGGAAAATGTGAATATCGAACCTGCGATGACACCGGGTAAAGCCAGAGGCAGCAATACCTGCTGCAATGTCTGAAACGGGCTGGCCCCAAGGTCGGATGAGGCTTCCAGAACACTCGACGGCACCCTTTCCAGTGCTGCCTGAATTGGCAAAATCATAAATGGCAGCCAAACATATAAAAAGACAAGAAAGGTACCGGTGTAACTGACCGACAAAGAATTTCCACCTATAACCGGCAGTGACAACCAGGCATTCAGCAAACCCTGCAAATGGAAGGTGGTAAACAGCCAATTCAATATCCCCTCCTTTGCCAGTATCAGCTTCCACGCATAAACCTTGACAAGATAGCTTGACCACAGTGGCAACATTACCGCCAGATAGAAAAACGCCTTCATACGGCCGGTTGCATATCGCGCTGCATAATACGCAATGGGAAACGCAACAATAGCTGCTGCCACAGTGACAGTCGACGCCATCAGTGTGGTACGAAGTAAGATATCAAGATTGGCCGGTCGCAGCAGTTCACGATAAGTTTTCAAGGTCAATTCATACTGAATCAGGCCACTGAATTCATCGATGGAAAAAAAGCTGTGGGCAAGCAATGAAAACAACGAGCCCAGATAGACCACACCAAGCCAGAGCAAGGGCGGAAGCAGCAGTAAAAATAAAAAGAGTTTGGGTCGTCGCCAGAATCGATCCGCGATGACACCTCCGGTACTGACCGGCAGCGTCGGGCTAGCCATCCATTAAATGCAAATCATCCTTGCGCCAGCCAAGGAATACTTGCTCGGTTAATTCAGGCAGATGAGCACGTGAGGGTTGCAGGCTACTGATCGTCTGCTCATCCAGCTGCAAAACCAGCTTTGTTTGCCCTCCCAGATAGCTACGATCCTGCACAACAGCCGGCAACGGACCATACATTGAGCGGCTTCTAGCATTGGCAACCTCATCTGCTGTATAGATCAGTACATCTTCCGGGCGCAAACTGGCCCAGCGAGCTTCACCGCTAATACGCTCTACAACATCGGGTGGCAAGACATTCGAAGAGCCGACAAAATCAGCGACAAAACGGGTACTTGGTTTGCGGTAGATGATCTCGGGCAGCCCCGCCTGAACAATTTTTCCTTCATTAAAAATTGCAATGCGGTCGGCAAGAGACAGGGCTTCGTGTTGATCATGTGTGACAAAAACAAAAGTGATGCCCAGTTTCCTTTGCAGCGCTTTAAGTTCCACCTGCATTTCTTCACGCAACTTCAGATCAAGCGCACCCAATGGTTCGTCCAGCAGCAGCACGCGAGGTTTGCTGACCAAAGCCCGCGCCAGCGCTACACGTTGTCGTTGCCCACCGGATAGCTCCGACGGCTTGCGCTGAGAATGGTGAGGAAGACGTACCAACTCCAGAGCGGCGGTCGCTTCGCGGTTGCGTTCCGCCCGCGACACGCCGCGCACTTTCAGACTGTAGGCAACATTATCGATGACGTTCAGGTGCGGAAAAAGGGCATAGTCCTGAAACACCGTATTGACGGGACGACGATAGGGTGGAACATCGTTAACCGTCGTACCGAATAGCTGGATCGATCCCTGCGAAGCCCGTTCGAAACCAGCTATTAAACGCAACACAGTGGTTTTGCCGGAACCGGACGGGCCAAGCAATGCAAAAAACTCCCCTTCAGTAATCGTCAGGTCAACCTGATCGACAGCTCGCACCTCACCGAAAAAGCGTGAGGCGCCCTGAAGTTCTACCGCAGTAGTCATCTTGAATTTGACAGTATGGCGTTATCGCCCGCCAATAACGCCT
>CALFCE010000353.1 GCA_937951215.1 uncultured Granulosicoccaceae bacterium
AAAAACTGGGGCGCCGTTCCTGTGCCTTATGATTGGGCTCAACTCTATCAGGGTCTGCAAACAGGTGTTGTTTCGGGGCAGTATGTCGCCACCCCTTGGCAGCATGTTGCCAAGTTGCACGAAGTGGCCAAGTATTTTACCGAAATAGGCGGGTCCTGGTCTGGCAATCAACTGTCGATGGACAAGCGGCAGTATGACGCGCTGTCGGATCAACAACGGGAATGGTTGCATACTGCGGCTACTGCATTTGGCAAACATGTACAGGAACTGGATCGCAACTGGGTAACTGCGGGTGAAGATGCCATCAAGAGCGAGATCGAAGAATGGTATGTGCCTACTGACGATGAAATGAAATTGTGGCGTGCCGGTGCCATTGATGCCTGGTTAAATGCCAAGGGCACGTTTGACCCTGAAACCGCTGAGCGTGTGTTGATGGAGCAAGGCATGACAGATTTTATTGCTCAGCTGAAAGATGCAGGAGCTCTTTAATGATGCCTGAATAAATCCATCCATTGAAATCAACGGAAATGGCGCGGCGAACACTGCGCCATTTTCTTTTCTGGCTTTGTCATCAATGAAACTGGAATAGCTTACGATGGAAAGCATTTTTCTGCTGATTGTACTGGTAGTGCTGATCCTGCTGGGTGCTCCGGTGGGGTTTACGCTGATTCTGATCCCGGTGGTCTACATCCTGATTACGGATGCTGCTCCGATGATTCTGATTCCGAGCCAGATGTTCAGCGCCATCGATGCGGTGCCACTGACCGCTATCCCGTTTTTTATGTTAACGGGCGAGCTGATGACCAGCGCCACGATTACTGATCGTCTGGTTGATCTGAGCCAACGGCTGATCGGTCGTATGCGCGGTAGTATGGCGCAAGCCAACGTGTTGGTTTCCATGTTTTTTGCCGGTATGAACGGTTCGGTGGTTGCGGATACGGCGACTGTTGGCTCGCTGTTGGTGCCGGCTATGAAAAAAGCCGGTTATCCTGCCGCTTTTGCTGCTGCGATCACTGCGGTGAGTTCAACGATAGGTGGCATCATCCCGCCGTCGATTATGATGATTGTACTGGCAAATGCGGGTGGCATTTCAGTCGGTGCCCTTTTCGCCGGTGGCATTGTTCCGGGGGTGATGATCGGATTACTGTTAATGGTGATCAACTACTTTATCGCCAAGCGCAATAATTTTGAACGCAATGAAGAACCTTTCAGTTTCAAGGCCTTGGCGATTTCCATCTACCGCTCATCTTTTGCCCTGTTGATACCCGTCGTGCTGGTCGGATCGGTGGTTTTCGGTATCGCCGGTGTAGTCGAAGCAGGTGCTCTGACTGCAACCATTGCTTTGTTTGTGGGCCTCTTTGTCTACCGGACAATAACCTGGGAAAACTGCAAGGGTGCGTTTATACGGGCTTTTCGAAATTCCGCGATGGTATTTATTATCATCGCGGCCTCTGGCCCATTTAGCTGGCTGTTAACGTCATTGGGTGCCATCAATGATCTGGAACAGTGGTTACTGGGTTATACGCATAACCCATTGCTGTTTATCCTTGTGCTGGTACTGTTTATTTGTTTGCTGGGTATGGTGATGGATTCTGCGGCCAATATCATTGTGGTAGGCCCGGTTCTGGTCGATGTTATGGTCAAAGCTGGCTTTCCTGATGTCCAGGCGGCACTGGTGGTAGTGGTGGGATTTCTGATTGGGTCAGTCACTCCCCCTGTTGGGGTTGCGTTTTTTACCGCTGGTGCAATTGCTAATGTGCGCCTTGAAAAAGTGGCTGTCGCCATGCTGCCTTATCTGGTAGCACTGTTTGCCTTGTTGTTTGTGCTCATTGCCGTGCCCGAATTTACTATGTTTTTGCCACGTGTGTTCGGGTTCGCCTGATGTTTTTTTTAACTGCAGAGAATTTTCATGATTAAAATGATTATCTGGATCGATACTGCGGTTAAGAAAACGCTGACCGCGTTCTGTGCGATCTTCCTGTTATTGATGGTTGTGTTTGCAGTCTATAACGTCGTTATGCGATATGTGTTTGAGAACCCGCCGGTCTGGGGAGATCTGTTAACCGTGTTGAGTAACATTTGGTTGGTGTTTTTTGCATTGGCACTGACTGTCAGGGACAAAGACCACATCGCGCTGGACCTCATCTATTCATGGTTGCCAGTCAAAGCGGCATTTGTGATTCGGCAATTCTGGACATTGGTCATTTTCTGTCTTGGTATTATTATGATCATTTATGGTATGGAAGCTGTTTCAACCATGGGCGGGAAGTATTGGGAGATGTGGCACTTCGGTTGGGAAGAGGGGAAACTGGTTTTCAAGCCAAACTACATGCCCAAAAAATATGCTATTGCAATTGTGCCGATCTCCGGATTTCTGGTTTGTGTCGCGGCGATAGCCTCGATAATAGAGGATACTTATAAACTTCGGGCAGGAACTTATCATCATAATAGCCCGAGTACTGAATAGAGATATAACGTTGAATCGATTCTTGCCTATTGTCACTATCGTTAGCGCCCTGTTGGGTTTGATACTACTGAGCACAACGGCAGTTGCTGTTGAATGGGAATGTGGAGAGCGAAGTAACCTGCCGCAGGAGGGTAAAAACTACTGCGCTGCCGGTGATTTTCGATTGGCCGACGCGGAACTGGCGATGCTGTTTGAGCAACTGTTGGAGATCTACCAATCCAGCTTTGAAGAAAGTGCTGTCCTGCAGCAGGCGCAAGAGGCCTATCTACTGTACCGTCAACATCACTGCATTGCTGAAAACAGGCGAGTACTGGATAAATCCTATTACGACATGATGGTTGCCCAATGCCAAACGCGGTTGACCAACCTTCGCATCGATGAATTGCAAAATATCTTGACCAGGCTACCTCGGGAATAGTTGCAAAGGGTCAAACTGGAGTGTGCGCAGCCTCTCCAGCGTTGTCACTGTTTCTACAGCTACCCCGTTGTCACGGGCGGTCTCCAGCTGAGCTCTTACCGTAGGCATCAGCTCTTCGTGTATTTTCCACATTAGTTCAAACAGGTGCCGGGTTGGCGGCGGTGCTTTCATGCCACCGGGTGGGTGTTTTATTTCGCCATATTTCCAGCTTGCCTGGCGCTCGGCTGCCAGTGAGTAGTGCAACCAGATCGGCAGGTCGACCAGAATGATGTGGGTTGAATGATCAAAACGCGGTTGAATTGATTCCGGCAGCCCGAAACCGTCAATGACCCAATCGGTTTGAGCGACGATGTCTTGATGTATAGTCAGGAATTGCGCGGATTCTACTGACTCCCAGTTTCCCTTCCATAAATACTGATCAAGTTCATGTAAGGTAATTCCTGCTTTTTTTGACAAGGCTCGGGCAAGAATGGACTTGCCACCCCCGGCATTGCCGATGATCGAGATACGCTTATGCTGTTGCATTTTGCTGGATGTTATATCCGGGCAAGGGTGTCTCTGTAATCATAGTCAACAATCACGCGACTGTTTGAAGCACTTGCAGAACAACAGCCAGGATATTCCACCAAGGCTGCGGTCCGGGTCATGCGCTGGCGCTGCTGCGCTGTTCAGCGTTCTTTTTACGATGCGAACCGGGTTTGCCTTTGTCTTTGCGCTTTTGTTTTCGCACCTTGGTTTTCTTTTTGTTCTTGCTTTTTTTCGGGCTCTCGGCTTCTACCAGCAGGGCCTTTTTCTTCTTCTTGCCAGCGTGGTTGCCAGAGTGATTGCCTGGGTGATTGCTCGAGTGGAGGCTCGGGGGCTTCCCTTTTTGAGGGCTCTTGGGGCTTGATGAGTTCTTGTCAGAAAAACCACCGGGCTTTTTACTGGATGCTGTTTGTTCACGATCATCGCCCTGGCGGGTAATTTTTAGTGGCCTGCCGCAGACTCGGGTTTTCTTGAGATCCATAAAAATCTCTTTTGGCATGCCTTCCGGTAGATCGATAAAACTGTGGTCCCGATTGACTTCGATGCGACCGATATAACGATTCTCTATGCCGGCTTCGTTGGCAATAGCGCCGACGATATTGCGTGGTGAGACATCGTGCTCCGAACCCACTGCAAGACGGTAGCGTTCCATACCCGATTCGGGTTTTGTGTGCATTTGCCGGCTTGGTGCCGGTCTGGAATCCTGAGTGTTAAAATCGTTTTTGTGGGACGCAGCAAATTCACCATTTCTGTTGTCTTTGTGCTGCTGTGGGCGGCCTTGTTGATGACTGCCCTGCTGATGACGATCCCTGTTACCTTGCTCCCGGTTTTCCCGAGACCGCTCTTTGCGAGGCCGCGAGACGACCGGGAACAATGACGGGCTATGATTCTGCAGCAGCTTTGCTGTGGCTGCGGCCACACGTACCGGCGATTCTCCAGTTTCTTCCTGCACGCTGGTCATAATGGCTTCCAGCGTTGCCAGATCCGTTGTTTGCAATACACCGCTTAACTTGTCTTTAAAGCGCTGCAGGCGTTGTTGATTGATATTGTGATCAGTCGGTAGCTGCATGTCCTGCAGTTTGGATTTGGTCGCGCGCTCGATCAGGTTTTTAAGATGTCTTTCGCGAGGCGTCATAAATAATATGGCGATGCCTGTGCGTCCAGCACGACCGGTACGGCCAATCCTGTGGATGTAAGCTTCGGTATCGTGCGGGCTATCGTAGTTCAGCACGTGCGTTATTCGGTCAACATCTAGACCACGCGCTGCAACATCAGTCGCTACCAATACATCGAGCTTACCCTGCTTGAGGCGGTTGATCGTGTGTTCGCGTTGCTTCTGCTGCAAATCGCCATTCAGTGCCGCAGCGGTATGACCGATCCCTTCGAGTTTTTCTGCCACTTCGATACTGGCTTGACGAGTTCGAACAAACACGATCATCCCATCGCGTTCTTCTGTTTCCAGAATACGGCACAGCGCATCGAATTTTGCGGTATGGGTAACCGTGCAGACTCGTTGTTCTATGGTGCTTGCGGTTGCAGTGGTTTGCTTGATGGCAATATGTTGGGGATTGTTCAGATGCTTAGAGGCAATCTTGCGTACCTTGTCCGGCATGGTGGCCGAGAACAGCGCGAACTGACGTTGTGCAGGAATATTTTCCAGTACCCATTCCACATCATCAATAAAACCCATGCGCAGCATTTCATCGGCTTCATCCAGCACCAGCGTTTTAAGGCCGCTAAGATTCAGCTTGCCACGGCGCATATGATCCATGACCCGGCCGGGTGTACCCACTATGATGTTTGCGCCACGTTCCAGGGCTCTGGTTTGCACCCGGTAATCCTGTCCTCCATAAATAGGTACGATACGTACGCCCTGCATACTCGATGCATAACGAGAGAACGCGTCGGCGACCTGAATTGCCAGCTCACGGGTTGGGGTCAATACCAGTACCTGAGGTACGGTCTGGCTGGAGTCAAGATTGGCCAATACGGGTAAAGCGAAAGCTGCAGTTTTGCCGGTGCCGGTTTGCGCCTGGCCCAGGATATCGTTCCCCTGCATCATCAATGCAATGGTTTTTTCCTGAATCGGCGTTGGGGTCGTATAACCGAGCCTGACCAGTGTATTTTCGATCGGGGCGGGCAAGCCAAATTGGCCAAAGCCAGCCTCGACGTCGACATCGACGACTTCTGGGGATTGTGAATTCATTGGGGTACCGGGTAGGGGCTCAGCTGCTGCGCCACAACTGCCGCGCAAGCTTGATTAGCCGGCCACAGTACCGTAACACGGGTGTTATAGCAAGTTTCTACCAATGAACTGATCGAGGCTTTCAGCGTTATACTAAAACCACTTTTGGTGCTCGTGATCCGTTCGGGCTTTTCCCCCCAGAGACAGTGTCAGAGCGACAGTGTCAGAGAGACAGGGTATGACAAAGACAACAGTGAGCCGTGAGTCAAGCGGTGCTTTCTGTCAGCAAAATGACATACATCTGCCACCCACTGGCAGCGGCTCGTTAGACGGGCTGCGCTTTGCCGCCAAGGACGTGATGGATATTGCTGGCAGTGTCACGGGTTTTGGGCAGCCTGACTGGCTCGCCAGCCACAGCATGGCCCACGAGCACGCGGAAATTGTAAGCCGGCTGTTATCCGCAGGTGCCGAGCTGGCAGGCAAGACCCAGACTGATGAGCTGTCCTACAGCTTGACCGGTGAGAACGTCCATTACGGTACTCCGCTTAATCCCATGGCGCCGGATCGGGTTTGCGGGGGCTCGTCCAGCGGATCAGCTTCGGCCGTCGCTTCAGATCTGGTGGATTTTGCGCTCGGGACCGACTGCGCAGGTTCCGTGCGACTGCCAGCCAGCTATTGCGGCCTGTATGGCATGAGGCCAAGTCATAATCATGTGTCGGCGCAGGGGGTGATACCGTTTGCCCCGAGCTTTGATACGGTGGGTTGGTTGGCTCGTGATGCAGCGACATTACAGCGGGCAGGCGAGGTATTGCTGGATGGTCAAACAGACAGACCGCCCAATAGTCCGCCCACTGGGCAGACTAACGGGCCGACTAACCGGCCGCAACGATTGCTGGTGGCAAAGGATGCTTTTGAACTGGTTGATACTGCTGTGCGTGATGTACTGATGCCGGTGGTGGATTCTGTTGCCACACACATACCCCAGCGCGTTGAGGTTGTCGTCAGTGAACCCGGACTTGAATCGTGGATGGACTGTTTCCGCATTATCCAGGGTTATGAGATCTGGCGCAGTCTGGGTCAGTGGATCGAACAGAACAACCCGACTCTGGGCCCCGGAATAGATGATCGAGTCGAGGCTGCCAGCAAGGTCACAGAAGAGGCATTCCGCACTGCCACCGCCTTCAGGCAACAGCAGATTGCAAGCCTTGAGGCCTTGATCAAACCCGGGGATATCTTGTGCCTGCCCACCTCACCAAGAGCAGCCCCGCTTAAAGATACCGCAACCTCAACGGTTGAAGTCACCTACCGTTATCAAGCGATTTGTCTACTCAGTATTGCAGGTCTTGGAGGTTTGCCCGAGATCAGTGCGCCTATGGCCAAACTCGATGGACTGCCGTTGGGTTTGTCGTTTGTATCAGCCAAGGGATGTGATCGCGATTTGCTGGATTTTGTATACAAGTATTGCCCTGCAACTTCGTAAAATTTGAATCTCGAAACCTTGTTGATGCGATTCACGCCACCGGGTCTTGAGCCTTCGTTTCAGGCTTCTTTAGTAT
>CALFCE010000354.1 GCA_937951215.1 uncultured Granulosicoccaceae bacterium
TGCAATCAATGCAGTGGTTCCATTGGAATCATAGGGAGGTGAGACTTCAACCAAATCACAGCCCACCAGGTTCAAGCCCTGACAGCCACGAATAATTTCGAGTGCCTGTACAGTTGTCAGCCCGCCAATTTCCAGGGTGCCGGTTCCTGGAGCGTAAGCTGGATCCAGACTGTCGATATCATAGCTTAGATAAACCGGCCCGCCTCCCATCTGCGCTCTGACTTCTGCCATTAACGGAGTTAAGGATTTATGCCAGCACTCCTCCGCCTGAACTACCCTGAAGCCCTGCTGTCGCGGCCACTCAAAATCGTCGTCTGAGTAACCTGTTGCACGCAGACCAATCTGAACCACGCGCTGACAATCCAGCAGGTTTTCTTCAACAGCACGGCGGAACGGCGTCCCATGCGCAATCTTCTCACCGAACATATCGTCGTTAATGTCCGCATGCGCATCAACATGGACCAACCCCACTGGCCCGTACTTTTTAGCCATGGCCCGGAGGATAGGCAGGGTCATGGTGTGATCGCCACCCAGAGCCAGGGGCATCGCACCAAACGTCAGAATCTCATCAAATTCGGCTTCAATAATCTCGACCGAACGCTTTAAATCAAAAGTATTGATCGCAACATCACCGATATCGGCTACCTGCAGACGATCAAACGGTGATGTGCGTGTCCACATATTGTATGGACGGATCATGGTCGATTCGGCCCGAATTTGCCTGGGTCCAAACCGCGTACCCGCGCGATGCGACGCGCCGATATCCATCGGAACACCGACGAAACAAGCATCCAGCCCATCGGCATTCTCTGCCGCAGGCAAACGCATCATGGTGCCGGGGCCGGCAAAGCGTGGCATCTCATTGCCACCGAGTGGCTGGTTAAACCGGCTTGTCTTGTCGTCATTCATACCGCTATCCAGGATTCAGCGCACTGTGAGCTTGAGATGGTCCGTCAGGAATCCTCAGACTTTGCATCCCGCAGGGATTGCAGCCAGATTGAAACCTGCGCATCACTTGGCATTCGCCAGTCCCCACGAGGCGACAGACTCAAGCTGCCAACCTTGGGCCCGTTGGGCACATCGTCTCGTTTGTATTGTTGAGAAAATGCTCTTTTCAGATTGACTTCGAGCCAGCTCTTTATTTCCGATTCCGTATAGTCTCGCGACCAGCCTTTGGCCTGTTTGGCCAAGTACAGGACTTTGGAGGGAGAAAAACCATAGCGCGCAATATTGAACATAAAGAAATCGTGAAGCTCATAAGGACCAACAGTGTCTTCAGTACTTTGTGCTTGTTGACCACCATTGCCTGGCGGCAGCAGTTCAGGTGAAATTTCAGTCTCGGCGATAGAAATCAAGGTATCCCGAACTGCACCCTCAAATTCATTTTCAGCAACGTAGTGCACCAGAAACTTGACCAGCGTTTTTGGAACCGAGCAATTCACGTTGTACATACTTTGATGATCGGCATTGTAGGTACACCAGCCTAACCACATTTCCGACATATCACCCGTGCCCAACACAAACCCCATATTCATCAATAATTCGGTGTGACGACGCGCCTGTACATTTTCAAATACAAGATCCTGTCTTTTTTCTTCAGGGATAGCAGACACCGCATCAACAAATGACTCAACTGAAGCATGCTCCGTGGCATCGATTTCACCAAAAACGCGATACCCGGTAGCTATCGATAATTCCTGATACTCAAGCAGACAAGCAGCTCGAATATCAATTTCAACCTGTTGCACGTCCAAATGTTGCATCAGGGCGCGAGCATTCCCCAGGGTGTGTTCGGTAGTACCAAAACCAGGCATCGTTACCGCCTTGATGACCGATCGGGGGAGATCCAGTAAATCGCAGGTTCGTGTTGCCACCAGCAAAGCCAGGGTTGAGTCCAGCCCGCCAGAGATTCCGATCACCAGAGTGGGTTTGCTACCCAGAATTTCTATTCGCTTGGCTAGTGCTGCCGTTTGTATACCAAACACTTCACTACAGCGTAGCGCCAGCGTATCCGGATTGGCAGGTACAAATGGCATGGCTGTCACCGGTTCAATTAGCTCCATCGGTGAGTCTTGCAATTGGATTTCTATTCGCTGATAGGTTTGTCCTTGCAGATGCTTTTGGCCATCAATAAACGTCGTTGTGGTTCTTCTCTCGGTTTGCAAACGCTGAACATCAATATCGGCAGACACGGCGTAGGCATCGCGTCGTGTCCGGCTCTTGTCTCCAACCCGAGTCGACTCAGCCAGCAGATGGCCGCCCTGGGCAATCATCGAGTGTCCGCCAAATACCAGGTCTGCAGTGCTCTCGGTCGGTCCACAGCTGGCATAGGCGTAGGCTGCAATACAACGACCGGAGTGGCCAGTGACCAGATTTCGACGATATTCAGCTTTCCCCACGGTTTCAGGCGAGGCTGACAGATTACATAAAAGATTGGCACCAGCCAGACTCGCGAGACTCGATGGAGGAATGGGCATCCACATCGCCTCGCAAATTTCCACGTGAACCACCAACTCATTGGCACCTGCACCATGGGTGAAAAGCAATCGCGTGCCAAAGTCGACAGTATCTCCAGCAATACAAATACTGGTCGGCTCAGATCCGTCTGCCGACGCAAACCAGCGCGCTTCGTAAAATTCGTTGTAATTGGGAATGTATTGCTTGGGAACAACACCCAGAATTCTGCCGGCATTAACGATGACCGCACAGTTATACAAGGCCACACCGCAGCGTAAGGGAGCGCCCACAATAACCATTTGATGTGCAGGTACAGCAGCAGCGATACGCGCAAGCTGCGTTTCTACGCTGTCAAGCAAGGCTTCCTGGTGGAACAGGCGGCCACAACTGTAGCCCGATACTGATAACTCGGGGAACAGGACAACATCCGCGTCTGGCAGCGTTTCGAGCTGAGCAAGCATCTGCGAAGTATTGGCAACCGGATCCGCAACGCTGACCACAGGGACTGCGGTCGACACTCTGACAAAGCCGTATTCTTTGTACATTATCGAATGATTTCCAGCACTGTTAAGCGCTTTTCAGCACAAGGCCTGACAATTATCGATCCACCAGTGAACACACTGAACGCTCTGACTGGCACAGGATCTCCATCCCGCTATTCTACGCCACTTTTTCCCTGAAAATGAGACTCGCTACCCGCAAATCGAGCTACCGGCCAGACGTCTGAGAGAGTCCTTTTGCAGCATTGGAACGCCAAACCAGCAAACCGGTGGCTAACAGGCCGATGCCCACCGTCACCCATAGAGTCAAAGAGAGCTGTGGCCAGACGGGGGCAAGCGTGGCATCATCGCTTCGTACCAGATGCGACAACCCGTACAAAACCACCGCAAATCCCAACCTGCCTGCAAGGCTCTGCACAGAGAGATAGGTCGCCCGCTGAGCACTGTTTATCTGAGGTGCAATCGCTCCCATCATCGGTGCATGAGTTAATGCCATTGAGAAATTACGAAACATAATCAGACACAAGACAGCCGGATGGATCACCCAGGCCATGGAGACGATAATCAGGAGCTGTATAACCAGGCTGATATTCAACAAGCGGGAAAGACCAAAGCTCGATAGCAGTCGCAAACTTACTGAAGCACCAAAGGCACCGAATAACATGGAGGTGGCTATGACCACTCCAGAGACAGGCGCACTGCCGACGAGATTATCCGCAAACAGCAGCTTGATATAGGGCTGTGCAAATTCAGCAGGAACGTGAGCGAGTGAGTAGGTTACGACAAAGAAACAGAATATCCAGCCGAGGACGGGCTGCTTGATCTTGCCAATGACCATCTGCAGCTGCCGAAAAAAGGGTTGAGCCTGTTCGTAAACAGGCGGTTCACGGAAGCGCCATACCAACATCAAGGCAACCAGTGCCGCTACAAGAGACAAGCCGTAGGCGAAGTACAGGTTGAAATAGCCACAAGCGCCACCTGCCAACCCGCTTAGTGACATCGACAGCAGTGAGATTTTTTCCGCTGCGGCCTCATGCGACGCATACTCTTCCTGCCGCCCCAGCTCCTGCAAGGAGTCGTACAACAAGGAGTTATCCGAGCCGGATTTCAGTGCGAAAAATCCAGCCAGAAAACACTGGGCAAGAATCAGCGGCAACAGACCACTGGCGACAATAAACAAACCATAAGCAATCACGGCACAGAGGGTTGCGGCAAGCAGAATACGTTTGCGGCCAAACCTGTCTGACAGATAGCCGGATGGCACCTCGATAAAAAACACTGCCAGGTAATAGGCTGAACTGACCATCAAAGCGTCAGCGGTTGTAATGTACTGGTTGAAATATAAAAAGAAGACAGGCAACCACGGAAGGAAATTACTGGCCGCCTGGTACCACGGATAAATCCGTATATTGCGTTCCATTAACGGTGCGCTTTCGCTCATGACTCTACTATAACGGAAGCCCGGTTGGGATGCAGCCGGGTGGGAGTTGGACTGGCAAACCACGATTTTCTTCAATCAGGTACGGGAACTGCTACTATCAGCCTCGTCTGACCTGCAAATTTTCCGCGCTGTGAAACTGCTGCTTACTGTCATAGTTCTTCTGATACTCCTGTCACTGGGTCTGGTGTTTGCTCTGGGCAGCAACCGCGAATTGATTTCAGTGGGCTCCGGGTACACTGCCAAAACCATTTGTTCCAATGCGTTTTTGACTCAGCGCAGCCCCGAGCATGTGCTTGCAAGCGATGTACAAGCACCCGGACACCCCTTGCTGAAACTCGTCAGAGTCCAAATTGACGAATCTGCTCAAACCGTATCAGCTTCACTATTGGGAACAGGCTGGGCAGGCGCGACAGCACAACATCGCGATGGTTATGGATGTGCCCTTTTGCATGCGAACACACCCGCTCAACCTTTGCCTGCTATTACTGAGCTTCCCGGCACAAGCTCGCAGACAGATGCAAATCTTGCATGGCCCGATGGCAATGGTCACTCGCCTATGCCATCGCCCGCCCGCCAGACAACGCTGAACCTGCTGGTTGACGCAGCCATGGCGGAACCCGGTACCCGTTCTGTCGTGGTGATTCACAAGGGCCGACTGGTTGCCGAAGACTATGCAGCGGGTTTTGATGCACAGACTCGGCAGCTGGGTTGGTCATTAACCAAGACGGTGACATCCATTTTAACGGGCATGCTGGTTGATGATGGCTTGGTTTCAACAGAAGACAAGTCGCTTTTTCCGGAATGGACGGATGATCGCAAAAACATCAGCCTTGCCAATTTGCTGCATATGGAAAGCGGTCTGGATTTTGATGAATCCTATGGTTCGGTGTCAGATGTCACACGAATGCTGTTTCTGGAACCTGATATGGCCGGGTTCACAGTTGATCGACGTTTGGCCAAGAAACCCGGGACGGAATTCGTGTATGCCAGTGGCACCAGCAATGTCATTACGCGTTTGCTGCGGGACCGAGTCGGAGACGATTCAAAATGGTATGTCCTGCCCTCAACACGATTGTTCTCACCCTTGGGTATGAGCAGCGCAATATTTGAAACAGATGCGTCCGGCAACTTTGTCGGTTCATCCTATCTTTATGCAAGTGCGCGTGACTGGGCCCGTTTGGGACTGATGCTGCAGCAGAAAGGTCGTTGGCAAAACCAGACTATCATCTCTGCTGACTGGATCGACTATATGCTGCAACCGGCACCCAACTCCGACAACGAATACGGTGCGCATGTCTGGCTCAGAGGTGAAGGCGGTGACAAGGGCTTTGAATTGCCGGAAGATGCATTCTGGCTGCTCGGTCATGACAGTCAGTCAATCGCGGTTATCCCTTCCGCCGAGCTTGTCGTTGTGCGACTTGGCCTGACTCCCGATGGCAGCGGATTCAAGCCTCAACGATTCGTTCAGGACTTGTTACAGTCAGGTATTTTTACTGAATAAAGCATTCTGGATAAAGCATTCTGGGTCGACATAAATAACGACATCGCCAATGAGCCAAAATCGCACTGATCAATCGCATTGATCATTAGAATGGTAATGGCGCACGAATATGCAATCGCTCCCCGGTAACAGGGTGCTCAAATTCGAGTGAGTATGCATGCAGCATCAAGCGATCCACCTGATCTTCAACACCATACTGATTATCGACACCATAGAGGGGGTCACCGGCTATCGGCGCATCAAGCCCGTCAGGATGTGCGGCATGTAAACGCAACTGGTGGCTTCTGCCGGTAACCGGTTTGAACTCCACCCGATACAACCCTTTACCAACAACGTTGTGATTGGCAGCTTCACGACCCTCATTGACATTGTTTGCCGGCAGGCCGCCAGTAGCACTATCATCAGACTCTCCAAGCAACTGCCAATACGTCAGGCACGACTTACCGTGCTCGAAGCAGACCTGTTGTCTTGGTCGATCTTCCAGGTCAGCACGCAACGGTAAGGTTATACGTCCAGTATGCTGATGCAAACACCTGCCAGGTTTTCGGCTCAACAGTGCATGGTAGAGCTTGATGATTTTTCGGCTTTGGAACAAGGCCTGCAGTTGGCGTTGTGTATCACGGTCACGGGCGACCAGCAAACAGCCTGAAGTATCCATATCCAGACGATGAACCATAAATGCACCGCTTTTCTGCTGCGAGCTGCGGTGCCCTGAAGGCCGCCAGCGACTGTCCAGAATGGACTGAACACTGTCTACCACCTCCTTGCCTTGAACAGACAACATTCCGGAGGGTTTGTTAAAAACGGCCAGGTACTCATCTTCATACAAGGGGTCGGGCAATGGTAAAACCGCTTTCCCTGAACTGACATCCAGTCTGTCTGACAACGGGTCATCACACAGGCCTTTTAACATATACGGTAAAACGAGCGAACATTTGCCACGACAGGCTGGATACAGCTGCCGATGATGCCTGATACCGGAACGAGGGGCAGCCCCCCACCAGAATTCCGCCAATGCCAAAGGCCTGAGCTTTTGGCGATAGGCCTCTTGCAACAATTTGGGCGCGGCACAGTCTGCAGTCCCGGAAGGCGCAAAACGTTGCAGGTTATCCCAGTGATTTTGCTCTGACCCCGTTTTTTCTGACCCAGTTGTTGCAGTCGCTTCAAAATCACGCCTGAACTGCTCGATCAATTCATCCAAGGTGCAACTGTCACCATTGTAGGTTTGCAAGCGGTAGAGCTTGAACAATGCC
>CALFCE010000355.1 GCA_937951215.1 uncultured Granulosicoccaceae bacterium
AACCCCAACCGAAGCCACGGACTCAGCCACAAATTCTGGCACAGACTCTGGCACAGACCATGGCACAATCAAGGTCGCCTTATTGATCGAAGGCACGCAGCTACAGTTAATGCACCACTATTTACTGACGCGCCTGCTGCAACTGCCGGGGATTACAGTCAAACTACTGGCATATTGCGAGGTTCTCGATGCTCGCGAAACCAATAGTACCCACGCCCTGTTGAACCCAACATCGACTACCCGCTCCATGAGCCGTGCGGCTCAGCTGGCATACAACATCGCCGAGATTATCCAGCGACGCTTTCTGGAAAAACCGACTTCCTCATACGACCCGCATGAGCTCGTTAATGCCAACGAACAGAGCAGTGATATCAAACAGATTCCTTCTGTCGTGACCGAGGCTCAATTCAACAAAGGGTTCGCGACACTGTCAGAAAGCGGAATACAAACGCTGGAATCGCAGGAACCTGATGTTATTTTGCACTGCGGCTCCTCACCTCTGTCAGGCAAAGTATTGGAACTCGCAGATGCAGGGGTCTGGTCACTGTACTTTGGCCATCCTGGCAACAATAAAAGCGGTCAGCCCGGGTTCTGGGAAGTCATGCAATCCAGCGGCAGCGCTTACCTCTGCCTGCAACAATTGGCAGCAGGTATCGGCACAGGTCGCATCCTTAGAAAAAGCGTATCCATGGTCGAACTTTTTTCGGTGGTTGATACCCGTCGTTGTCTGTTCTGGAAAGGCCAATCGTTTTTTATACGGGAGCTGAAGCTACTACAACGCCTGGGTATGGAAAAATGGAAGAGCGGAAACGACACAGCCGCTGCTATGGTAGAGGACGAAGACGAAACCAATACGGGTACGCGACATTATCCTGGTGGATTCCAGTACTTGCAGCTGGTTGTTGCAAAAGTTGTCGACAAGTTTGTTCATGTTGCCAACAAAAAACGTTTTCGCGAACGTTGGACCCTGGGCATCAGTTACACAGGGCAGTCTCCGGAGGATTTTCAGACCTTTGATTTTCTGACTCCGCCTGACGATGTTGAATGGGCCGACCCTCATGTGCTTCACCACGACGGCAGCGATCATTTGTTTATCGAGGAAATACCACGCACAGGGGCACGCGGGCGTCTTGCGCATATAGAGATCCAGCAGGACGGAACTCACAGCGACTCAACCGTGATCATGGAACGCGATCATCACCTGTCGTTTCCGTTTGTATTCAGAGCCGATGGCAAGCTTTACATGATCCCGGAGACGTCATCCAATCGTACACTTGAGCTTCATGAGTGTACTGACTTCCCGCACACTTGGAAAAAAGTCTGTAATGTGATGGAAGATGTGCAGATTGTCGACAGTACACTGCTGTTTCATGAGAACAAGTGGTGGCTGTTGTGCAGCCAGCTCGATCATCCCGGCGCTTATATTCAGGATGAACTGTCAATCTACTACAGTGATGACTTGACCAGTGGCCACTGGACTGCACATCCGCAAAACCCGGTAGTCTCCGATGCTCACTGCGCTCGCGCAGCTGGTGCGGTGTTCAGTGAGCATGGAAAGCTTTACCGACCTTTTCAGAATATCGCACACCATTACGGCAATGGCATCGGGATCAGCGAGATCACCAACCTGACAACCGACCACTACAGTGAAAACGTTATTCAGAGTATCGAGGCACCGAACTTTGGCCGTTTCGTCGGGATACACTCCTGGGCACAGACCACGTCGGTAAGAGTGATAGATGTTATCGAGCGGCTGCCCCGGCGACTATTTTGAGTCTATCTCGCTGACGACCCAGCCATGAACGTAGTTTGATGTTCAACGATAGCGGGCCTGGACGGTACCAGAACACCCCTTGCGTATACCTCGTCAGCGGTGCATAGCTCTGTTTGTAGTCGTACTCGCCTTTCAGCAAATCGATTTCTGCCAAACCCTCTTCTATGGCCTTCTCAATAGCATGGGCTATCATCAAATGTCCGGGTGCCAGATGGTTATAGTCAGGTGAAAAACCGGTTTGAAAAAAGAACAGTCGCTTGCCATATCGAAACAGATATTCCACCCCGATGATGGTGTTGGCGTGTCGCAGCACCACCATCCAGATATTGCCCTGCGCACTGAACTGACGAATGATGCCGCGATGAAATTGCAAATAACGCTCAGTGCGAAATGTGCCGATTTGGCCCTTGTCCTGCCACCGCGCCAGATGCAGGCCGACCAATGACTCGAACGCATTCAGTGTCGCATCGGTGGATGTTACGATTTCAATCCCGAGATCGCGTGCTTCCTCCATTCTTTTTTTTCGACGTTTTAAATGTTTACGGGAATTACGACTCAGACCTTGTCGGTACGCAGTCATGGTCTTGGGTAGCGGTGTGTAGCTGATAGCCTTGGGAGCCTCCAAACGTACGGCACCCGGTCCAAACTGTTGATGGCTTGTCGCCAGGCCATGCAAGGTCGAACCAACCAACATATCCCCCAGAGCGAGCGAGTCATAACCGGCTTGCGTCACCAGGAACTTAATCAATGCTTCGTGGATTTTACCCGTCTCTGCTACATCACCTTTGCAGCCAACAATAAAATTATGATAGTCCGGTGAAGTATCTCCACCTGAACCCAGAAATAACACCGAATCATTACGCAACACTTTGGATGCACGATGGCGGGCGATGTACAGCGGTGCTATCCCTACCACCTCATCAGAACTGGCTTCACCATCCGCGACGGACTCCCTGGTACAGACAATGACGTGCAGGCGATGTTCGTCACCATAGGATTGCCACCACTGAAAACACCAGGTCCAGGAATTGAACATGGTCAGTTCCGGGTTGCCGACATGCAGCCGGTCCCAATCCGCTTGCAGTGATTGCAAACCGGCAATGGTCGTGACCAAGCGGCAGCTCAGGCTTGTCACACTCGGGCCCTGTCCAACCCTGCATTACAAGGGTGAACAGCAGCGGCACCACTGTCACAACAGAGACGGTTCATCTACTACCTGTCGATTCACGCAAGCGTTGCAACACATCCAGCCCCTGCATTTTCAGGTAGTGAGGGAAGTCGATAAAAATCCAGTTTTCGGCCAGCTTGTCATCCTGACGTCGATACACGTCAACCACTCTCATATCAGCCCGCACTGATCCACCGGGCAACCCGAGAAAACCACCGGTCGGGGTGTTGGACAAATTGGGCCAACCAAAAAAAGCACCATAATTGCCTTCTGCAATGCGGCAGACATGACCATTGAAAACCTTATCTGCCAGATTCTTGCGAAACGGGTACTGGTGTTGTTGCTGATAGCGTTCGATGGAGAGCGAAGCACCGATTCCGGTCGGGCCATACCACACCATGTCGTTGTGCCAGGTTTTTGCCAGCAGTTCGGGAGGGCAATCATCGTTACCGCTTTTATTGAGCTCGGATAAATCATCCACCATACGGTTTATCAGTGCCAGTGTCTGTTGACCGGCTGCAACATCCTGGGGATCGCGCATCAAGCCGTCATGAGTTTTCGGACCCGGATACATAAATGAAACGCCAGTCTCCGGTGGTAGCGGATAATGACCTGCCTGCTTCATGACACTGAGTAAATCGAAAAACAGCGCGCTCTGCGTAATGAGCCCTTGTTGCACGCAGTGAAACTCTGCGTATCGAAAGAAGATCATCTTGCCAGTGGGCGGAATACCCAACCAGGGTTGATCAAACAGCGCTAATAAGTGCCCCATGCTGCATACCCAGACTTCCTCACTCTGCGGATCAACAGGGTTATAGCCAGGAGTGTCGACGCTTGCATCCGCGAGTGACCGTTTTACCGCGATTTTTGGATCATTGCTGCCGGCCAGAAAGATATCCTCGCGCCGCTGGATGGTGTTAAAAGCGGTTGTGAACGGAGACCAGAAATTTTGCACAACCGCTTCAATACTGTCCAACTCATCAAACGGATGCAAACCACGCCAGGAATATTCCGGCGCCATGTATTGTTCCAATACAGCATTCAAATCGGAAACTGAACCGTGACCATCAGACAGCGCACGATCAAATTCCCGGTAGTAATCCATGACAACCGTTTTGGCGGATTGATAATCTGACAAGCTAATCGTTCTCCGGAATCTCAGGTAGAGGGTTTGTCCAGGTTTTCCTGCCGCCCAAAACGACTCTACAACGCAGACAACCGCGCCGATTATGTCAGATTCCAGATGCAAGGTGGGATGCGCTCAGCTGCCGGGCGACAGCAAAGAATGCCAGGCGGGGTCTTGCGCGGACCCGCGAGGGCTAGCGTCAACCACGTCGCATTATTGAGATATATCACATGCAGGGTGTGATATTTTACACTTATTGACGGCATAATTCCGGATTCGATCAGAAAATGCGTGTCCTAAATGCCAGCCAAGAACGTCGTCACAAAACGGCTCTGGGTCATCACCCGGAAGTCGCCCAGCCTCAACAAAACAAGCCGGCGCAAATCCGGGCCACTAGTATCAAGCTATGCCCTGCTCGGCTTGACGTTGTTCTGTCTGCAATCACTGTCGCAAGCAGCAACCGTGTCGGGAGAGAGGATCCAATGGTACCCACTGACGGTTGATTTCAGCGGGCCGTCTGCCAATGAAACAGATGCCAGCCCCAACCCGTTTCTTGACTACAGGCTGAATGTCCAATTTACCTCTCCATCGGGGCGCAACTACACGGTACCCGGTTTTTTTGC
>CALFCE010000356.1 GCA_937951215.1 uncultured Granulosicoccaceae bacterium
AATGACCCAGGGTAACCTGGAAATGATTACTGGCCAGTTCGGTAAAACCGCCAGTGTTGAGCCGCTTGCCAACGTATTGCTTGGTGCTGGAAAGCTCACCACCGCTGGTGCAATCGACAGTGTGGACAGTACTGAAACCTACAAAGAGCTGGCTAAGGTATTTGATGAAGAGCACGGGATTACCATGTTCGGTGCCGGTCACCTGAGCATGTACATGGGTGCTGGTGCGGTAGAAAGTCGCGTTATAGCTCCTGAAGATTTTGCCGGTAAAAAAATGCGCTCCATGGGCCCCGCAGAAAATGCCTTGTTGGGTGCTTTGGGTGCCAACCCGCAATCCATGGCTTTTGGAGATGTACCACCAGCATTGCAAACCGGTGTTATCGACGGCCTGCTGACCTCACTGGGCGGGTTTAATGCGGTTAAAGAGCAAGCACCGTATTTTACCGTTGCCGGCCTGAACGGTATCGTGGGTGACTACTACTGGTTTGGCGCGTCCAACAAGTGGTGGAACAAGCTCTCCAAGGAGCAGCAGGATGCCCTGACCGATATCGTGGTCAACGATTTCATTCCGTTCCAGCGTGCGATCAACTACTGCAACGATCAGCGCATGCTGAGCAAGTTTGAAACCAAGGACAAAGCTGCACCTGGCATCTACGTTATGACTGACGAAGAAGCTGCAGCCATGCAAGCGGCTGAAGGTGGAGCCACCAACGAGTGGATCAAGACCAAGGTAGATGCGCGCGGCGCCGAGCTGGTTGACCAGTTCACTGCTGAAGCAAAAGCACTGGTTGAAGCTAACCCCACCGGTTCTCACCCGCTTGAAAACACCGACTGCGGCGAATACCAGGAGTATTTCGATCGCTATGTTGAAGGCGCGGAGTTGTTCGGAGCCAAAGCACGTAAATAAAGGCTACTCAGCCTGACGTGGAGGGCCACTGGTTTGGTGGCCCTCTTTCCCACTGCATTTCATCAATTTATTTCGTCGGATAAGGTCAATGGACAGTTTTCTGGCATTCTCACAACGCGCTAAAGACTGGATTGACCGGTTGGTAGGCTGGGTTTCTGCAGTCATGCTGCTGCTTCTAACCTTGTTTGCCTTACTCGAAATTGTACGCCGCTATATCTTCGGGGTTGTCTTTGAGTGGGGGCAGGACGCCTTGATTGTCGGCATGGTTGCAGCAGTAGCCTTGTATTTTGGGGTGACACAGATCCGGCGCAGTCACCTTGTCATGAATGCCATTATTCAATTGTTGCATTCTCGTGGCCACTTGAGAGTTGTCGGTGCGCTGAAGGTGGTCGTGTCAGCCATTATCATGGTTTTCTGTGCGGCCATCGGTATAACCGGTTGGCCAACCCTCAGCTACGCGCTGGACAGGGATCTCACAACCTACAGCCTGTTAATCCCGTTGTGGCCCTTCTATCTGATTTTAATGTTCGGCTTCTTGCTGATGTCCTTTATCGCTGCATTGCAATTGATCGAAGATATCATCGGTTTTATCCGCAAGGACTATCTCGATGAAGATATGGAGATCACCACGGATGTCTAACGCTGACGTTATTGGCAACTTAAGGGCTGTTTGATGCTGGCACTTGCAATCATCCTGTTTTCCCTGCTGCTGATCGGCGTGCCTATTGCGGTGTCACTGGCGGGTGCGACATCGATCATGGTCATGTTCGATGACTTCCTGACCTTTGGCACGCTCTACGAAGCCTTCTTTATTTTTATCAGCAAATACACGCTGATCGCGATTCCGTTTTTTATCTATGCCGGCTTTCTGATGGAGAAAACCGGCCTGGTGCGAGGGCTGTTTAATTTTGCCGATGCCTTGGTGGGATGGGTTCCCGGTGGGTTTGCCTATGCAACCCTGCTTTCGGCTGTGATGTTTGGTGCTATCTCAGGGTCATCCACTGCGATGGCTGCCGCGATGAGTGTTATCGCCTATCCGGAGATGGTCAAGCGAGGTTATCCGAAATGGATGGCTGCAGGGGTTATTGCGTCCGCCGGTGGCATAGCGTTGTTAATCCCTCCCAGTATTACGCTGATTTTATTTGGCGTGATAACCGAAATTTCCATTGTTGATCTGTTCTTCGCGGGTGTGATACCGGGCATTATGCTGGCTATCAGTGATGCCATTATCATTGTTTCCGTGTCGGTGTTTGTGGTCAAGCTGCCATCCGGCACCTTTAGCTGGAAGCAATGCAAGATCGCTTTTGTTGAAGCATTGCCAGCGCTTCTGATGCCGGTATTGGTGTTGGGTGGCCTCTATGGCGGGATCTTTACTCCCACCGAAGCGGGTGCGGCAGCTGCCTGTTATGCACTGGCGTATGGCGTTATTTTCAAACGTGGCCCCTTTATTAAAGAGCTGATACCCGTTACCCGTCGTACGATGAATTTAACCGGTATTGTTTTCTTCCTGCTGGGTTGCGTTGGTATCTTTCAATTTTTCCTCGCCAATATGGGGTGGCCGCAGGAGATTGCTGCTTGGGTGGGTGATTTAGGCCTGTCAAAGCATGCCTTCCTGTTTGCGCTGATGGCTACGCTGTTGTTGTTGTCAATGTGGCTAACCGGTGTGGCGATCCTGGTGCTGACCGTACCTATTTATTTCCCGGTTGCACTGGCACTCGGTGTCGATCCGGTGCACTTGGGTATACTGACTGCACTTTGTATTGAAATCGGTAGCGTTATACCACCGGTAGGATTGAATCTGTTCGCTGTAAGTGGTGTTACCAAACTCCCTGTCACGCAGGTTATCCGTGGATCGTTCCCGTTCTGTATTTCAGATACCGTGGTACTTATGATCGTTCTTATGTTCCCGATGCTGGCGCTTTGGCTGCCGGGTAAACTGATTACGTCGTTCTTCTGATGCAACGCACGGCCTTGATTACCGGTTCCGGGCAAAACATCGGACGTGCGATTGCCATTGACCTGGGCTCGCAAGGCTACAACGTCATCGTCAACGGCTCATCCAATCTTGATGCCTGTGAGGCCGTTGCTGCTGAGGTCAAGGCGGCTGGTGCGCAAGTAGAAATCGCAATGGGCGATGTCGGTGTGCGTGACGATGCCATGGCTATTGCCGAGCTCGGGATCAAACAGTTTGGTGGTATCGATGTGCTGGTTAACAATGCTGCCATCAGGCCCTCGTATGATCTGGTCAACGATGATGAAGCGGATTTCCATCGAATCATGGACGTTAACCTGCATGGCCCATTCTGGCTAACACGTGCCTGTCTGCCCGGCATGATAGACAAGGGCTGGGGGCGCATTATTAACTTCACCGGTATGAATGCACAGCAAGGTTATCCCGGTAAATCCGCAGCCAGTATTTCAAAGCATGCGGTTTGGGGTTTAACCAAATCGATCGCCAAGGAATATGGCCGAGCGGGTGTCACCGCCAATATCATTTCTCCCGGGACCATTCTCGGGGAAGCTGAAGATCCCGGGTTTGCCGGCCGTTATGAAACGCTTAAAGAGCAAAACCCTAGCGGCCGTCTGGGAGCGCCATCCGATATTGCCCGTATGGTCAGCTATCTGGTTAGCGATGATGCCGGCTTTGTAAACGGCCAGCTGATGCAGGTCAATGGTGGTGTGGTCGGCTGATAGCCTTAAGAGTGCTAGTCAATCGTCGCGACCACTTGCTTTAAAGAGAAAAGGGAATAACTGTTGGTTAAAAGTAAGGTGTCGTTAAGTCAGGTCAGTGAAAGCTCTGTCACTGTTTCCGTTCCCGAACATATCCAGCCATTGGATACCCTGTTACCGGAAGAACCATTATTGATGATGGGTGCTGGTCCGGTTCCCATTCCCCCTCGTGTCGCTGCAGCCAACTCTATTGTGATCAATCATCTCGGTGACACAATGGCGCAGATCATTGACCAGGTAAAGACGATGTCGGGGTACGTCTTTCAGAGTTCATCCGCAAGAATTCTTGGTGTTGCAGGTCCCGGATCAGCGGCAATGGAAATGGCAGTAGTCAACCTGGTGGAAGCAAATGATACGGTGCTTTCCGTATGTAATGGTTTCTTTAGCAATCGTCTGGCTGTTATGGCTGAGAGAGTGGGGGCCACAGTTGTCAAACACCAGGTGGTTGATCGCAAGGCGGCGAATGTCAGTGACATTGAGCCGTTGATTGCCCGCCATCGCCCGAAGGTATTGACCATAGTACAGGGTGAAACGTCCAATACTGTTTGCAATCATGGCCTCAAAGAGATTTGTGCTATGGCCAGGCGTTACGATTGCATGGTGATTGTCGATGCGGTTTGTACCTTGAGCACGATGCCTTTGTGCATGCAAGCCTGGGGGATCGACGCGGTTATTACCGGTGGGCAAAAAGGCCTGTCATCCATCCCGGGGGTGTCGCTGGTTGCCTTTTCAGAAAAGGCCTGGGATTTTATTCAGTCGCGCCAGTCCAAAATGAGTCATTGGTGTCTTGATGCAAATCTTGCGGACAAATTCTGGTACGGCAAGTCATATCACTACACAGCCCCGGTTTCCGGTGTGTTGGCGATTCATGAAGCGCTCAGGCTTATATGCAGTGAGACTCTCGAGGTGCGGTTCGCCCGTCACACAAGATCTTCAAAATCCCTTCAGGCAGGCATCCAGGCGATGAATCTTGGACTGCATGTTGACACAGCTCATCGATTAAATTCTGTCGTTGGTATTGATTTGCCGGAAGGCATCGATCAGGGTGAGTTGTTGCGCAAAATGTCATCCGTCTACCGGGTAGAAATTTCCGGTTCTTTTGGTGCGAATATCGTCCGTGTTGGACAAATGGGAGAGCAGAGCAGGGCACATAATATTTTCCGTACTCTGCATGCGTTAGGGGCCAGTATTCAATCACTGGGGGCAGAGGTGGATGTACCGGCAGGCGTCTCCGCATTGGAGCGCTCGCTTGAGGCATTCGATCGCGCGAAAGTAAAAACTGCACAACCCGAGAGAGTCAGTATTCCCGCCTGATCATTCCTAATTATCCCAGGTCATCATCCTGGTGAAGTGGGTTTGCAACCTGCAAGCCAGCCCGATTTTGAGCACCGGGCTGGTACCTTCATTAGAATTGAGAATCGCGG
>CALFCE010000357.1 GCA_937951215.1 uncultured Granulosicoccaceae bacterium
TTTTTGCATCGCCGCTTGCAGATCGATCAGTGCGTCGGGCTCCGTTAATGATTCGAACACCAGCTCCAGCTGCCCACCACAAGACAGACCAAAGCGCTGCGCCTGTTCGTCGTCTATCTGGTGGGTCACAATACGATGCCCATCAGCTGCGTCCTCGGAGTCGGTACCCGTCCGCTCAGATGAACGGGCAAGTTGCTCTGCCAGCTGTTTTTCGACGCAACCTCCCGACACTGAACCGACGAGGGTGCCATCACGGCGAACAACAGCCATGGACCCGACCGGCCGTGGGGATGAACCCCAGGTTTTGACTACTGTTACCAGATCCACCGCTTGCCCTGCTGCAAGCCAGCGACAAGCGGTACTGATTACTTCAAGATCACTGTTGTCGATTGTCATCGCTGTTCCTGTTTGGCTTTTGGAGTCGTGACGCTCAATAGTCGGCCAGTTGCTGCGGCGTATCGATGTCGCCAAGCACCGCTTTTGCGTCAACCGGCACTTCCATTACCACGGATGCATTGTCCGACAGGATATGCCGTGCACCGGTATCACCGGTGAGTGTCAGCACACTGTCAAACAGTGGCTTGGTGATCAACACCGGGTTCCCTCGTTTACCGTAGCATGTGGGAACAAACGCACACATAGACGGGTTGTCTTGCCAGGTGCTGCGCAAGACGCTGATGCTCGAGCCGGCCTCCGGCATGTCGGCAAGGCAGACAACCACCGCATCGTACTCGGCCAGAGCTGACATAGCCGTGACGATAGAGCTTGCCATGCCACTTGAATACTCCGGGTTAAACACAAATTCGATGGTCGATGGCAGATGGTGTTGCTGCTCCAGCACTTCGCGCCTCAGAGTTGTCTCTACTTCCTGTTGCTGAAATCCGGTGACCACAACGATACGGTCGAGCTCGGCCTTCAGCATCTGCTGCAACGACCAGGAGGCCAGCGATTGACCCTGCCATTTGGCCAGCAATTTGTTGTCATCACCAAAGCGTCTGGATGATCCTGCGGCGAGCAATACTCCAGCCAAAGACTTTCCTGTGCCCGAGGATGCACTCTGCTGCCCGCTCGTCTGCCCGCTCGTCTGATTGAGGCTGATGCTGGTGTCTGAATGCCTATGTTCTGTATTGACCACACGTGGACGCGGGCGCTCGAGTATTTCGCCCAGCAGCCCACCGACACTGAGACTGTTCAGCCAATGATTATCGAGATTGAGTCCACAGGCAAGACGATCCAGGATTTGATCAAACCCATTGGGTTTTGCTGAGCGCGCGCAACCGGGCAAACCTATCACCTGAGTGTTACCGATTTTTCCAAGCAACAGCAGGTTACCGGGGTCGACCGGCAAACCGTAACGGTCAACATGCCCACCAGCGGCCTCGATGGCAGCCGGGACCACATCAGCACGGTCGCTGATCGCTGACGCACCGGCGATAAGGATCCAGTCAGGCTGACTTCGGGTAGCCTGGCTGAGTGTAGCCAGGGTCTCGTGTAAAGCCCCCACGCTATGTTCGCAACGAATCTCGGTTTGCAGCGTGGCATTGCGTTTCAGCAAACGCTGTTGTGTCACCGCCACGGTTTTATCCAGCATGGACGAGTTGATGCCGGGCAGTTCGGTTTGAATCAGACAGGCCCGGTGAGCTGCCGGGACCCGCACCGATAGTTTGGCTTGAGCGTTGCAAAGTGCCAGCACCTGTTGCAAATCAGTGTTGGCGACTGCATAAGGAATGATCTTGACAGTGGCGATCATGCGGCCTTTTTGTACCCAAAGATTTTCATTCAGAGTGGCCAGTGTGATGCCGGGATCGATTGCATTGATAGCGAGGATGACATCCGGTTTAAAGGTCAGCATTCCGCTTTCGCTCGCATACAAATTGACACGGCCCGTTCGTGCGGAATCCGCTTTTGTACTTGTACCCAGAAGTGCATTGGCCAATGACCGTGCTGCTTCATCCTCATGCACATCGTCACTATCAGGCCGTGCTACTGTAATGGTATCAATCCCGTCCTCAAGCAGTTGAGCAATGACGGCGTCGTTCAGTTGTTGGCCCTTGCGGACACGACCCTTCGAGGTTTTAAGTGAGTGGGCCAGAAAGCAGCCTGCTGCCTCGGTTGTTGGGAGCTCGCCAAAAAACACTGTGCTTTCCTATTTAATCAACGCTGGTGCGAGTGTCGGTTCCAGAACAGATGCCAGTGCTGCCGTCTGGGTTTTGTAAACCCGCTCGCAAGGCATCAGACCCTGAGTCAGCATCAGATCCTGTTTCAGACCAAACAATAAAGGATACCACTCCCGAGACAGTGGCGATTTCCAGCGCCACAGCAAGGTTTCCAGAGCTGCAAATACCGGGTCGTCGGCAGTGGGTGCTGGTGGCAGAGCTTGATCGGTAAAATGAGGCGAGTTGTAAAATTGTTCGACAAGCTCGAACTCCGCCGGGACACCGTGTTGCCGAAACACCTTGCGTCTTGCGTCCGCAGACAGATCATTGATCGCAATTTTCATCAAGTCCAGAAGCAGTAAATCGGTTTCAATCATACCCGTCGGGTTCAGCACCAGATCCGGGCAGTCTTGCCGACCCTGCCAGGCACCGGTAAACAGCCTGCGCGGGCAATAGTCGTTAGCGTACAGGTTGTCCCAAATAACGATACCATTCGCAACCGGCCCGACCAGCTCTTCAATATCTGCCGGATGCGGTTCTGCTGCGACGATGGTTTTCCCGCAATAGTAAATCTCGATGGCAGGATGCAAGGTTTCGGTAAACGACGGCAAATAATCCACAGCATCAACTGATAGCTCGTTTGCGTAAATTCTGGGTACCACTGAAATCGTGCCGGGCAGTGCATCAGCTAATCTGTTCGCAAGCGCTGCATGGGCCTCACCTTCAGTTCTGAAGTGCCCTTTGCGGCGTTCAAAATCGGGATCGATATCGTCTATCAGCAGCATAAGGCTGGAAGCCCCCAGGCTTAACAGTTGCCTGGATTTCTGCAATAAAATTGAAAAATCACTCCCGCTGTTACCCTCATTGCGATCGGCGGACAAGTGTGAAAAATCAAAATCGATACCCGGTGCAACTCCGGCTACGACATTGATTCCTGATGTACTTGCACGTTTGCAAAATTCGCTGAAGCATCTGGACCAATCCTGTGGATAAGGTTCGCGCCAGCCCACCCGATGGTAGTAATCCTCCTTGGGCGCATAGACGTAGGTGTTCATCTCCAGCTGCTGCAGTTTATCTAGCAGGCGAGATCGCGCGTCCCAGCTGAGCAGCTGCCCATAGTATCCTTCGCAATAACCGATCGTCGGCTTGGGTATGTTATTTCCTGTCATGGCAGCGATGTTGTCAGGTACTTTTACCGGGGTTTTTATAGTTACTGGGGTTTTTATGGTCGGCTACGGGAACTAGTCCGGTTAACGGCCGGATCAGTAGCATATAATCTTGCTGCACTTCTGATTGAGGAGCAGCGGCCTTTGTGTATTATGCATGAGGCAGCAGGTGGACGGCACGGTGTCAGTGGAAAAAGTGTAAACTTGCAGCCGACCCGACCTTAACAGGAGCCTTCTACGCTATGTCAATTGGTGACTCCGCTACTCAGCAATCCGGCTCGCCGGCGGGCGATGCCGCGACGAACGGCAAAAACGGTTTTGCGGTGTATTTTGATCGTCGCATGTTACGCATATTGTTACTGGGTATTATCAGCGGCTTTCCCTGGGTGCTGATCGGCACCGCACTCTCGTTATGGCTGAAAGAAGAGGGGTTGAGCCGCAGCACCATTGGCTGGGCCAGTTTGATATTCGGGGTCTACGCGATCAATTTCTGGTGGGCCCCGCTGGTCGATCGAATCCGAATACCGGTACTGACCGACATGCTGGGGCATCGCAAGTCGTGGATTATGTCGATGCAGTTGATCATTCTGTTGTGTCTGATTGCCTGGAGTATGATCAGCGCCAGTGACAACCTTGCTCTGATTATTTTTTTCGGGCTGCTGATTGCGATATCGTCGGCGACTCAGGACATCACCATTGATGCGCTGCGTATTGAACAGATACCGGAACGTGAACAATCTTCGATGGCAGCCGGTGCGGCTATCGCTGTTGTCGGATGGTGGACCGGATACAAGCTCGGTGGCACCGTTACCCTGTTTGCAGCTGATTTTTTTGAAAATGCCGGGCACAGCAATTATTGGCAGCTGACTTTTATTCTCGTCACACTGCTTATCCTGATCTGTAACTTCGCCTTGTTGTGGATTCCTGAGCAATCTTACGAGATTCGCCGTCAGGCCCAACTTCAACAACAGCAAAGCATGGGAGGTGGTGCTCTGGGTTGGGTGGCTGCAACCATTGTTGCGCCGTTAACCAGTTTCTTTAAAAAGAATGGCCTGGCGATTGGTATAGCCATTTTAAGTTTTATCTTTCTGTTCAAGATTGGTGAAGCTTTTATGGGAAAAATGTCTGTGGTGTTTTACAAAGAGATGGGTTTTTCCAAATCCGATATTGCTGTCTATTCCAAAACGCTGGGCTGGATTACGACGGTTGTGTTTACGTTGATCGGTGGCTGGTTCGCAGCCAAGTCCGGTATTGTCAAAACCCTGTTGCTGGCTGGGGTCGCGATGGCCAGTACCAATCTGATGTTCACGCTGCTGGCGTGGACAGGTAAGTCAAAACTGCTGTTCGCGGCGGCAGTATTGCTTGACGATATTGCTGCAGCGTTCGCCACCGTTGCGTTCGTCACGTTTATATCGCTTCTGGTGGATCGTACCTATACCGCAACTCAATACGCGCTGTTGGCATCCATAGGAACGCTGGGTCGCACCCTGTTGGCAGCCTCCTCGGGAGAATTGGTGGATTGGCTCGAGGGTGATTGGGGGCAGTTTTTTATTATCACTGCACTGATGGTAATCCCGTCACTGGTGTTGCTGCTGATCATTCGAAACAAGCTGCGGATTGAACAACCCGGCAATTCGCCACCGACGCCGGCAGCCGACGCAAGCGTTGCCCACAGTAGTGCTACCCAAAGTAGCGCTGCGCAGAGTAGGGCGTAGACGTGTCGCTGACCGATCCCCAACAGCTCAAAAGCGGTATGGGCGCGGTGCCCACCTACAGCGGTTTTCTGAGTTTGTTTCGTCGTGCGGCAACCCGCTCGCTGAACGGTGTGGATATTGTCAGCTGGGGCATCCCTTACGATCTGGCCGTAACCAATCGCCCGGGTGCCCGATTTGGTCCGCGAGCGATCCGTGAGATATCCAGTAATCTGGCATGGGAAGGGGCAGCGTGGCCGTGGGGCTTTGATCCGTTTGAATCGCTTGCGATGATTGATTATGGCGATTGTGAATTTGACCCGGGAAAACCCGAATCGGTTATCGCTGCCATCGAAGAGCAGGCTGCCTCGATCATCAGCGAAGTGCCATTTCTGATATCCATGGGGGGCGATCATTCCGTTTCCTATCCACTGATCAAGGCACACGCCGCAAAGCATGGTCCGGTCGCACTGGTACAGATCGATGCTCACTCTGATACCTGGGCTGAGGATGAAAAGCGGATTGATCACGGCACCATGTTTTATCACGCCATTAACGAAGGTTTTATCGACAGTGCACATTCGGTCCAGATCGGGATACGCACACTGAATAGCAGTGATCATGGCTGTACCGTGCTGGATGCCAATTGGGTTCACTCCAACGGCATAATGGCGGTGGTCGACAAGGTACGAGAGGTAGTCAAGGACAAGCCTGTCTACCTCAGTTTTGATATTGACGGCCTCGATCCGGCATTTGCACCCGGCACAGGTACACCCGTCAGTGGTGGTCTAAGTACCTGGCAGGGGCAGACACTGATTCGCAATCTGGTTGATATCGATGTTGTCGGTATGGATCTGGTCGAAGTCGCACCCGCCTATGATCATTCCGGTATTACCGCACTGGCAGCCGCTTCTTTGTTGCTGGATTTTATCTGTTTGCGCAAGGCGCGACTGGACCTGCTGGCTAACGCCAAGGACGCTTGACGATGCAATGTAAACCCTTGTCGCCTGCACTGGGCGTTGAGATAACCGAGGTTGATGTTGCCAACATCAACGACGCAGATTTTACCGAGCTCCGCAAACAATGGAACGCGGCCAACGGTCTCGCGGTAATTCGGGGACAGCGGTTAACGCCGCAGACTCAAACAGAATTCAGCCGTCGTTTTGGCCCACTGTTTGGCGAGGACGACCATTTTCAGGAGTCGGTCAAACCGTTTCTGATGCCTGAAGTGCCTACCATCTATCGTGTCTCCAACAAAAAGTCGACTAGCGGTGAGCCACTCGGTCGCTCGCGCGCGGGTAGTTACTGGCACTCCGATGTGTCATTCCGCTCGCATCCGGCTATGGCCTCGTTGCTATACGGTATCGAGATTCCAGCGTTTGGTGGCGACACACTGTTTGCCAGCCAGATTGCGGCATTTAACGCTCTGTCGCCATCGATGCAACAGATGCTCGGCAGTCTGTCTGCCGTGCATGATTTTCGAGTCGCGGCAAACGCCAGTGGAAGCTACGCGGCATCTGATCTGGTGAGTGAAGACTTTGACGGGCAAAATCAATATTGTCATCCGGTGGTGATCAAACACCCTGATACCGGACAAGCTGCTCTGTTTGTCAATGAGGGTTTTACTTCCCACTTGCAGGGTTTTGATGCTGCTGAGAGTCAGATGCTGCTGCAGTTTTTATACAATCACTGTACAAAGCAGGAATTTATATACCGGCACCGGTGGCTGCAAAACGATTTGTTGATTTGGGATAACCGGGCAACGATTCATCTGGCCATTCAGGACTATGATGCCGATCGCTATATGCATCGCAGCACCGTGATTGCCAAAACGCCAGAGGCTTTCGTACCGGATTGAATTGCGGGCCAGGCTGCTCGCTGGAGTGTCAAGCGCGAGCGCGCATTTCCATGGGCAGCAGCGCACGATACACGAAGCGCAGATTCGGCACATCAATCTGGTGTTTATCTGCCAGCCTGACCACCTCGCCTTGCCATGCCTCGAGCTCGGAGGGCATCCCCGCGAGTAAATCACGGCTGAGGGATGTGGTGGCCTGGGCCGGCAGCGTTTCGTAGAATTGCCAGTGGGTTTCAATGATGTTGTCGGCAAAGACATGCCCTTCAGCTGCAGCTACCGCGATAGCTTCGTGCGCGCATTGGGTAATCAGCTCTCGGGTTTCGTCGCAGGCTTTAAGATCACCCATAGGACTTTGGCTGAGCGCTCCCAGACCACCCCAGGAACAGACCAATATCAGCTTGCGCCAAAGGTTGGCGCGGATATTCTCGCTGAGCTCTGTCTCCACACCAGCTTCAGCAAAGGCATCGCAGATTTGCCGGCATCGCTCTGATGGGCCGGCATCGAAGGGTTCTCCAATTTCGACAAAGGCTGAATCGTTAAAATGACGGATACAACCCGGACTCTCAAGCTTGCTGAAGATACGGGATAAACCACCCAGCACCGGGTTGCGTCCGAGTTTGTCAGCCAGTACGTCGACAGCTTCAATACCGTTGAGAAACGGCACTACCAGTGTCTGCTCACCCATCAGAGGTGCCATGGATTCGGCAACATCCGGAAGTTGCCAGGTTTTAACTGCCACCAGTACCAGGTCCTGTTCGCCAAGATCCGTGGGGTGGGCGCTGGCGTTGACCGGATGCAACAAGGCGTCCCCCAGCGGGCTGTAGAGTTGCAAGCCCTGGCGGTTAATGGCGTCTAGATGCGCGCCTCTGGCAATAAAACTGACTTGATGCCCGGCTTGTGAAAACCGGACACCGTAGTAGGCCCCCAAACCGCCTGAACCGAAGATCGCAATTTTCATTGGTGAGTTCTGATGTTAAAAATGGTCAGTGTCGGTAGCCGGTATCGATTTTATCCAGCTTGCGCATCAGCGCGGAAAATTCCAGCGCACCGGCATCGTCCTCCATTGCCGCAAAGCGATTGACATCCTCTCCGGACTTCGTCGCGACAGCGCTGTCCAGAATGTTCAGTGTGCCGGAAGCGCTGGCATCGAGCTGCACCTGTGCAGCACGTTCAAGCCTGTAGTGCCGAAGGAACGCGTCGGGCACGCTGTTGCCGGTCGTCAGCAAGCCATGATTGCGCAGGATCATCGACTGGTTGTTGCCCAGAGCTGCAATTAACCGTTCGCGCTCTTCAAGGTACAAACTGACCCCTTCGTATTCGTGGTAACTGAGGTTGTTGCACAAGGCGGTTGATCCCATGGATACAGGTAAAAGCCCTTCCTTGAGTGCGGCAATGGCCATGCCGGAGCGACTGTGAGTATGTATGACTACCTGGTTGCGTTCTGAATCAGACATATGAATCGCCGAATGAATAACAAAACCTGCAGCGCTGACCGGGTGCTCGCAATCGGCATCGACTTTATTGCCGTCAAGATCGATCTTGACCAGATTGGAGGCGGTGACCTCATCATAATTAAGCCCGTAAGGGTTAATCAGAAAGTGATGATCAGGTCCGGGTACCTTTGCAGTTAAATGCCCGTAGATTAATTCACACCAACCGAAATAGTCCACAAGTCGGTAAGCCGCTGCAAGTTTGACACGGACATCCCACTCAGCCGGGTGCATGGCGGCCGGTTTGGTTTCTTCAAGTCTTTTGTTCATGGCTAACTCCCTTAACTAACGAGGACGAACTCACGGGGCTGCAATCATGGGCCTGCACTCATCGGTTTGCAAACAGGGCCTGCATCATTGCGCGATGACGATAGGGTCGGTATTGACCGGATCCCGTACCAGAGTCAGATTAGCACGCTTTTTGTGCTCTGGTGCAGTTGCTACCGGTTGTCATGCGCTTGGCTTATACTGACTTGAACAGTACAGGGAATAACAGACATGCAACACTGGCAATCTTTGACACAGGCGGTCGATGCAATTAAAACCGGCAAAACCAGCAGTGTCGAGCTCACCACGCATATGCTTGAAAGGGTCAAGCGATTGAACCCGACACTGAAATGCTATCAGGTTATCTGCGAAGAGCTTGCGATTCAACAAGCTGAAGCGGCGGATTCTGCACAGGCTAACGGGGAATCTCTGGGCGCACTGCATGGTGTACCGCTGGCGCTGAAGGATTTGTGTGATACTGCTGGCATAGCCACCGCAGCCGGGATGGCTGTACATCGCGAGCGGGTTCCCGCTGAAGATGCCACCGTGGTGCGTCGTCTGGCAAATGCCGGTGCGGTATTGCTGGGTAAACTCACCATGACGGAAGGCGCTTTCGCCACCCATCACCCGGATATAGCGGCCCCGGTTAATCCCTGGGGTGAAGGATACTGGTCAGGTGTTTCTTCCAGTGGCTCGGGTGTGTCAACGGCTGCCGGCTTGTGCTTTGGTTCTCTGGGCAGTGACACGTTGGGCTCCATCCGTTTTCCATCCACCGTCAATGGTGTAACCGGGTTGAAGCCGACCTGGGGCCGGGTTAGCTGCGCAGGTGTGTTTCCGCTCGCCGCCTCCATGGATCATTTGGGGCCGATGGCCCGCAGTGCTGAAGATTGCGCCTTGTTGCTGTCGGTTATAGCCGGCAATGATCCGCAAGATCCGTTGTCAGCACACGCTGCTGTACCTGACTATGTTGAAGGGTTAAAGAATGGTGTCGACGGGCTTAGAATCGGTATCGATAGACCACTGATTGCAGCGAACTCGGACGACGCCATGCGACAGGGTGTTGAGCAGCTGGCACAAGTTCTTCAATCCTGTGGCGCGACGCTCGTCGATATCAGCATGCCCGAACTGGATACGGCTGCGCAGGATGGTTTGACACAGTGTCTGGCTGAAGTCGTTGTCTCTCACGCTGCTACCTATCCCTCGCAGCAAGAACAGTACGGGCCGGCAATGGCTGCCCAAATCCAGGCGGGGATGAATGTGTCGACCACCGATCTGGTCAGTGTGGGCTATCGGCGTGAAGCGTTTGCTGCTGAACTGCAAGCGGTTTTTAGCGATGTTGATCTGTTTTTATTGCCTTCGATGAATGTTGCGGCCCCGAGTATTGAGCAAATCCAGAAACAGTCAGGTACCGGAGCCGACAGATTGGCCAGGCTTCGATTTACCGCGCCGCTGAACATGAGTCGACATCCGTCCCTGACGCTACCGGTCGGCACGACCGCGGACGGAGTTCCCGTGGGAGCGCAAATAGTGGGTGCTCATTTTGAGGAAGCTCGTATCCTGGCAGCAGGCTATGCGTTTCAGCAGCACTCTGAATGGCACACAATGCATCCACCAGTTGACTGATAGTAGTTGCCCGGAGATTTAAAAACCGGTTTGAATGTGAACATGTACCTACCTGTTGGACTAGAGAGGATTGGACGATGATTTCAGGCTCGCATGTGATTCTTTACAGTACAGACGCAGATGCTGATCGCGCATTCTTCAAAGATGTACTGGAGCTTCCCAATGTCGATGTGGGAGATGGATGGTTAATTTTCTCGCTACCACCAGCTGAGCTGGGTGTTCATCCAGCCCGTGAAAGTAGTGCCCAGGAGTTTTATTTGATGTGTGATGACATAAACGCGTTTACCGACCGAATGGGAGAGTTGTCGGTGAGTTGTTCATCGGCCGAGTCGCAGGATTGGGGTGTTCTGGTTTACATCACTCTGCCGGGTGGCGCGAAACTGGGCGTATATCAACCTCACCATGCAAGGCCGGCTGTTTAGATCGACCAGTTGCACCAGGCAAGCTGTTTAGCGAAAGTCAGTCAACCCCCGATCGCTGAACTGATGTTGGCAGGGATAATTATGATTCGAATGATGTCACGATTTACATTTCAAAAGTGCTTGATCGCTGTTGTGTTTTTTTACAGCATGACACTTGCTGCGTTGACAGCAGATTCCGAGAGCCGGGAACTGTTTGCGCAATTGCAAGCGGCAACCAGTGAAGAGCAGGGGCGTGATATCGAGGGCCGAATCTGGGCCTACTGGTTCAGTCAATCACCGACACCTGAAATCCGGGTTCATCTGGATGCAGGTATGGAACGGATGCGTGCCTATGATTTTGAAGCGGCGGAAGAGCATTTGGATCGGGTGGTTGAACAAGCTCCTGCTTATGCAGAGGGTTATAACCAGCGAGCGTTTGCCAGATTTTTGCGTGAAAACTATGACGCCTCACTCGCGGATCTTGAAAAGGCCATTGAACTCGAACCACGGCATTTCGGTGCGATGTCAGGCATGCATCATATTTTGATGATTAAAAACCGGCGAGCTGCGGCACTCGATGTTTTGCGCAAAGCAGTTGAACTCCATCCCTGGCTGAAGGAGCGTGGCTCGCTCCCGGCCGAGATGTGGCCGGAAACCTACCGCAAATTGCAGCAAAGAGAGGGTATTTGAATGGTGAGTTCGATGCGCCAGAGTAGTGTCAAAACATCCTCTCTCGATATCGCTTATCGTGAACACGGTGATATCGACGGGTGGCCTTGTGTGCTTAGCCACGGCTTTCCTTACGATGTGCACTGTTATGATGAGTGTATAGATCCCCTGGTGGCCAACGGTGCCCGGGTTATAACGCCCTGGTTGCGTGGCTATGGGGAGACGCGGTTTTTATCCACCTCAACCTTGCGTTCCGGTGAACAGGCGTCACTGGGTAGTGATTTGAAAGAGTTGCTGGATGCTCTGGAAATCAGCCAGGCTGTGTTGGCCGGATACGATTGGGGGGGGAGGGCGTCTTGCATTGTTGCTGCTTTGTGGCCGGAACGGGTCACCGCACTGGTATCGGCCAATTCCTACAACATCCAGAATATCGCACGCAGTCAGGAACCCGCGCCGGCGGCGGAAGAAGCCAGCTACTGGTACCAGTATTACTTTCATTCAGAGCGAGGAAGGAGAGGCTTACAAAGCAATCGACGTGAGATTGCCAGATTACTCTGGAAAATGTGGTCGCCCAATTGGGAATTCAGTGACGCCGATTTCGAAAAGTCGGCGGCTGCGTTTGATAACCCGGATTTTGTCGATGTGGTTATACATTCCTACCGTCACCGCTTTGGTCTGGTTGACGGTGATCCAGCCGTTTTGCCAATTGAAGCCCTGCTGCAAGATCAACCGGAAATTTCAGTCCCCAGTATCACTGTTGATGGCGATGCTGATGGTGTTGATACGGGTACCGCTCATCATGCGAAAAAATTTACCGGGCCGCATGAACACAGAGTGCTGGCGGGGGCCGGGCATAACTTGCCACAGGAACGGCCAGCTCCTTGGGTGCAGGCGATAATGGATGCCAGAGCTTTGTGAGCCTCCCACCTTTTTAAAGGCGAAATTACTGCTTTGATCAGGTGAGTTCGTGTTCTTTACACCAACTGGATACATCAAAATTGGGGCAGGTTTTTTCTGTAGTCGGGAAGTCACAATGTCCACAGATTATGGCGTTTGGGCAGAGTTGCTGCCATTGACTGAGCACCTGATGCAGTGATGAAAACTGCGCATCGGTAAACTCGTTGCAGCCAATCAGGCACACACCCAGACTCTCCTCATTATGCCCATAGACGTGTGCACCTACCCAGTATTCCGGTCGGCCCTGCTCGATCGTGCCATTGCGATTAATCACCTTGTGATAACCACAGCCATGCCACCCAAACCCCAGATGCATCTCGTGAATATCACGCGCAGTCATCTCTTCATCATCTGGTGATGCAGAACAGTGGACGACCAGATAGCGAACCGCTTCGGGGTCGAGAGATTTAACAGCCGGTTCGCTAGTCACACTCTCGTTCATCGAGCTAACGACATCCCTCTTTAGCGGTGTATGCGCGAACATAGTCAACAACAAAATGGGCGGGAAAACGTGTGTTCTTGTCCGGAGAGCCGGGCCAGTTACCACCCACAGCAAGATTTAGCAGAAAATGTACCGGGCGAGTGAAGTCCGCGGGAGTCGGGTGCTCGGCAACCTTCCGCTTGTCAAAATACCAAACCACTTTTTCAGGTGTCCATACCACGGAATATAAATGGAAATTGTCCGATAGTGTATGCCGAACCGTGTGATCGTAGGGGTGTGATGTCAGCTTGCCGGTCTGGTTGGTATGCAGGGTCGTATGAAAGGTGCGACGCTCATGTCCAATCGACTCCATGACATCGATTTCAGGCAGCACAGCAACACCCTGGGGCCACTGATCAAAAGAAGGCAATAACCAAAACGCAGACCACAAACCTTTGCCCTGCGGTACCTTCAGGCTGGCTTCAAAGCGGCCGTATTTTTGTGCAAAACCGTTTTCCGTGGTCAATACACCCGATACATAGGGCATGTCGTTAACCTTGCCTTCGAGCTTGGCCGGCGTCGGTATCGCCGTGATGGTTAACAATCCGTCTTCAATGCTGAACGGATTGTGGCCGTGCACGCGAGGGTCGACATAGTATTGCAGCTCGTTGTTGATGCGTATGTCGGAGCCCCAAATATAGCTGGTCTTCCACTGGCCTTTGCCTGTGGTGTTGTCCCACAGATCCAGAGAGTCAAAATCGTCCGAGAAACTGCGTTGCCAGCATTGCTCTGCCAGTGTGTCAGCGGCTTGCACCTGACCACCCGGTAGACTGCCGAGCAACATTGAAAACAATGCCAGGGCGGTGACATTGGCAAATTGCCGTCCGGCTTTGAAGAAAACAAGCAGACGGCTAATCAATGGTTTCATTGGCTTGTGCTCCAACAGCGGATTACGGTTAACCATTATCGATCAAATGTTGATAAATACTGATTACCGACACGCAACTGCTACGTTATAAGGCTATCCTGAAGGATCCAATGTTCGCAGATTTACACTCAAGCCAGAGAATCCGGTTTGTTGTTGGAGAACCAGTTCCAGGCATGCTCGATGCTTTTTTCGATGTTCGGGTACTGAGGTGTCCAGCCAAGTACCTGCATTGCCTTGCTGGCGTCGCTGACCAACTGTGGAGGATCACCATCACGCCGACCTGCGATTTTATACGGTATCTCGACGCCCGTAACCTTGCTGCAGGCCTTGATTACGTCGAGTACCGAGACGCCTGTATTCACACCAAGATTGAATTGTTCAGCACCCAGTGTGGGTTCGGCGTGCAGGCGCTCCAGTGCACAAACATGTGCCCGACACAGATCGTCGACGTGAATGTAGTCCCTGATACAGGTCCCGTCCGGAGTGTCAAAATCATCACCAAATATTTTCAAGGCAGTCAGAGCAGGGTCGCCACCTGCTTGAACCCGGAGCGCTTCGAATAACACCAGCGGCAGGATGTGGGGTTCGGGATCGTGCCTTTCACCCAATGACCCGTCAGGTGCACTGCCAGCCGCGTTAAAGTAACGCAGAGCGATACTGCGCAGGCCATAGGCATGTGCATAATCGCTGAGCATTCTCTCCACAATCAGTTTGCTCTGGCCGTAGGGATTGATCGGGTTCTGCGGTGTTTCCTCAGTGATCGGTAGCGACTCTGGAACCCCGTAGGTGGCACAGGTCGATGAGAAAACCAGTTTACTGACGTCATTTTTACGCATGACATCCAGCAGGTTCTGAGTTCCACTGACATTGTTGCGGTAGTAAATGTCGGGATGTTGTACCGATTCACCGACGTAGGCAAATGCTGCAAAATGTAATACGGCAGCGATCGGGTAGTCGCTGAAAACCTGCTGCAAGGCAGTGCTGTCTCCGATATCTCCCTTGATCAGCGGAGCACCGATAACGGCATCTTCATTACCCCGTGAAAGGTTGTCGTACACGATGACTTCGTAGCCATCGGCCACCAGCATTTTCGCCATGTGCGAACCGATATATCCGGCTCCACCGGTTACCAGAACGGTCTGTTTCAACGCTTCCTCCGCGCAGCCCCGGTTGGGCTGTTCATATCTATATCTGCTTCGTCCAACTCGAAATCCACCGGGTCAGATCCGACATCGACATCAAAGTCGACATCAGCCAGCTTGTCGAAGCGGTCATCTCCCAGATAATCGGGCTTTGTGAGATGATCTGGCTCTATGGGTTGATCCGGTTCACTGGCGAATTGATCCTGACCGGTCGCCTTTGCAACAGGTTTATCGGCAGTCTCTGTGCCTGGCTCAAATAACTCATCGAGATTCTGCTCGGAAAGCCGTTGCACCAAAGTACTGTCGGCGGCTTTGGCCGAGGCCGTGCCGGTCGCCTGATTCGCGGCTGCCTGATTTGCAGCAGGCTGATTTGCAGCTGCCTGATTTGCAGCTGGTAGGGACTCAATGGATTTAACCCGATTTTTCAGCTGGTTTTTCTGTTCACGCCGGTTCACTACAGCGGTATCGCGCTGTGTGTTTTCAGGGTCTGGTGCCGGCGTATCCGGCTCAGTGTCATCGTCTTGCAGAGGTTCGGCCGGCATCACAACTGTTACCTGCCGCAACATGCTGATCGGCAACGCGAGAAACATGATCCAGTAAAGCTCACGGTTCACCAGGAACCGGGCTTCGGAATAGTTACTGACAAGGTAAGTAATCACAAACCCCAACACAAACAGCACACCCAATTGCTGGCGCTGGTATTGGCAGTAAAAAATTTCAATCAGTTGCTGTACTACCATAAGCAGTGCAATACAGGTTAATGGCAAACCGATTTCTGAAGCGACTTGCAGAAACCCATTGTGGGCGTGGTACACCACCCAGGTAAAGTCAGTCAGTTTTTTCTGAATCCAGATAGTGGCATCGTTTGGATTCCAGATGGCCCCGTAGCCGTAGCCAGTCAAGGGCTTGTCCAGTATCAGCTTCCATGTTTGTTGCCAGACTTCGCCACGACCGGTCAAATCTCCGGAGCGACCAACCAGTTCGGCAGTGTCGATGTTAAGAAAAGCGATCGCAACCAGCGCTGTAAACAGCATGGCCCTGATGACCATGCGCACGAATCCCAGCTGGAAACGTATTGCAAGAAAAAAGTACAACGCAACAGATCCGCCAATGACCATGGCCAGCAATGAGGTGGCTGAGTGACTGAAGTACAGGGTGCCCAGACTGACCGCTACCATGCCCAGGCAGGTGAACTTCCCCAACAAGGTTTGGGCACGACTGAGCTGAGATACATAGAGCAGTACAGCGACGGCTGACCAAAAGCCTAAAGTATTTTTCGAGGTCACAATCCCGCGCCACACTTGCGAGCCTTCATAGGATTCGATACCCAGTGACGGCAGCGCAAACACGGCTGCTACACTCGCCAACAATATCACCCCCAGCGTCCAGGCCATGACCGTCAAGGTGGTGGCCAGGGGCACCATAAAACCCAGATAGATGGCGATAAAACAGCTACCGAGTAAATGCAACACTCGGGTCGTGGTGATGTTTGCATCGATGGACCAGCCGATCGAGGCAGCTGTCCCGAACAGCAATATCACCAGTAAAAAACGATAGCGGGATAGCCAGAAAATCCAGTTGAGCCCGTGTGTCAGCATTAGCCCGCCCAGTGCCACCACATAGCATATCAGCCATAACAAGACGGATATCGGCTCGAGAGATTTTTCAAAGTGGTAAATCAGTGTCAGCAAGGCGCTGCTGCCCTGGAAGATAGTCAGGACCAACAAACCTATTGCGACAATGGACGCTCTGGTTGCGGCTGTGCGTTGTGAGTAGGTAGCGACTCGCATCAGGGTCGAATACTGTCCAGTGACTTGCCGCGCAGGGCGACAAATTTGTCTGTGAGACTTCGGTAGAGGCGCGGAGACATATTTTGCAGCAGTTGTCTCAGCACGCCTTTGGTGCTGATCGCACCGTTTTTCCGGGCGGCGCGCAACATGGCCAGCCCTTTGAAAAACGGAGTGTTGCCTCCAGATTCAAATTTTGCGCGGTAGCCCAACCAGGCCTTTTCCGACATATGCTGTTTTTGTGTTGCCATCCAGGAAAAAAAATTGGTGTGTTTTTCCGAGCTGCCGCCGTGGATCGGCAGTTGAGACAAGGCCGCAGGGTTCAGGATGTCTTCGTACAGAGTCATGGGTTGTGGCAGCATTCTGGGTCTGCCCCCGTTATGCCATAAATCAATTGCAAACTGATCGTTGTCGCCAAACGTCACGCTTTCGTCCCAGGATACCTTCTCTGCCAGCTCACGGCTGATAACCATCGTGCTGGTTTGTATGAAACCACCCGCGACATACAAATAATCGTAGATACTTTCATCGGGGTTAATCGCTCGATCCGGCTTGATCCAGTATTTCCCTACCCCTCGATCTACGATGATCTGACTATAGACAAAATCAGCCTTCTCTGTCTGCATGAACGCCTGCACCGTTTTCAAATAGTCTTTATCCCAGACATCATCAGCATCGAGGAATGCTATGTAATTTCCGGTGGCAGCCCGCATGCCGCGATTTCTCGCAGCAGCCGGCCCCGCATTCTCTTGCCGGATATAGACGAGTCGCGGGTCATCGATATGTTTGATCACAGCTGCCAGGTCGTCAGTCGAGCCATCGTCGACCAGCAAGAGTTCGAAGTTGCTGAATTGTTGCTCCCAGCACGCATCCAGTGTTGTTGTTATGGACGATGCACGGTTGTAGGTAGGCATCACAATAGAGAAATCAGGTTTTTTCAATGTTTCTGACATGCTAACGGCCCTCGGCCCGGCTGATGTCCATTTTCAAATGAGCGGTAAATTTACCCCAGAATTTCCAGCGCAACAGTCGAGCCTCGGCTTTCACATCACTGTTCACCAGCCCAATCACGCTAAGCAGTGATGCATAGGCGCACAAGCCACAGGTTTTGATACAGCGCACCAGCGTAGCACTTAGACCAGGTTGTTCCATTCGCATGACCCTGACCCGTGAATTTGCGATCACAATGACGCGTTGCTTCAGCCAGTCCAGAGACAACCGGTCTTCGGGTACGCTTTCATTAACCTTGGCTTCGGCTGCCCAGTGCATGGATGTGCCGAGGCTGGATAGTTTCAGGAAAAATGCCAGGTCTTCTCCGCCAGACAAGGCAAAGTCCGGGTGGAAGTAGTCGGGTGCGAGAGGCGCCAGTGCATCAGTTTTGATCAGAAAATTTCCAGCCGCTTCCAACTGACAAGCGCTGCCATCAGCAATGCCGAGATCTGCACCGTAGTAGCTGTTATTGCGCGCATGTTCCGGTGTGTTTTCAGGGAATACTGAAATGGTTGGCCCGCCGACAGCATCAGCTCCGGTGGCCTGCTGGACGCGCAGCAATTCGCTCAACCAATGAGGTTCTGGCCATTCATCATCATCCAGAAACGCAATGAAATCCGGTTTTGACTGCAGCGCCAGGTTAGCCGCGGCGTTCCTTGAATGGGATATGCCTTGCTTCTCAACTGTCGTGGTATGGACTGGCCAGCGGTAGGTCTCAGGCAGTGCTTTGCAAACCGCCATACCTTCGAGTGCAGCATCATTGTCAGCAACTGCCACGGTGACTTCGCCGTCAAACTCCAGCAGCTGCAAGGCGTCCAGCAGTTTTGATAAACCGTCGGGACGACGGTAGGTGCAAATGCAGATTGCAACCTTCATCACTCCTCCGTCAGTTTTTTATACAACACGCGAAGCAGGAAAATGGCCATAAATAATTCTGCTGCCAGAATACCAGCCAGTGTCATTGGCGGACTGTGCAATGCGAGCAGAATGCAGACACTGAGGCCGGCAATGACCGATGCGTAAATACTTCCCATGGCCAGTATTCTGAAATCTTTCAAGGCCTGCAAGGCTGCGCTGGCTGGCGTGTAAGAAGCCGAGCACAAGGTAATCATTGCCCACAATCCGACTATCCAGGCCATGGGTTCGTTGCTGTATTTCTTGGAATACAGAAACTCGTGGATCAGAGGCCAGAACAAGGTGAGGGCGACACCGAGCGCGATCAAGGCCAGACACATCAAAAAGCTGGTACGACGAATCTGCGATTTGACCAGGTCTCGACGGTTCTCGAACAACGCCAGTGCCATTTCGGGTTTGACCATGTTCTGCCAGGTCATCAGGGCTACCCGTACCGGACCAAATAAAACAGCTCCGGCTGCGAGCGGGGCAAAGGCTTCAGGGCCATGGGACTGAACGATAATCAGGCTGTGAGCCTGACCCATCAGCAAAGTGGTCACAGCTCCCGCGAGGGCCCAGCGCGATTGTTGCCAGATGTGGCTATAACCTTTGAAGGTGCCTCGAAACTGATTGATAAAGCGTGGGCCGTGTAGCAGGACATTCTCGACCACGATTGCAACCAGATTCGCTGCCGCCAACGCCAATAAAATAATACCCACCGATGGCTCCGGATTGGTGGTCAATATCAGGCTCATGATCACGATACCTGACAACATGTAGGTTGCATCGCCCGAGGCGGTTACCAGGGGGCGTAATCTGGCATAACCAAAACTCCGGCTGTACTGTCGCGCGGAATAGACCGCAACGAATACGGCAATGTATAACACGCTGTTTGAGGGGAGGGTGCTAAAGGGAATGTATATCATTCCAAGCGCCAGCAAGGCTGCGCAAAAAAGCAAGTTGACAGAACTCAACATGCGCTCCTGCTTGGTGCGCTGCTCAGGGTCTTTCAGAATCGGGGTGTAGACAGTCAGTGGTGTTGAAATCAGCGCATTGTTAATCGCCTGCGCGAACATTGCCAACACAAAGGCAAAGGCAAAGATGCCGTAATCATACTGGCTGATCTGTCTGACCAGCACCAGATTCAAAATAAAATGAAAGCCGCTAACAAGAGCCTGAGCACCCACTGCCAGCGCGTAACGCGAACTGAACAGGCTGCTGAGGGAAAAACCCTGCAGTTGATTACGCAGGCGTTGACCGGAAGTCTGCAGGGAGGCCAGCAGGCTCGAGGAGTCCATCAGCCTACCCGGTTCTTGGCCTTTGACCCAGCGAGTTTGGCGTTTGGCAAAACCAGGTTACGTAACAAAATGAGCCCGAGAATCAGTGGCTCTACGAGGTACCTGAACGCAAATCTTCTGGGGTTTTCGATCAAACGGTAACTCCATTCCAGTCCGAGTTTGCCAAGCCAGCGGGGAGGGGTTTTAACAGCCCCGGCGACGTACTCCATACAAGCGCCACAGGTAAACAACGCATTCGCTT